>NZ_JYJG01000053.1 GCF_000955955.1 Lentzea aerocolonigenes
AGGTTCCCTTCATCGAGGTCATACCGGAACTACGCCGCGACGAGTTCCTTGTCCCGGTCCAGCGTCTTGACCTTGGGCTTCTTGTTCGGCAGCGAGAGCCGGAAGACCTTGTGCCACGCGGAGAACACCTGCTTGGGCAGCGGCCCGGTGACGTACTCCAGCTCGTACTTGTCGAACAACGCGCGCACCTTGACCGCGACCTCGGCGTACCGGTTGCTCGGCAGATCCGGGAACAGGTGGTGCTCGATCTGGTGCGACAGGTTGCCGGTCATGAAGTGCATGGCCTTGCTGCCGCTGATGTTCGCCGAGCCCATCATCTGGCGCAGGTACCACTGGCCGCGCGTCTCACCCTTGATCGACCGGCGCTCGAAGACCTGCACGCCCTCGGGGAAGTGCCCGCACATGATCACCGAGTGCGACCACAGGTTGCGGACCAGGTTCGCGGTGAACGTCGCGGCGAGCGTGGTGAGGAACGACGGGCCCGACAGCAGCGGGTGGATCACGTAGTCCTTGAGCACCTGCTTGCGGATCTTGCGGCCCACGGCCTTTGCACGCGCGCGGAACTCGGGGCTCTTGCGGCGGCGCTTGTGCAGGTTCTTGCCCAGCTCCAGGTCGTACGCGGCGATGCCGTACTCGAAGAAGCAGGCGTTGATGAAGTTCCACAGCGGCTGCGCGAGGTAGATCGGGTGCCACTTCTGGTCCTCGTCCACGCGCATGATGCCGTAGCCGAGGTCGTTGTCCTTGCCGATCACGTTGGTGTACTTGTGGTGCAGCTCGTTGTGCGAGTGCTTCCACTGCTCGGCCGGCGAGACGTGGTCCCAGTCCCAGGTGGAGGAGTGGATCTTCGGGTCGCGCATCCAGTCCCACTGGCCGTGCAGGATGTTGTGGCCGATCTCCATGTTGTCCATGATCTTCGCGACGGACAGACCGGCGGTGCCGATCAGCCACGCCGGCGGGAAGATCGAGAACAGCAGGATGCCCCGGCTGACCAGCTCGAGCTTGCGCTGCGCCGCGATCACCTTGCGGATGTAGGCGGCGTCTTTCTCGCCGCGGCTCGCGATCACCTCGTCGCGGATCGCGTCGAGCTCGCGGCCGAGCTCCTCGATCTGCTCGTCGGTGAGGTGGGCGGTGGGGTCGATGGCGGTCATGTAGCTCGCTTTCCGGGGAGCAGTGGCTGGGGGTAGGCCACTTCGCGGGGGAAGGAAGGAATGTCGGGGGCTAGCGTTCGAGCTCGCACGGGCCGGCCGCGGCGGACACGCAGGTCTGCACCAGCACTCCCGGCTCGGCCTCGGTGATCTCACCGGTGCGCAGGTCGCGGACGGCACCTGCCTTGAGCGGCGTGCTGCAGCCGAAGCAGATGCCCATGCGGCACCCGGACGGCATGAGCACGCCGGCTTCCTCGCCGACGTCCAGCAGCGGCGTGGCGCCGTCCGCGTCGACCGTCTTGCCGGTGGTGCCGAACGTGACCGCGCCGCCGTCGCCGACCACGACGACCGTGGGGCGGAAGCGTTCGGTGTGCAGGCGCTCGGGGATGCCGTGCTCGGCCCAGTGCGCCTCGGCGGCGTCGAGCAGGCCGGTGGGACCGCAGGCCCAGGTCTCGCGCTCGGCCCAGTCGGGCACCAGCTCGTCGAGACGGGCGATGTCGAGCATGCCGTCCGTGTCCGTGTGCAGCTCCTTGAGCTGCAGGTTCTTGTCCGCGACGAGGTCGTGCAGGTCGTTGCGGAAGATCACGTCCTGCTGGCGCGGCGCGGAGTGCACCATCACGACGTCCTCGAGCCGGGCGTCGCGGAGCATGCCCATCGCGGGGGTGATGCCGCTGCCGGCCGTCAGGTAGAGCACCTTGGCGGGCTTGGCCTTCGGCAGCACGAACTCGCCGGTCGCCTGGTCGAGCTGGATCATCATGCCCGGCCGCGCCCTGCGGACCAGGTAGTTGCTGACCTTGCCGTCCGCGATGGCCTTCACGGTGATCGTGATGCGGCCGTCTCGCCTGTTCGTCGGGGACGTGACCGAGTAGGCCCGCCACAGCCGCACGCCGTCGACGTCGACACCCACCCGGATGTACTGACCGGCCACGTGGCCTCGCCAGCCCTTGCCCGGCCTGATCACGATCGTGGCGGCGTCCGGGGTCTCCGGATGCACAGCCTCGATGCGTCCTCGCAGGTCAGCACCCGCGCGGAGCGGGCTGACCAGGTCGAGGTAGTCCGCCGGCAGCAGCGGCGTCGTGACCATCTCCAGCAGTTTCCACGCCCTGCTGCGAAGGGCGGCACTCGTCATGACTCCAGCTTGATGCGCCTCAGGGCGTAAAGTCCTGTCCGCAGGATGTGAATCTGGTCGGCTGAATTGTTCGCAGGGAACAAAACGTGAGTCATGCAATCCGGAGGGCCACCGAACTGGCCCTCGACGAGACGACTGTCACCGCACTCCGGGCGGCCCTGAAGACCACCGCCGACGAGGTCGTGCAGGCCATCATCGACGAGGTCCCGTCGTACGCCAACGCACTTTCCGGACGCATGGGCGGCACCATCCGCCGAGCCGTCCGCACGGCGCTGGGACACTACCTCGACCTCGCCTCCGGCAACGCCACCGGTGGCGACGCGGGCGACGCCGCGTACGAGCTGGGCCGCGGCGAGGTCCGTGACGGCCGCTCGATGGACGCCCTGCTCAGCGCCTACCGCGTCGGCGCCAGGGTGGCCTGGCGAGGGCTGGCCGCAGGTGCCGTACCTGCGGGTCTGCCCGCTGCCGAGGTCGCCAAGTTCGCCGAGCTGACGTTCGCCTACATCGACGAGCTCTCCGCCGCGAGCGCCGCGGGCCACGCCGACGAACTCGCTGCCCGAGGCCTCGCCCACGAGCGTCACCTGGAACAACTGGCCCGCGACCTGCTCACCGGCGCGGGCTCCGACGTCCTGCAGGCCGCGGCTCAACGCGCCGGCTGGCAGCCGCCGGTCTCGCTGACGGCGGTGCTGCTGCCCGCCGCCCAGGCCCGTCCTGCCTACCGCGCGCTCGACCCGAGCACGTTGGTGTTGGACGACCTGCCGGACGCGCTCGGCGTGCTGCTGGTGCCCGACGCCGACCGCGCGCATCTCTTGAGACAACTCACCGGCCGAACCGCCGTGGTCGGCCCGGCACGTCCATGGACCCGTGCGTCCGCCTCGTACGCACGGGCCATACGCGCGCGCTCCCTCTCCCCCGACATCCGCGACACCGAGGACCACCTGCCCGAGCTCATCCTGAGCGCCGACGTCGACGCGTTCGCCGACTTGCGCACGCGCGCGCTCGCCCCGTTGCGCGCCCTTCCAGACGCGACCGCGCGCAAACTGGAGGAGACGCTGCGGGCATGGCTGCTGCACCACGGGCGGCGGGACGAGGTGGCGACGGCGTTGTTCGTGCACCCGCAGACCGTCCGCTACCGGA
>NZ_JYJG01000054.1 GCF_000955955.1 Lentzea aerocolonigenes
CCGCAGACCGTCCGCTACCGGATGTCGCAGCTGCGCGAGCTGTTCCCGGATCTCGGGTCACCGCAGCGAGTGCTGGAGCTGACGCTGGCGGTCGGGCTGCGGGTCAGCTGACGCGTTCCTCGACCGTCCACGACCGGGTGCGCGAGCGGTCGAGGAACCGCGCCTCGTCCTCCGCCACACCGGACCCCTCGGCGAGCACTCGCGCGAGCCATGCCTGCCGAACGGCTTCGTCCTCGAACTCATGTGCGTCACCACGTCGAACTCGGCCATCTCCGGCAGGTAGTTGCGGGCGTAGTAGGCGGGTGCCGGGGCGAGGCTGAGGATCAACGGCACGTGGTGGTTCTCGTAGTAGTCGACGAGCTCACTGCGGCTGAGTCCTTCACGTGCCTTGAGGAACGCCATGGTGGTGATCACCCGGCCTTCCTAACACGTCTCCTGGAACGGCAGGTCTCCCACGTACCGCGGCCACGTGTCGCGGTCGAGTCCGCCGCCGGCGACCAGGCACGCGGTCTCGTCGAGCTTGCCCCGCAACTCGTAGGTCGGCTTGAGATCCCACAACACCACAGTGCCGTTGGTGCCGCCGGTCGCCAGCAGGTCGCCGGCAGTCGGCGCGTCAGCGAAGACGCACTCCGTACTGGCACGGATCCGCATCGGCCTCGCACAGCCAAGACTTCTGGGCAACGCACAGGAGGCAGACCATGTACGCGCAGCTCACCTACTTCGACCGCCCGCGCAGCCCGGAGCAGCTGGCCGCGGAGGACTTCGCGAACGAGGAGCGGATCAAGCCCGCGGCCTTCGCCGTGCCGGGCAACATCAGGACGTACGTGCTCCGGCGGGACGACGGGTCCGAAGTCGTCGTGTCGATCGCCGAGACCGAGCAGGCGCTCATCGACACCCAGAAGGCGATCCTGAGCACCACGCTGCTGCCCGGCGAGGACCCGGCGCTGCTGCCGGGCGCCGACCGGGTCGAGATCTACCCCGTCCACCAGGTCTTCGAGCACGGAGAGGCACTGTCATGACCGCGACCAAGACCCTGACCACCGGTGTGTGGCAGGCCGATCTCACCCGCAGCTCCGCGTCGTTCCAGGTCGGCAACCTGGGCCGCAAGGCGCACGGAACCGTGCCCGTCACGGCCGGGAGCGTGGAGATCGACGCGAACGGGCAACTGCAGGGCGTGCACGGGACGCTGGACCTCGGCGCCATCGACACCGGGATCGCCAAGCGCGACCTCGACCTGCGCAAACCGAGCCTGCTGGACCTCGACCGGCACCCGGTGATGACCTTCACCGCCACGTCCTGCCGGCCCGCTCAGAACGGCTGGGAGGTCACCGGCACGCTCCACGCGAGGGGCACGTCCACCGAGCTGGGCGGGTTCGTCGAACTGTCCACAAGGGATGGTGAGACGGTGATGACGGCGACCGCCCGGCTGGACCGCAGGACGCTGGGCATCCGCGCCCCGCGGTTCATGATCGGCGCGTTCGTCGACATCACCGTCACCGCGGTGATCAGTAGACCTTGATCTCGGTCAGGCCGGTCCTGAAGCCTGCCGCGTGGGTCATCACCACCCGGAGTCGCTGGGTGCTGACCGGAGTGAACTGGACGCGGTTGTAGTTGGCGCGCGGAACGGCAGGAGTCCTGGTCTGCGCGCCGACGTCCACCCACGCGCTGCCGTTCCACTGCTGCACCGCGTACGAAGCCGGTGCCCGGTAACGGTTTCCGGCGCGGTCGTCGCGGAAGTACAGCCGCACCTCGCCGACCTGGCGCGACTGGCCGAAGTTCAGCTCGAACCAGTCGGAGGAGTTGGGCGAGCCGGAGCTGCCCCAGATCGGTTCGTTGATCGGGAACCCGTCGACCGCCGCGCCGGCCGACGTGCCGGACGCGGTGTAGGACGCCGACGGACCGGTGGCCAGGTTCGGCCGGGACGACGTCAGGTCGACACCCGCCTTGGCGAACACGTCGACCATCCGCGCGGTGTCCTGCACGACGTCACGCGGCGCCCGCACACCAGGCGCGGCGCTCTGGTACACCACGGAACCACCGGACGGCAGCGTGACGGATCCGGAGGCCGGGTCGTAGAGCACGCGCGTCAGCCGGTCCACGGTGAACGCGCGGGTTCCGTTGAGGTAGACCGAATACCCCTGCGACACACCGGGATAGCGGGTCACGCCGTCAGCGGGGTCGTCCCACACGACGCTCAGATCGGCGTTGCGGTGCCGCAGGTTGTTGACGGCGAAGTGCGACCAGCCGATGTTGATCGGCGAGAGTTCGATCAACCCGTCCGACCGCGGACGCAGACCGGCCGCGTCCTCGATCACCGTCCAGTTGCTGCTGCCGAGGATGTTGTGGTGGATCCACGACCGGTACCCGATCGTGCTGCCGTTCCAGTCGGCCCAGAACTCGTTGGCGTCCGGCCACTGCGTGTTGCCGCCGACGTACTGCGCCCAGGCGTTCCAGTAGAGCAGCTTCTTGTAGTCCTCCGCCGTCATCCACTGGTTCGGGTAGTTGCGCAGCACCGACGAGTACAGCCGGAACTGCACGGTCGAGTTGATCGTGGAGAAGTTGTTCGAACCGGGGTGCCCTGCCGCGGCCGCCTCCGCCTTGTCCTTCTGGTTGGCCGTGTAGAAGGGGAACACCGGGTACTCCGACGGCTGGGCGAGGAGCCGCAACGCCTGCTTGTACTGGTCCGTCGAAGGCATCAGGCCTACGGAGTACGGGTAGTAGTTGTTGATCTCCTTCCACGGCACGTGCTCGTTCGTCTGCGCGTGCTTGTGTTCCAGCAGCTGCCTGTTCGGGTTCCACAACGTGTTGATCACACCTGACCGGATGCGGTCGGCGAGCGCCTGCATCTCAGCAGCTTTGGAAGAGTTACCCGCCAACGCATAGGCCTGTTGCGCGGCAACGGCTCCGCTCCACACGTACGCGGTCTCCGCGCGGTCCATCCGGCCCGGCCGCCAGTCGAACGACACCGCGTCGGCGTCGTTGCCGGTCAACGCACCCCAGTCGTACTCGATCACACCGTTGTTGTTGGTGTCGTAGTAGGACAGTTGTCCCTTGGCGTCGCCTTCCGCGTAACGGGCCAGCAGCGCGGCGATCGACGGTTGCCCGCCGTGGATCTCGTAGCTGCGCCACGCGGCCTCGGACACGTACTGGGTGTACGAGTTCGACCAGTTCTCCGGGTCGCCGGGGTTGTCCATGAACCGGCCACCACGCGACGTCTGCCCGATCGACAGCCACGGCCCGTAGGAGTAGACGGGATCTCGCAGGTACTTCAGGTCGTCGATGTGCATCGGCTGGGTCAGCACGATCGCGTTGTTGTACCCGGTCGCGCCCTCGACCGAGGTCGGGAACTGGTAGTCCTGGCCGGGGATGTCGACGTCCAGGTGGTTGAAGCGCATCAGCCACCAGCGGTAGTAGATGTTCTTCTTGATCGCGGGATCCGGCACGTCGATGTACGGGATGTTGTCCGCCCACCAACGGTTGTACGCCCGCACGTGCGTCGCGAACGCCGTAGCGGGCGAGTACCCGCGATATGCCTCGTACTCCGACGACGACTCCGGGATCTCGGTCGTCAGGAAGCCCATCTCCACCTTGGTGGAGACGGTCTGCCCGGCTCCGACGGTGATCGAACGGTCGAGGCCGCCGTTGTTGACGTTGAAGCCGTCCCCTGCGAAGCGCGGCCGGATCGTGGTCAGGTTGTTCTTCACCGGCCGGCTGCCGGTCAGCTCACTGCCGCTCGCGGTCGTCGCGTACGGCGAGGTCGCGCGCAACTGCAACGTCGCCGACGAACCACCGGTGTTGACGATCGCCAGGTTCGTCACGGCAACGTTGTTGTGGGTGATGAACTTCGTCATCTCCACCCTGAGCGAGCCGCTGGTGAAGACACCCTTGTAGTGGCTGGGTTTCTGCACCCGGCTGTTCACCTGTTCGGTGAAGTTGCCGGGTGACAACGCGACCTGGTAGGCGTTCTGGCCGCTGATGTCGTCCCAGTACGCGGACCGGCCGCCGAACCCGATCACGCCGGGGTTGTGGGTGTACATGAACATCCCGCGGCCGCGCGTCATCAGGAAGTCCCCGGACGGGTCGTTGCCGGGACGGGCGAGCAGCCGGTCCATCCAGAAGTCGGTGCCGCCGCTCTCGGCGTCGTAGATCGCGCGCATCGTGCTGCCGGTGTTGTACCCGACCGGAGGTGCGGGGATCGACGGGCCGGTGAACGCCGGATAACCGATGTTCTGCGCGGCCGAAGCGGGACCGAGCCCGGCTGCGACCAGCACCACGGCCAGCGCGGGTGCCGTCAGGCGGCGAAGGCTTGCCATTCCAGGACTCCCGTCGAGAGGCCGGTCCTCGCGGTGATGTTCAACCGCAACCGGGTCGTGGACACGGTGGGGAACGTGCTGGTGTTGAAGGTGTTCGCGGCCGTCCCGCACGATCCGGGCAGGTCGGCGTAGGCGCTGCCGGTCCAGTACTGCAGCCGGCAGGAGGCGGGCAGGTCGATGCCCTGGTCGTCGTCGAACCAGTACACCGCCGAACGGTTGATCGGCTTCGCGGACGGCCAGGTGTACTCGAGCCACTGCGTGCCCTGCTCCGGCCAGTTGCCGTAGACGAGGTTCGAGCGGTCCGCCGAACTCGACGGGGTCACGCCGTTGTTCACCGCGGAGAGGTTCTCCCACGACGACACGTACGAGGTGCTCGCCGTGGCGCTCAAAGCCAGGTTTCCGCCTCCTCCGCCACCGGGGTTCGGCGGCGGGCCGGCGGCTGTCTGGACGACCCGCTGCATCGTGCCGTCAGCGTTGAAGTGCAACAGATCCACGGCCACGGACCGGCGGAAGTTGCCGCCACCGGATGCCTGAGCGTTGTGGTAGACCATGTACCACTGGCCGTTGAACTGCGCGACGCCCGCGTGGTTGGTGGTCGACGAGACCTGCCCGAGCACCACACCTCGGTGAGTCCACGGCCCCATCGGGCTGGTGGCGGTGGCGTAGCGCTGGCACGCGTAGCTGGAGGACGTGACGCAGCCGCCCGTGTCGTTCGCCGCGTAGATCATGTAGTAGAGACCGTTGCGCTTGAACATGAACGGCGCTTCCCAGAAGTTGTCGAGGCCCTGCGGCGTCACGACGGGACCGTCCAGCTCGATCATGTTCGGTTTGAGTTTCGCCGCCCGCGCGCCCCAGTAGCTGCCCCAGTAGAGGTAGGCCTGGCCGTCGTCGTCGGTGAAGACCGTCGGGTCGATGTTGAGCCCGGACGAGTTCGGGGTGCTGTCGCTGATCAGCGGGCCACCCTTGGCGTCGGTGAACGGGCCGAGCGGGCTGTCGCCGACCGCCACGCCGATGTCCATCCAGCCGGGACCGTTGCCGTTGACCGAGGTGTACCAGTAGTACTTGCCGTTCCGCGGTTCGACTTCACTCGCCCACGCGTCGGCGCCCGCCCATCGAAACGTTCCAATGCTCGCCTTCGCGCCGTGGTCGGTCCAGGTGGCGGCGTCGGTCGACGACAGCACCCGCCACTCGCGCATCAGGAAGTTCTGCTCGCCGGACGCGGCCTCGTCCCGTCCGGCGTAGATGTACATGGTGTTGCCGACGACCAGCGGTGCCGGGTCGGCGGTGTAGACCGAGGTGATGATCGGGTTCGCCGCGCTCGCGGGCAGTGCGCCCGCGAGCAACGTGATCGCGGCGGCCAGCAGGATGGCGCGCATCGATCCTCCTCAGGTACCGGTGGAGTGGAGGTTCGCGACCTCTGCGGCGGTGAGGGCGCGGCCGTAGACGCGGAAGGAGTCCACGGCGCCGTCGAGATAGGGGTCGTTCGCGTACTGGGAACGACCGATCCAGTTCTGCGTGGTGCTGCCGATCCGTGCCGTCATCGCCGTGTTGCGCGCGACCTCGGCACCATTGACGTACAGGACGCCGAGATCGCCGTTCTGCGTCACGGCAACGTGGGTCCACACGCCCTGTGGGAGGGCTGCCGACGCATTGATCTGCTGCTCGGAGCCCGCGCCACCACTCGTGACCGCGAACCGGACGCCACCAGCCGAACTGAGCGGAGTCAGGAAGGCGTAGTTCCCCGTGCCGGAACCGAAGTCGAACACCCGCGACCAGGTCGTCACGGTGTCCAGCCGCACCCAGGTGGCGATCGTGCACGCCAGCGCACCGGCGAGCAGCCCCGACGGCAGCACGACGTGCGCACCGGAACCGGACAGGTCGACCGCTTGCCCGCTCCGGCCTGCCGTCCACGCCGCACCACCCGCGAGCGCGGCGGTCAGGCCGTTGCCGGTGGCGTCGTTCGTGTTGCCGTCGAACGGGTAGTGCGCGATGAACGGCGGGGCCTCTCCGACGGTCCAGTAGACCGTGTACCGCTGCCCGTGCACCTTGTAGAACGGCATCAGAGTCACCTGGCCGGTGCTCGCGGAAGCCGTGTACTGCAACGGTGTCGAGGTGGCCCGAATCGAGGACGGTTGCAACACCGGCATCGACGGCAGGTTGTTCGTGCCGTACGCACCGGCCAGCACGATCGGCCCGTGTCGAACCGCTTGCACCGCGCGGTTGTCCGGAGTGGACTCGCGGTGCAACGCCATGGGCAGACTGACGTCCACGACATCGCCGCTCGACCAGGTCCGGTTGATCCAGGCGTACGAACCCGGCGTGACCGGCGGCTGCGGTGTTCCGTTGACTCGGATCTGCGCGCCCGCGGCCCAACCGGGGATGCGCACACGCAGCTCGAACGTCCCGGAGCCGGTGATCGTCAGCTTCGTGGCCGCGGTCTCCGGGAAGGACGTCTCCTGCCGCACGGTGAATCCTCGCCAGCTCACCGTCGAGGCGATGAACAGGTTGACGTACAACGTGGTGCCGGAGTGGGCGTAGATGCGCCCGGTGTGGCCGGTGTTGGTCTCCATCCCGGTGCCGTGGCAGCAGGTGAAGTCGTTGTAGTCGTTGCTGTACGTGCGGATGCCGCCGGGCCGCAACGGCGTGTAGTAGCTGTGGTGTCCGTGCGCCGAATCCGGGTTCTGCGCGCCCAGCAGGTGGTTGTAGAGGGTCTTCTCGTAGAAGTCGAAGTACCGCGCGTCACCGGGACTGCTCCGGAACAGCTGCGCGGTGAGCTTCAGCATGTTGTAGGAGTTGCAGGACTCGCAGGTGTTGTCGGACAGCTCGGAAGCGATTCGACCAGGAGCCTTGAAGTACTCGCCGTTCGAGTTGCCACCGATCGCGTAGCTGTGCGCGCTGGTCACGAACTCCCAGAAGTTGCTCGCGATGTCGCGGTACCTCGTCGAACCGGTTGCGTGGTACTCGCGGATCGCTCCGATCGCCTTCGGGATCTGCGTGTTCGCGTGGTAGCCGTTCAACGCGTCCCGGTTCTGCGCCAACGGGTCGAAGATCTCCGCGTGGTCGAAGTACTGGGCCGTGGTGAGGTGCGCCGGGTCGCCGGTGAGCTGGTAGAGGTTGGCCAGCACCTCGTTCATGCCGCCGAACTCGGTGTCCAGCATGTTCTGCCGCTGGTCGTAGGTCAGCCTGCCGTTGCGCCACGCCGCCCACGCGGCCATGTTCTTCAGCACCGTCAGCGCCTGCGGACTGCCGATCAGCAGGTGCACGTCGAGCAGCCCGGCCATGATCTTGTGCAGGGTGTAGTAGGGCGCCCAGACCTGCTCGCGGGCCTCGACCCGGCCGATGAAGCTCTCCGGGAACGCCGACAGGTACCCGGTGCTGAACCCGCCGATCCGCGCCCGGTCCTGGCACACGGCCAGCTGCTCGACCAGGTAGTTCGCCTTCGCCGAGAACGCCGTGTCCCCGGTCGCGGCGAACGCCTGGGCCAGCGCGGACAGCACGTGCCCTGTCGAATGCCCGCGCAGCTCGGTGGAAGGTGACTCCCACCCTCCGCAAGGGACCACTCCGGAGGACAGCGAGACGTTGAGCCGGAACGTGTGCAGCAGCCGGTCCGGGTCGAGGAACAACAGATAGGCGTGGGTGCGGAGGGTGTTGTCCCGGAACGGACCGGGTAGCAGCGACACCGACCCCAGCGGGAACAGCTCGGCGGACACCCCGAAGTCGGGGCGGGCCGCGGCGAGCGCGCGTGCGGGGAGCGCTGCCGCCGCGACAGCGACAGCACCCGCACGCAGAACAGCACGACGAGAGGGAGTGAACATCGGCTAGAACCCGTACCTGTTCTTCAGGTGCCGCCAGAAGTCGCGCAGCATCCACTTGTCGAACTCGGTGATCACCGTGGAGCTCCCGGCCTTCATGATGAACCGGTCGACACCGCTCGGTGTCCAGTCGTAGAAGTCGTCCAGCCCGAACGTGTGCCCGACCTCGTGCAGGAAGATGTGCACGTCCGCCGAGTTCAGGTTGCCCATGAAGTACTCGCTGCCGATCCGCTGGCCCCAGTCACCTCCGGCTCCGCCGCCGAAACCGGACGTGAGCCACAACGACTGGTCGTAGTGCCTCGGGACGCCGCCAGGACACCGCGGATACGTGCCGCCGCGGTTGAAGAACCTGCCGCAACCCTCCGAGCACTGCGGTGCGTTCTCGCGGATGTCGTTGACGTAGATGTCGACCGAGTTGTCCGTCCACTGCAGCTGGTTGCGGTCGCGCACCGCCCAGCCGACCACCTTGATCGGCACGGACGCGTACGGGAAGTTGTTGTGACCCGCCATCGCGTCCATCCACTTCTTGTACTGGCGCGCCAGCTGGGCGTGGACGGCGTCGCGTTGCTGCGCGGTCACCGGCTGGGGCGAGTCCCAGCGCACGCAGAAGTTCAGGTAGCCCTTGTTGGCGAAGAGCTGGTCCCACCCGTAGTTGCGGAAGCCGTAGAGGTCCCCGTAGGTGCTCTCCACGTGCTGCCAGACCTGGTTCAGCGGGGTCACCAGGTTCGCGGGCGGGTTCCACGTGTCCGCTCTCGCAGGCGCCGCCACGCCCACCGCCATCACCGCCGCGAACAGCGCGGCCACGAATCCTCTCCACATTCGGATCATGCTGATCTCCTCAGCCTTTCAGGGCGCCCGAGGTGAATCCCCGGACGTAGCTGCGTTGCAGGAACGCGAAGAGCACCAGGCAGGGCACCGCCATGAACACCACGCCCGCTTCGAGGGCGGCGTAGTCGATCGAGCCGTGGCTGGCGGTGCGCATGTTCACCACGGCCAAGATCGCGGTGAACTTGCCGGTGGAGTTGAGCAGGATCAACGGAGCGAAGAACTCGCTCCACGACGCGAGAAACGCGAACAGCCCGACAGTGACCAGACCGGGACGAACAGCGGGCAGCATGATCCGCACCAGCGTGCCGAAGCTCGAGCACCCGTCGACGCGGGCCGACTCCTCCAGCTCGATCGGCACGGCCTCGAAGCTGTTGCGCATCATGAACACCGAGAACGGCAGCTGGAAGACGATCAGCACCAGGCTCAGCCCGACCAGCGAGTCCTCCAGCCCGAGCCAGCCGAGCAGCACGTACAGCGCGATCAGGATGGTCGCGTACGGCACCATCAGGATCGCGAGCGTCAACAGGAACAGCAGATCGCGGCCGGGAAACCTGAACCGGCCGAACGCGTAACCGGCCGAAGTGGACACGACCAGCGTGCCGGCCACGGTCAGCGCGCTGACGATCACGCTGTTGAGCACGTGCGCCGCGCGGATCCCGTTGGCGGAGCTGAACAGCCGCACGTAGTTGTCCAGGCCGAACCCGGTGTCCGTGCGCACCGACGCCCACCCGCTCCACAGCAGCGGGAACAGGAACAGGATCGCCAGCGCCGTGCCCGTGAAGTAATAGGAGGTCCTCATACCGACCTCCGGCGCAGGACGGCGAACTGGACCGAGCTGACCACCGCGAGCAACACCAGCAACACCACCGAGATCCCCGCAGCCGACCCGAGGTCGAGCCGGACGAAAGCCTCCCGGTAGATCACCATCACCAGCGAGGTCGTGCTGTTGTCCGGTCCTCCGCGGGTGAGGATCCAGAACTGGTCGAACGCGAGCAGCGAACCGGTGATCATCATCGTCAGCACCAGCGCGATCGTCGGCCGCATCAACGGCACGGTGATCCGGCTGAACAGCTGCCACCGGGTCGCGCCGTCGATCCGCGCGGCCTCGTAGACGTCGAGCGGGACGGCCTGCAGGCCGGTCAGCAGGATGAGCATGTTGAACCCCGCGAACCGCCACAGCACCAGCAACACCGCGGACCCGAGCGCCGGACTGTCCCCGCTCAGCGGAACCGGCCCGATCTCCTCGCTCAGCAGCCCGAGGAACAGCAGCGACGCGCTCGCGAACCCGACCGCCATCGGCAGGAAGAACGCGGTCCGGAAGAACCCGACGCCCGGCCTGCGGTTCTGCACCAGCAACGCGAGCCCGAACGCGATCGCGAACAGCAACACCGTGATGAGCACCGTGTACTTCAAGGTGAACAGAGCCGCGTCACCGAGCAGGGCGTTGTCCGCGATCGCCGTGTAGTTGGCCGGCGCGTTGAACCGGGCCTTGCCGAGCAACGGCCACCGGTGCAGCGACATCCACGCGACGAGCAGCAGCGGAACGACGAAGAACAACCCCACCAGCACCGCCGCGGGTGTGGCGTAGAGGGCTCCGCTGACCGCTCGCCTGCGCACCGGTCACTCCTGCCGCAACGACTTGGTGATCGCCTCGTTGCCCGCCAGCAGCGCCGCCGACGGATCACCGAACAACGCACCGCGCACGGTGGTCAGCCACGGGCCTTGCGGGTCGTTGAAGGTGGCGTTGAAGTTGCGCGCGTACGGCGTCTTCCCCTTGGCCACCAACCCGTTCGCGGTGACGAGCCGCGGATCGGCCGAGGAGTACTTGTTCGACGCCAGGTCGGTGCGGACCGGCACGCCCTTGCGCTTCGCGATCACCTCGACCTGGGCCTCGTCCGACATCGTCCAGGCCAGGAAGTCCCACGCCTGCGCGGCCTTCGAGCTCGTCGCGCCGATGCCGATCGCGTCGCCCCCGACGAACGTGGACTCGCCGCCGTTGATCCCGGGGATCGGCGCGATGCCGGTCTTGACACCCTTGGCCTCGATCGCGTCGAGCCACACCGACGGGCCGGGCGCGATGCCGACCTTCCCGCCCTGCAACGCGCCGAGCCACGTCGGTCCGGCCTCGCCCTTCGACGCGGGCGACGCGGCACCCTGGTCGTAGAGCTCGCGGTAGATCGCGAACACCTCGGCCATCTCGGGCGAGTCGATCTTCGAGCTGCGACCGTCGGCGTCCAGCACCTCCCCGCCCGCGGCCCACACCGACGGCCACAGCGTGAACTCGACGCAGCCACCGCAGTTCCCGCCGAAGTACGTGCCGTTGACGTCACCGCCGAGCTGGTCGATCTTGCGGGCGTGCTCGGCGAACTCGCGCAACGTGCGCGGCGGCTTCTCCGGATCCAGACCGGCCTTGGCGTAGAGGTCCTTGTTGTACAGCAGCACCGACAGGTCGATCGTGTGCGGCACCGCGAAGTTGTGGCCCTCCCACGTTCCCGCACGGACGTGGGAGGGGGCTACGGAGTCCTTGAACGGCAAGGACTTGAACTGGTCGGTCACGTCGGCCCACAGGCCCTGGGCTGCGTACTGCGGTGCGAACACCACGTCCGCGGCGAACAGGTCCGGCAACGACTTGGCGCCCGCGGCGGAAGCGAGCTTCGCCGGGTACTCCTCGTTCGGGTACGCGGTGACCTCGATCTTGTTGCGGTGTCCGGCGTTGTAGGCGTCGGCGTAGGCCTTGGACACCGACTCGGTCGCGGCGCGGGTCCACAGCGTGAGCGTCGCGCCGTCGTCGGTGGCACCGGGTTCGGCCGCACCGCACGCTGTGGCAAGCAGCAGCAAGGCTGCCGCGAGCATCGCTTTCACGGTCTCTCCTTTGAGACGGTGTGCACGGGTCTTACGTGGTGGGCAGCCAGACCCGCATCGTGGACGGGCCACGACGGGCCCAGCGGTGGTAGGGCGTGAGGTGCACGGCCACGGGCGTGCCCGGTCTGCCGGACGGATCCCCGTACGGCCAGGAGGAATCCAGCGGTGCCTCGAAACGGGCCCGCACCACCGCGCCGTCCCCTGTCTGCTCCGGGTCCTGCCCGGTCCAGACCCTCAGCGCGTCGAGGTCGTTCTCCCCCAACGACTCCGCGCACAGCACGAGCGGTCCTCGTTCGACCGCGACACACCCGCGCACGGCGTCGATGCGCGGATCCGGCCAGATGAACCGCGGCTGCGTCGGCAGTTCCAGCCGGATCTCCTGACCCACGGCCCACTCCCGCGTCAGCACGGCCTCTCCTGGTGCGACCGGGCGGCGCTCGTCGTCCACGGTGAGCACCGCCCCGGTCGCCCAGCCGGGCACGCGCAGGCTGATCGACCAGGGTTCGCCGCCGCTCCTGGTCACCCGCACGGCCACTTCTCCCCCCTCGGGGTACGAAGTCCGCACCCGCAGACCGACGGGACGCCCGTCGGCGAGGTGGGTCTCGACGTCGCAGTCGGCGTACTGGTGCACGCGCAGCCCGGTGTCGTCGGCGGTGACCAGGTAGGACGAGAGGCTCGCCAGCAGCCGGGCGAGGTTGGGCAGGCAGCACGACACCTCGAACCACGGCGCGCGCGGTCCGCCGCCCACGTCGAGCCGTTCGGAGTCCCCGTTGGCACGGGTCGTCGTGCGCTGGTGCAACGTGTTGGCGTAGAAGAAACTCCGGCCGTCGTCACCGATTGCCGTCGCGATCACGTTGTGCAGCACGCGATCCACCACACCGGCGTACCGGCTGTCGCCGGTGGCCAGCAGGAGTCGTTGCGCGAGCATCACCGTGGCCACCCCGGCACACGTCTCCGCGTACGCCCGGTCCGCGGGCAACACGAAGTCGTCGCCGAACGCCTCGTCCTGGTGCCGTGAGCCCATGCCGCCGGTGAGGTGCGTGCGCCGGGCCCACGTCCGGTCGAACTGCGCGGCCACCGCCTCCAGCAGGTCGTCGTCGCCGGTCTCGACCGCGACGTCCACAGCACCGCACGCCAGGTACAGCGCACGTACCGCATGGCCGCGGAACACCGTCGCCTTGCGCACCGGGACGTCGTCGTTGAAGTAGGACCAGCCGAACTCGTGCGCGGGCAGGCTGCGGTAACCGCGCCGTTCCACGAACAACGCCGCCTGGTCGAGGTAGCGCTGCTCCCCCGCCAGCCGCGCGAACTCCACCAGCGCGGTCTCGATCTCCGGATGCCCGCAGATCCCCTGGCCACTCTCACCGAACACCTCGCAGATGTGGTCGGCGGCGCGCCGGGCGACTTCCAGCAACGGCCCGTCGCCCGCGGTCCTCGTGCGGGCGACGGCAGCCTGCAACAGATGTCCGGCGCAGTAGAGCTCGTGGCCCCAGGCCAGGTCGTCGTAGCGCGGCCGCTGCCAGTGCCGGCCGAACGCCGTGTTGAGGTAACCGTCGTCGTCCTGGGCCGCCGTGAACGTTCCCGTAACCGTTTCGATTCGGGCGTTCAGCTCGTCGCTCGGGAATCTGCCCTGTTCCCACGACATCGCCTCGACGATTTTGTAGACCTCGGAGTCGGCGAACTCCCTGCCTTTCCGCTCGCGTGATTCCACACCGTTCGCGGCGGCGGTGAAATTGCCGGTCCAGCCGAGCCGGTCCATCCAGTCCAGCGCGTGCCCGAGCGTCGCCTCGCCGTTGACCTGCTGCCGAATGGCCCAGAAGCCACCGGTGATGCGCACCTCGTCCATCCCAAGTGGACGTAAGGGTCCGCGGGACGGGATCACCGGACCGCGGATCGACTGGGGATTGCGCATCTGAGCCACACCACGCACTCTGGTGACCGAAAACGATTTCGACAATGCGCCATCAGGAGCAGAAATCGTCGAATACGCAGTCGAATCGCATTCGAAAGGGTTTCGATGGGCAGACGGCGGTCGGAAGCGGTGACGCTCGGGGACGTGGCCAAGCGCGCGGGCGTGTCGATCGCCACCGCGTCCAAGGCGATCAACGACCGGGGCGAGGTCGCCGCGGCCACCAGGGCTCGGGTGCTGCGCGCGGCGGCCGAGTTGTCGTTCCAGCCCAACGTCCTGGCGCAGGGCCTGGTGGCCGGTCGCACCCGCGCGATCGGCCTGCTCACCGACGAGTTCGACGGCCGGTTCGCCATCCCGATCCTGCTCGGCGCCGAGAAGGCGTTGTCGGACCAGGAGATGTCGGTGCTGCTGTGCGACACACGGGGTGACGCGATCCGCCGCAACCACTACATCCGCACGCTGCTGGCCCGCCAGGTCGACGGGTTCATCGTGGTGGGCGACAGCAACGACGTCCGCACTTCGCTGACCGCCGATCTCCCGGTGCCCGCGGTGTACGTGTACTGCCGCTCGACCAACCCGGCCGATCTGTGCCTGGTCTCCGACGACGAGGGCGGGGCGCGGCTCGCGATCGAGCACCTGATCGCGTTGCGGCGCAAGCACATCGCGCACATCACCGGCCCGCAGCACTACCGGGCGGCGCGTGACCGCGTCGCCGCCGTGCACGCCGTTCTCGCCGAACACGACCTGCCGCTCGCCGGAGGTCAGCCGCTGCACGGCGAGTGGTCGCAGCGCTGGGGCCGGCACGCGGCCAGGCTGCTGGTGGCGACCGCGCCCGAGGTCGACGCGATCTTCTGCGGCAACGACCAGATCGCGAGCGGAGTCGTGCAGGCGCTCACCGGGCTCGGCCGGCGCGTACCCGACGACGTGGCGATCGTCGGGTACGACAACTGGGAGATCTTCGCCGCGGACTGCACGCCGCCGCTGACCACGATCGACCTCAACCTGCAGCAGCTGGGCACCACCGCGGTCGCGCACCTGGCCGCGGCGTTGTCCGGGTCTCGGGCGGCGGGGGTGGTGCGGCAGCCCTGCCGGTTGGTCGTACGGGAATCCACCGCTTGACCGATGTCAGCTATCTGTCAGCGCCGGCCGAGATCCTTCACCTCTCGAAAACCAGGGAGGGGTCACGTGAGATCAACGCTCGTCGCGGTGGCGCTGGCCGTCGGATCGGTCGTCACCACCACGACCACGGCCACCGCCGCCGTGAGTCCGGAGCCACCGGCGGTCATCGAGACAGGGCCCAACGAGTACCAGCACTTCTTCGTCGACAACGGAAAGGTGATCCAACGAGCGAAGTCGGCCACGGGTGCCTACCGGGACACCGTGGTGGCGGCATCTACCGGTTTCGCGTCACTACCGGTGGCCGTCGTCCTCGGCGCCGGTCGCGTCTCACTCGCCGCGGTGAAAGGCGGCCGGGTCTACTTCACCAGCAAGGAATCCGTCACCGGCGCCTGGAAGCCGTTCCAGGACCTCGGCGGGACCATGTCCTCCGGCATCACGATGGTCTCCTACAACTACAACGACGCCGTCGGCATCTACGGCGTGTCCGGGGGACAACTCCTGTATCGCGGCCAGGTCGCCTTCGGCGGCGGGTTCTCCCCGTGGGAGAACCTCGGTGGCAGCGAGCTGAGCGGCCGCCCGACGCCCTCGCACAGACGTGAGATCGTCCGCGGCGCCCAGCTCACGGTTCGTCAGGGCGCCGGCGCGGCCGTGTACCAGCACTACGCGGACAATCCGGCGAACAACAGGTTCATCGACAGGAGCGGCCCGATCAAGGGCACCCATCTGGTGAGCGCGCGGGATCCGCGGCGCGGCACCCGGTTGTTCGGCACGAACCCGGACGGCCAGGTCGTGACCAACGGCTTCGGGGACCTCGTGTGGGCGTCCCTGAACAGCCCGAAGACCGCGCTACCTCCGGCCGCCGCGTTCGACGAGGTCCGCGAGGGCTCGGACGTCGTGATCCGCGCCGCCGACGGGTACGTCTACCGCAGCAGGCAGGTCGGTTCGACCGACGAGTTCTCGCCCTGGGTGCGGGTCGGCGAGTCCCGCTACGGCAGTGGCGCCACGATCGTGAAGTTGCTGAACGACGGGGACGCGATCTTCTTCACGGACCAGCTCGGCGCGACTCATGTGTGCGGCCTCGACGCGCTGGGCAACGACACGGGCTGCCGCGTGCTGCGCTGAAGACTTCGAACCCGCAAGGCGGCCGCCGTCCCGCTGCACGGTGGCCGCCTTGCGGTTTGCCGCGCTACGACAGGAAACCGCCGTACGGTCCGTTGCGGATCGCGTTCTTCTGCTGCTCGTTGAAATGCGTGTTCGGGTAGTTGTAGAACGACGCGGACATCGGCGTGCCGTCGGTGAACGACGAGTCGGGCAGGCCGAACGCGTGGCCGAGTTCGTGCACCATGCCGCCGTACCAGCGGTTCATCGGTCCGTTGATGCCCGCGGCGCCGTCGGCGTCGTGTCCGGACAGGATCACCCAGCCGTTGCCGCCACCTCCGCCCGCGCCGGGTCCCTCCGCGCTGATCTCGCCGACGTTGAGCCACCTGCGGTCCGGGTCGCGGAGGTTCATCTTGCGCAGCAACTCCTGCTGCATGTTGAAGACCGCCCACCAGTAGCGGTCGCCGCCGTTGGGCGTGTTCTCGTACCAGCTCCGGTTGTGGTCGCCGGTGACGACCTCGACCACGGGACTGTTGAGCTTGAACGTCTTGCCCAGCTCCCGTTCGTAGTACCGCTGGGCTTCCTGAACCACCTTGGCGATGCCGTCCGGGTAGCGCTGGTCGTACTGGACGTCGTGGGGCCGCAACCAGTACACCCGCACGGTCTTCTCCGGGGGCGCCGCCGCCACGGCCCCGGCCGGCAGAGTGAGGGCCAGGAGCAAGCCGATCACCGTCAACAGGACCGTTCGAATTCGGCCCCGCGAAAACTTTTCGTAGTTGGCCATTCTTTGAACGTATTCTTCGAATATTCCTTCGACAATGTTGAATTGTTTCGATTACGAACGGACAAGTGTCCGCTACGCTGACGCCATGCCTGCTCGCCCTGACACCGGCCCCGACTTCATCGAGGCTCTCGCCCGCGGGCTGGACGTGATCCGCGCGTTCCAGCCCCGGCGCCCGGTGATGGCGCTGAGCGAGGTCGCGGCGGCCACCGGGCTGGCGCGACCGACCGCGCGGCGCATCCTGCTCACACTGGTCGAGCTGGGCTACGCACGGCAGGACGAGAACGGCTTCGCGCTCACGCCCCGTGTGCTCGAGCTGGGCGTCGCGTATGTGCGGTCGACCGGGTTGTGGGAGGTCGCGCGGCCGCACATGGAACGGCTCGGGGCGCGCACGAACGAGTCGGTGTCGATCGCCCAGCTCGACGGGTCGGACATCGTCTACGTGGCACGGGTGGCGGTGCCCAAGATCGTCACGCTGTCCGTGCAGATCGGCACCAAGTTCCCCGCGCTGCAGACCTCGCTCGGCAAGGTCCAGCTCGCCGCACTGCCCACCAGGGAGCTGGAAGCGGTTCTCGCCCAGCCCACCCGGTCGGGGCTGACGCCGAAGTGGCAGCCGGACGCGGCCGAACGCGACGCCGAGCTGCGGGACGTGCGGGCGCGCGGATGGGCGATGACCGACCAGCAGCTCGCGCCGGGCATCCGGTCGATCGCGGCGCCGCTGCGGGACGGGAACGGCACCGTGATCGCCGGGCTCAACGTCAACTGCCACGCGGCCGAGACGTCGATCGAGGTACTGGTCGAGCACCACCTGCCGTTGCTGCTGCAGGCCGCCGGCGACATCAGCGCCGACTTCGCCCGGCTCGCCACGGTGCCGCACGTCGTCGTCGCCTGAGCGGGGTTGACGCCCGGCCGGGAAAGGTTGAGGATTCAACGGACACTTGTCCGCATGCCGGTCGAGGAGGTCCCCGATGGTCGGCGAACGACGTCCGGTTGTGCTGCGAAACGGCACCGTTCTCACGATGAACGGCGCGCACGAGGTGCTGGTCGACCACGACGTCCTCGTGGTGGACGATCGGATCACCGCGATCGGGCCGCGGTTGCAGGTGCCCGAAGGCAGCGAAGAGGTCGACGCGTCGCACGGCCTCGTCATGCCGGGCATGATCGACACCCACCGGCACATGTGGCAGACCGCGATGCGCGGCTACGGCGCTGACTGGACGCTCACCCAGTACTTCGTCTGGTACTACCTGGAGTGGGGCAAGGTCTTCCGGCCGGAGGACATCCACGCCGGCAACCTCCTCGCCGCGGCCGAAGCCCTGGACGCCGGCGTCACCACGACCGTCGACTGGTCGCACGGCCTGCAGACCACCGACCACGCCGAAGCCGCGGTCGCCGCCCTACGTGCCGTGCCGGGCAGGTTCGTCCTGGCGTACGGCAACATCCAGGACAGCCCCGCCTCCTGGACGGCCAAGCCCGAGTTCCTCGACTTCGTCCGCCGCATGCCGATCGACGACATGCTCGGTTTCCAGCTCGCGTTCGACGTCACCGGCGACCCGGCGTTCCCGGAGAAGCCGGCGTTCGAGGTGGCACGGGATCTCGGCGTCCCCGTCACCACACACGCGGGCGTCTGGGGTGCGACGAACGACGACGGCATCAAGCTCATGCACGACAACGGGTTCATGACCCCGCAGTCCATCTACGTGCACGCCGCGACGCTGTCCGCCGACTCCTACCACCGGATCGCCGCGACCGGCGGTTCGATCTCCGTGTCGACCGAGAGCGAGCAGAGCGCGGGCCAGGGCTACCCGCCCACCTGGGCGATCCGGGCGCACGGCATCCCGGTGTCGCTGTCGATGGACACCTCCGTGTGGTGGAGCGGCGACCTGTTCTCCGCGATGCGCAGCACCCTCGGCGCCGATCGCGCCCGAGAGCACATGGCCGCGCACGCCCGCAACGACACCGTCACGCACTCGGCGCTGCGAGCCGAGCACGTCGTCGAATGGGCGACCATGGGCGGCGCGCGAGCGTTGGGCCGCGACGACCTCGGCAGCGTCGAGGTCGGCAAGAAGGCCGACCTCGTGTTGCTGCGCAACGAGAACTCCCCCGCGATGTTCCCGGTGCTCAACCCCTACGGGCATGTCGCGTTCCAGGCCCAGCGGTCCGATGTGGACACGGTGGTCGTCGACGGCAGGATCGTCAAGCGCGGCCACCGGCTCGTCGGCGTCGACCTGCGAGCGATCCGCGGCCAGGTCGAGCAGACCGTCGAGCACCTGCGCGAGCAGCTCGGCGACGAGGCGTGGGAGAAGGGCATGAACCCGGACATCCCCGAGTCGAAGGTGCTCGACAACCCCTACACGTACACGGAGTACCGCGGCGACACCAGGACGTCCGTCTGATGGGCCCACTCGACGGCCTTCTCGTCGCGGACTTCTCGCGCGTGCTGGCGGGCCCGTACGCGACGATGCTGCTCGCCGACATGGGCGCCTCGGTCGTGAAAGTCGAAGGACCTGCCGGGGACGAGACCCGCACGTGGATGCCGCCGGTGCGGGACGACGTCTCGACCTACTACCTCGGCATCAACCGCGGCAAGCGCTCGATCGCCCTGGACCTGCGCGACTCAGGCGATGTCGAACTGGCGCGCGAGCTGGCCCGGCGCGCGGACGTGCTGATCGAGAACTTCAAACCGGGCGGCCTGGCGAAGTACGGGCTCGACCACGCGGCCGTCAGCGCGGTGAACTCGAGGGTGATCTACGCGTCGATCACCGGTTTCGGTTCAGGCGAAGGGAAGCACGTCCCCGGCTACGACCTGATGGTGCAGGCGATCTCCGGCCTGATGAGCCTCACCGGCGATCCGGACGGGCCGCCGTACCGCGCGGGCATCTCCGTCTTCGACGTCATGGCCGGCAACCACGCGGTGATCGGGATCCTCGCGGCGCTGCGCCACCGCGACGCCACCGGCCAGGGCCAGCTCGTCGAGGTCAACCTGCTCTCGTCGGCGCTGACCGGCCTGGTGAACCACAGCTCGGCGTACGTGGCGGGCGGCGTGGTGCCGTACCGGATGGGCAACGCGCACCCGAGCGTCTTCCCCTACGAGCCACTGCCCACCGCCGACAACGACCTGATCGTCGCGGCGGCCAACGACGGCCAGTTCCGCAAGCTCTGCGAGGTGCTCGGGCTGTCCGAGGTGCCGGACGACCCGCGGTTCGCGCGCAACGCCGACCGCACCCGCAACCGCGAGGAGCTGCGGCCGTTGTTGCTGGAACGGCTGCGGACCCGTGGTGCGGTGGAGTGGTTCGACCTGCTCGTGGCGGCCGGTGTGCCGTGCGGGCCGATCAACACGATCGACGGCGGGTTCGCGATGGCCGAGCGGTTCGGGCTCGACCCGGTCGTCGAGGTCGGGGGCATGCCGACGACCAGGCACCCGATCCGGTTCTCGGAGACGCCGGCGGTTTACGAGCTGCCACCGCCCGGACTCGATGAGCACGGGGAAGAGATACGCGCGTGGTTGAAGGAGGGCGGCGATGGCTGACGGTTGCGAGCCGCTGGAGCTGGGCGCGCACGGCCCCGGACTTCCGACCGTGCTGAAGGAGGACCGTGGCTGATCTCTATGAAACCGCGCTGGGAGCCTCAACCCCCGACACCATCACCTTGCTGGGGCAGGACCTCGCCCGGGATGTCATGGGCAATGTCGGTTTCGGCGAACTGGCGTTCTGGCTCGCCACCCAGCGCCTGCCGACCACCGGCGAAACCCGGCTGTTCGAAGCCGTGCTCGCGGCCCTCGCCGACCACGGCTTCACCCCGACCGCGATCGTCACCCGCCTCACCTACCTCTCCGCACCGGACTCGGTCCAGGGCGCGCTCGCGGCCGGACTCCTCGGCGGCGGTTCCCGGTTCCTCGGCGTCACCGAGGACTGCGGCCGGTTCCTGCACGACGTCGTCAGCACCGTCGAACCGCCGTTCGACTGGGACGCCATCGCGCTCGAAACGCTTCGACGGCAGGGCAAGGCCCGCATCCCCGGCCTCGGCCACCACGTGCACAAGAACGGCGACCCGCGCACCCCGCGCCTGTTCCAGATCGCCGAGGAGGAGGGTCTGGTCGGCCCGCACCTGTCGTTGTTCGCGGCGATCGGCCGCGTCCACCCCCAGGTGCTCGGCAAGACCCTGCCGCTCAACGGCGCCGGCACGTGCGGCGCGGCGCTGGCGGACCTCGGCCTGCCCCTGGAGCTCCTGCGCGGCTTCGCGCTGCTCGCCCGCACCGCCGGGTTGATCGGCCAGCTCGCCGAGGAGCTGCGCAACCCGGTCGCCAACCAGATCTTCCTGTCCGTGGACTCGAACACGCGGTCCGTCGCGCCGCTGGAGGAATGAGCAATGCAGCTCGTCACCGAGGACAACATCACCGAGCTGGCCCAGGAGCGCTGGGCGGGCGCCAAGGACCCGCGCACCGCCCAGCTGGTCACCGCGCTCGTCCGGCACCTGCACGACTTCGCGCGCGAGGTCAGCCTCACCGAGGCCGAGTGGATGGCCGCGATCAAGTGGCTCACCGCGACCGGGCAGATCAGCGACGACAAGCGCGAGGAGTTCATCCTCGCCTCGGACGTCCTCGGCCTGAGCATGCTCGTCGTGCAGATGAACCACCGCTTCGACGCCGGGACCACGCCCGCGACGGTGCTCGGCCCGTTCCACATCGACGGCTCCCCCGAGCTGGACTTCGGCGGCGACATGTCCGACGACCTCGCGGGAACTCCGCTCTACATCACCGGTTCCGTGCGTTCGCTCGACGGCACGCCGGTGCAAGCCGTGCTCGACGTCTGGCAGGCCGACGCCGACGGCGCCTATGAAGCTCAACTCGACGTCGACGAAGCGCGGCTCCGGGCCAAGTACCGGGCCCGGCCCGACGGTTCCTACTGCGTGCGCACGATCGCACCGAAGGGTTACTCGATCCCGATGGACGGCCCGGTCGGCGAGCTGATCCGGCAGACCGACATCAGCCACTTCCGCCCGGCGCACGTCCACTTCCTGGTCACCGCGGACGGCCACGAGCCGCTGATCACGCACCTGTTCGAGGAAGGCGCCGAGTACCTCGACAGCGACGTCGTGTTCGGCACCAAGCAGGAGCTCGTCGTCGCCTTCGAACCGCACGAGCCCGGCCCCACCCCGGACGGCGGCACCAGCCCGGTGCCGTGGCTGGAGGCCCGCTACGACTTCGTCCTGCAGCCGTGCACGCCGCACTGATCGACGAGCTCGGCCAGCCGCCGTCACTGTCCGAGCAGAACAAGCCCGCCGTCCTCGCCGACCACGTGGTCGTCGACGTCCTGGCCGCCCCGATCACGCCACTCGACCTGTTGTGCGCCACCGGAACCTCGTACTTCGGCTCCCCCGCCACGCCCTACGTCCCCGGCGTGCAGGGCATCGGCACGGTCGGTGGCCGCGCGGTCTGGTTCCCCACCACGGCCGGAATGGCGCCGGGCAACGGCAGCATGGCCGAGAAAGCACTGGTACGACAGGAAGATCTGGTCTTCCTGCCCGATGACGTGCCTCCGGTCGCCATGGCCGCGCTCGGCCTCTCCGCCGTCGCCGCGCACATGGCACTGACGTGGCGCGGCGAGCTCAAGCCGGGCGAGCGCGTGATCGTGCTGGGCTGCGGCGCGGTCGGCCAGTCCGCGATCCAGCTCGCCCGCGCGGCGGGTGCCGGTCGCATAGTCGCGGCGGCCCGTTCCGAGAAAGCCCGTGAACGCGCGAAACGAGCAGGTGCGGACACCGTCATCGGCCTCGAAGATTTCCGCGGCATCGAGGCAGATCTCCTGCTGGACCCGCTGTTCGGAGCTCCCGCAGCCGCCGCGGCCCAGGCTCTGCGACCGGGCGGACGATGGGTGAACCTCGGCGGCTCGGCGGGTGAGACCTGCCCGGTCACGTCGTCGACGATCCGCAGCCGTTCGCTGAAGTTGTTCGGCTACAGCAACAACGAGCTCAGCGCGCAACAACGCGCGGAAGCCATCTCGACCGTCGCGCACCTGGCGACGCAACGTCAGCTCACCGTCGACCACGAGGTCGTGCAACTCGCCGATGTGACCAACGCGTGGCGCCGTCAGGCAGAAGGCGCCACGCGCGGACGGATCGTGCTCGTCCCCTAACGGCAGGTCCAGCGGACCGGCTTCGTCCCGGCGAACCCGGCGATCGCGCCACCCTCACCGACCAAGGTCTGCGCCGCCGAGGAGGCGCCCTCGGGCAGTGGCAGCGTGGCCACCACCGTGGTGCCCTGCCACGCCACCGAGGTCTTCTTCTCGTCGAGGAGATAACCGGTGGCGAACCCGTTCTGGTTCACCGACGTGACCACGCCAGGACCGGCGAACTCCTCCACCACGCCCGTCGCCTCGGTCCACTTCCACGATCCCTGAGCGCTCCGGAAGACCACGCCGTCCGAGGTCAGCCCACGCGGATAGGCCGACGAGCCCACGTCCGGAACCCTGGTCAGCACTCCGTCGCGCCACAACCAAGTACCCGTGTAGGACCTGAGCAGCACCGTGCCGTCCTCGCCGGCTGCGATCGGAACCGGCCACGGCACTTCTGCCGGGTCGATGACCTGCGGTGCGCTGCCGTCCGCACGCCACAGCACCGTGACCCAGCCGATCGAGCCGATCCGCTTCGCCCTGGCGACCACGTCGCCGCGGTCGTTGATGTCGTCGACGATCCAGACCTCGTACCCGGATGGCAGGGGCAGCTCGCGATAGCCGGCACCGGGCGTGTAGGTCATCACCGCGGAGCTGCCGTCCGCGCGGTCAGCCCTGGCGACGACCGCACCCAGGGCGTTCCCGGCCGCGGTCACGAACTTCGTGACGCCGTCCGGTCGCGGCACGACCTCCGCGCTCGTGGAGGTCCACCGCACCAGCGTGTTGTCGTTGCCGCTCGGCAGGTAGAAGCCCGTCACACCGCCCTGCCCGTCCACGCCGGTGATCCGGAGATTGCTCCAGCTCATGCCGTCCTGGACGGGCAGGTCCTCGACAGTGCAGCCCACCGCCGCCGACGAGGCGGGCGCGAGCAGTGTGGTCACGACAGTCGCCGCCACGAGCGATACGAGCGCGCGACGAGACCCTGAAATAATGCGCATGCAGACATCCCCCAACGGAGTCCCCAATTCTCCTTGGTGGACACCATGCCAGGTCGCGATCACACAGCGCTAGTGGACCGTGTCCGCCGCCACGCGACCACGATGAACGCGATCAACCCGAACAGCGGGATCGTGCTGATCGCCCACGACAACCCCATCGGCGGCCCCGGCTGCTCCATCACCTGCAGGTTCTTCAGCTCACCGGTCGCGGGACCGGCCGGACCGTCGATGTCGAACTTGAACGTCCACGTGCCCGGCGCGGGCAGGGCGCGGATGTCCAGGCCCCAGACGTCGCGCTTGCGGGGATGGCGGGCGAGCGGTTCGTCGTCCACGAGCTTGGCGCCCAGGATCTGGGTCAGCTTGCCCTTCTTGTCCGCGATGCCGTCCTCCGGCGCGAACGTGAAGTCCAGTGACTGCATGGCTTTCACCGGCCACGTGCTGAAGCCGACAGTCAGGTTGTACGGCCCCGCCTGGACTTTCTCGGTGTGGACGACGTTCACCGGCTCGAAGGCGAGCGACGGGGTGGCGAGGCCGAGCAGCAGCGCGGCCGTGCCCAGGAGTCCCAGCAACGTCTTACGCATGGCTGTTTTCCTTTGCTGGTGCGAGTTGGCGCAGCATGTGGCCGAAGCGGCGGCCGAGCAGCGCGGCGAGGGCGCCGAACGCGGCAGCGAGGACGATCGTGGCGAAGTACCTGCCGTTGGCGTGGAAGGGCGCGCCGTAGGTGAGGAGGCGCTGCAGTGGCGCGCACGCCGCGATGATCGCGCCGCCGACCGCACCCGGGATCCACACGGGCATCCTGTGCAGCAGTTCCACGGCCACCGCGACGACGACCAGGCACATCGGGATCATGTTGGGCATACCGGGGATGCCGTCGGTGTAGTCGCGCAACGGCAGGCCGCTCGCGTTCGCGTACACCTCGGCCGCCCACGGGGAGAACCACCAGAACACGGCCTGCAGCACCGCGACCGACACACCCACGGTCAGCGCGCCACCTCGGCGGCTCAGCGCGTGGGCGGCCATGAACAGGATCATCACCGAGAAGAACGCCGTGCCGACGGAGACCGGGTTCGCGAACCCCGCGGGCACCGCACGAAGGCCGAGCGAGGTCACCATGCTGAACACCAGCAACGCGGCTGCGGCCACGACCGTGCCGAAGGTTCCCCAGCGCTGGTCGCGTGCCACCGCGAAGACCATGACCGCACCGACCATCGTGATCGAGATCGACAGCAGCAGGCCGATGTGCGGCGGCGAGTCGATCACGGCGTCGAAGCCGTACAGGCCGTGCCACCACTGGTCCCACAGGCCGTAGACGAGGAACAGCGCCGCGCCGGTGCCGGAGATCAGGTAGCCGACGGGTGCCGCGAAGGTGCGTCCGAACACGCCGACCGCCCGGCCGCCGACGATCGGGTCGATGTCCTGGTCGCGCTTGGCGGCCGCGGTCGTCATGAGGACGACGACCAGGCTCGCGAGCCCGGAGATCGCGCTGCCCGCGTACAGGAACAGGTGCGGGAGCGTGAAGAACGTGTCCGGCCCGACGTCCGAGTGCCACTGGATGTCCCAGGTCAGGCCGATGAGCGAGATCAGCGTGCCGCCGAGCACCAGGCTCGCCGGCACCAACCCCCTCGGCACCGACCTCGTGGCCGGTGCTACCGCCGTGATGTCCACTGATCCCCCTTCAGGTGAGCAGCAGCGGGATGACCACCCGCTCCGCACTGAGTGACACGGTGATTTCCCATTGCCCCGGCATGTACAGGCCGACGTCGCCGACCTGGTAGTGACCGGGTTCGAGCGGCCCCGCGGTGATCGGGGCGATCGCGTGGCCCATCTGCGGCATCGCCGGTTCGACGACGACCTCGTCGCCCTGCGCGGGTTTCCCTCGCAGATCCGTGATCCGCAGGTCGAACGAGTTGACGCCGCTCTTCGTGCTCGCGGGCGTGAGCACGAACCGCAGCTGCCCGGTCTCGGCCAGATGTGGTTGTGCTGCCACGGTTCGCGGCCACAGGACGACCAGTGCTCCTGCTGCCGCGACGACCACGGCCAGTGCGATCAGGACGTAACGCTTCACTTCTCGGCAACCCCCTTCGCCGGCACGTCGACGACCGTCGGAACGGTGATGATCGAGTAGTCGCGTTCGACCTGGATCCACACGAGGTACCTGCCGGGCAACGGGAACGAGTACGTGAACGGCACGTTCGGTCCGTACGCGGCCACGCTCTCGTCCGGCTTGTCGGGCATGCCCGGTGTCGGCGGGATCATCGAGTGCACGTGCGCCCAGATCGGTGCGTCCGCCGGACTGCCGGTGACCGGGCCGACGACGATCATGTGCCCGAGCATCCCCAGCCACGGCTGCAGATCTTTCGCGCCGAACCCGGCCGTGATCGTGCTCGGCCGGCCCGCTTCCCGGATTTCCGTTGCCAGCCCGGCTTTTCCGTCGTTCTTGACAGCGGTGCTCCCGGCGACGTCGACCTGCGACCGGAGTAGCTGCACTCCCCCGCCACGCCGGGCGATCTCCGCGGCGATCGCGTGCGTGCCCTGCTCGGGAGCCTGCAGACGAGCCCGGTACTCACCCGGTGCCGTGCGGATCGGGTGCAGGTGGCGGAGGTTTCCGGACGGCGACACCACCACGAGGTGCATGAACGCGCTGTCGTGCACCAGCAGGTCGTCCACGGGCCTGCCGGACGATCCGTCGGTGAGGCTGAGCACGAGGTCGTTGCCGTTCATGCTCGGCACGAGGTTCACCGGCGGCCGCGAGAAGTCCGTTGCGGACGTTCGCTGGTACGGGTCGTTCACGTTGTCGAACGTCGGATCCAGCTGAGTTCCGGGCGCCGCGACCGGTGGAATGCCCGGCGACAGCAACGCCGCCGTCGCCGCGACAGCGATCGCCGCGACCATGCCCGCCGTCGGGACCAGTGCCAGACCGGGCTTTCCGAACACCGCGAACAGCAAAGCCAGGAACAGCAGCACACCGGCCGCGATGAACCCGCCGTAGGTCGCGTTCTCCCACGGCGACGCCACCAGCGCCGGGACGACGAACGGAATCGTCGCCTCGTCGACCGCGAGCTCCCACGGCCCAGGCCGGTCGATGGTCAGGACACCCGAGTAGAAACCTGGCTTCTCGCCCAGAACCACCTTCGTCGTACTGGTCTGAGCACCCGCGGCCCGTGCGGTCAGGGTGATCTCCCCCGGCGGCGAACCGGCGTGCGTCACCACGTCGACGTGGACGGGCCCCGGCACCTCCGCGACCCGCCGGATGATCACCGTGAGGTCGCGGCCGCCGAGCGTCTGCGCCACGTGGATGTCTGCCCCGACCTGGGCACCGTCGGCCAGCGCCGGTGTCACGATCCCCAGGATCGCCCCCAGCGCGAGCAGCAAGATCGCACCACTTCGCTTCATCGTGGCCGAAGGTATCGATCATGCGGGCCCGAATGCGTCACTGCGCAGGCGGAAACCGGGTCCCCCGCACGGGGGACTTCCGACCCCTGCGAAGTAGGACGTGCTCAGGGTCGTGATGCGGCAAGATTCTGCAGCGATGTACCCGATCAAGCTGTCACTCAAGCACCAGTCGTGGCTGGTCGCGGCCACGTGCATGGTCGCGGACGGCGGCTTCGTGCTGCTCAACCGCTGTGCGCCGTGGCAGACCGCGGTCGTGCTGACGATGACCCTGGCGGTGAACGCGCTGCTGGCCGGACCCGCCAGGTCGGCCGGCTGGGTCGCGGCCCTGCAGGCGGCCGTCCCGTTGATCGTCCTGATCACCATCGGCGACCGGATCCACGCCAACGAAGCCGGCCTGCTGATCGCCGGCTACCGCGCGGGAGCCTGGCTGCGCGGCGTCGAAGCATGGTCCTCGCTCGCCGTGGTCGCCGCGAGCGCGTTCGTCTGCCCGTACGCGATGGGCACGGACGTGGTGCGGTCGTTGCTGGTGGTGGCGAAGATCGCGATCCTGCCGTTCCTCGTCGGCCGCTACACCACCGCCCGCCGCGCCTACCTCGCCGAGTTGGAGAAGCGCTCGGCGGTGGAGCAGGCGGACGCCCAGGCCGCCGTCACCAAAGCCATCACCGAGGAACGCAGCGCGATCGCCCGCGACCTGCACGACGTGATCGTGCACCACGTGAGCGCGATCGGCCTGCACGCCGGTGCGGCGCGGCTGAGCCTCCCCAACGGCGACACGAAGCTGGCCGGGTCGCTGCGGTCGGTCGAGACGTCCAGCCGTGCGGCCATGGTCGACCTGCGGCACCTGCTCGACCTGCTGCACGGCGACAAGTCCGAAGGTGCCCGCCAACCCGGCCTCGACAACCTCGACGAGCTCTTCGACGGCGTCCGCGCGGCAGGCACCCCGGCCCGCCTGGAAGTGCGCGGGCCTCGACGCGACGTGCCCGACTCGTTGGACATCACGGTCTACCGGATCATCCAGGAGATGCTGACGAACGCGCTGCGGCACGGCGACTCGTCCGGCGTCACCGTCACCCTGCAGTACTCGCCCGACTCGCTCACCATCACCGCCGCGAACGGCACGGGTTCCGGCAACGGCTCGAACGGCTCCGTCCGGCGCGGCCTGGTCGGCATCCGCAACCGTGCGGGCATGTTCGCGGGCACGACCCAGTCCGGCCTCGAACCGGACGGCCGCACCTGGCGCACCGCAGTCACGTTCCCGCTGGAGGTCTCATGACGCTGACCGTGCTGCTCGCCGACGACCACGCGATGCTGCGGTCCGGGATGCGCGCGATCTTCGAGACCCAGCCGGATCTGCAGTGCGTGGCCGAGGTCGCCGACGGCCGCGCCGCCGTCTCCGAAGTCGCCCGCCTGCGCCCGGACGTGGCCGTGCTCGACATCCGCATGCCCAAGCTCGACGGCCTCGGCGCCACCGAGATGATCCTCTCCGACCCCGCCAACCGCACCAAGGTCCTGCTGCTCACGACCTACGACAGCGACGAGTACGTCTACCGCGCGCTGAACGCCGGTGCCAGCGGGTTCCTGCTGAAGTCGTTGCCACCGGAGGAACTGATCTCGGCGGTCCGGGTGGCGGCGCGCGGCGACGCGCTGATCGACCCGTCCGTGACGCAACGCCTGATCGCGCGCTTCGCCGTGAGCCTCGCTCCTCCGCCAACCCCGCCAGAGCTCGCCTTGCTCACCGCACGCGAACGCGAGGTGCTGCAACTGGTCGCGGCGGCGTACAGCAACGCCGAGATCGCCGCTCAGTTGCACGTCGGCGACGAGACGGTGAAGACGCACGTGTCGCGCGTGCTGGCCAAGCTGGGGCTGCGCGACCGGGTGCACGCCGTCGCTTATGCGCATGTGAACGGGTTGGTGCAGGGCCGGAGATGACCATGCCGAAACTGGTGCGCGACAGGATTCCCGAGCTCGTGCGCGCGAACGGTGAAGAGCCCGTCACCGAGATCGCGGACGTCCAGCGCTACCGGGAACTCCTGCGCGACAAGCTGTCCGAGGAGGTGGCGGAGTTCCTGGAGTCCGGCGAGGTCGAAGAACTGGCCGACATCATGGAAGTCCTCCACGCCCTCGCCCAGGCCGCCGGGGTGTCGCCGGCGGAACTCGAACGGATCCGAGCCGGGAAGGCCGCCGAACGCGGCGGGTTCGCGGACCGCGTCGTGCTGCTGGACGTCCGCTGACTCACCGCCGGAAGATCGTGATGGAGTGACCCACCTCGTCGACCGGCGTGCTGCTCGCGATCAGCGCGGCCAGCCGGTCGTCGGCCTTGGCGATCGCCGTGTCCGACACCACGAGCAACCCGCGCACCTCGCGTGACGGCACAACCCGCGGATCAGCAGCCTCGACGCCGTAGTACGACGGCACACCCGCTCCCTTGTAGACCAGCCAGACCCGCTCGCCCGGATACCTCTCCCGCAGCCGATCCGCGAGCCGCCCGAGATCCTGTCCCCAGTCGACGTTCGAGTCGTGCAGGTACAGATGTGTCCTGGCCGGCCCGCCGAACGCCTCGTTGGAGTAAGGCAGGTAGTAGGGAAACGCGAGCAGGGAACTGACCGCGACCAACGCCACCGCCACGTACGCCCATCGCTGACGAACGAGAACAACAGCACCAGCCGCGACCGCGAGGAACATCGGCACGAAGACCGCGTACCGCACGCCCAGATCACGGCTGCTCATCATCATCAGGGCCAGCAGCACGGCCGTGGGAGCGAGCACGTGGACGGCCGCAACACGCTTCCGGCGCACCAGAACCACCGAACCGGCAACCCACAGCACCAACGCGCCCAACGGTGTCTTCACGAGCAGCGCCGCAAGGAGGTAGTACCAGCGCGAGCCCTCGTAGTGCGTGCCGAACAGGAACCCTCCCCACACCCGGTTCTCCATGCCGAACTGGGCGCCCATCCCGTCCAGATACAGCTGGGGAAACGGCGCCAGCGGATCCACGACGACATAGGAGGCCCACACCACGACCGCCGCGACCAACCCCGCGATCCCGGCCGCCTTGAGGCGCTGCGTGGAGAACACGACCAGCAGCAACACCACCGGAACCGCGGCCAGCGCGGTCATCTTCGTGGCCACGGCCGCCCCCAGAGCGAGTCCTACCAGGGCTGGATGAACATCGGCTCTCCACGTCAACCAGACCGCAGTCAGCACAAACCCGGCCACAGCAACGTCGAGCGTCGCCAACGACCCGTTCGCGATGACGTCCGGTGAGAGCGCGTACAGCGCAAGCGAGACCACCCCGCCCGCAGGCCCGAAGACATCCCGCGCGAACAGGAACACCACCAGCCCGAACAACAACGTCAGCACGATCATCGGCAAGCGCGCCGACAACAACAGCCGCCAGGGTGAGTTGCCCGCCTCGTACAGCACGTGCCGCCCGAAAGCCGTCTGATCGCCGACGAACGACGGGTCGAAGCGGACGTCGGCGAACACCAGCCCGGTCGACATGATCAGCTTGCCGAACGGCGGGTGCTCCGCGTTGTAGCGCAGGCTGTGCTGCTCGAGCTGCGCCACCGCCGCGCCGATGTAGACCGGCTCGTCGATGGTCGGCGTCTGCCGCACGGCCGCTGTGACCATCGCGAACGCCATCTGGGCCAGCAACACGAACACGATCAGCCGCACACTCGTTGGAACGGGAGTGCCCACCAGTCAGGTTGTCACCCGTGGCGCAATCGCACCACTTCAGCTCGGGCGTGGGCGACCCGGTGGGTCTCGTGGCCTCCCGCCAGCGCGAGCTCACGAGCGAGGTCACCGGCGGCTTCGACCAGGTGACGGGCCCTGCGCCGGTTGCGCACGAGCTTGCGGAACGCCTTGCGGTCCCTGCGCAGCCCGCTCACGGCCGCCAGCAGCGCCGGATCCACCACACCTGCCTCGACTTCCGGCCCGAGCAGGTCCCGGACCCACACCCGCTCCTGCCGGGCCGCGTGCCGCAGCACGGAGAACAACGTCCACAGCTCCACCGCCGCGATCAGGAACGGCAGCAGGATCGACAGCAGCACCCTGCCACCGGCGATGCCCGACATCGAGTCCCACGCGGAGTGGAAGACCATCGCGGCGAGCATCGTGAGCAGTCCGCGCAGCACCTTGCGGTCGCCGGGCACCCGTCCGAGCACCCACATCAACCCGGCGCAGAAGATCGCGCTGAACAGGGCGTGCGACACGATCCCGAACGCGCCGCGGATCAGGAAGATCTGCAGCGACGAACCGATCTGGTCGACACCGAACGACTGCGCGGCGCCGTTGTAGACGTACAGCACGTCCTCGAACACCTGGAACCCCAGGCCGATGAACGCGCCGATGATGAACCCGTCGTACGCACTGCGCACGAGCCGAGGGGCCAACCCGATCAGCAACACCAGCCCGAGCGCCTTGCCGAACTCCTCGTTGATCGGCGCGGTCAGCCCGGCGGCCCAGTCGGCGGCGAACTGGGTGCCGCCGATCTTCGTCCAGATCTCCAGCAGCGCGGAGTTGGCCGGCAGCGCGATCCAGAACGTCGCGGCGACGCCACCCCAGACGAACCCGGTGGCGAGCAGCGCGCCAGGCTGCGCGGTGTAGCGGTTGTGGTGACGCAGGAGCAGCAGCCACGGGATCAGGTAGAGCCCGAACAGCAGCACACCGCCGGTCAGCGCCGGCCGGTAGAAGTCCGCGCCCGGCCCGAAGTAGCGCAACATCGCGAGCGCACCGCCGCCGACCCCCACGGTGTACACCCAGAACGCGAGGTTGTCCGGCTGGAACAACCGGAACGGCTGACCCCACCCGGACTGCTCGATCGCGACGAGCTGCGCGTTCTTCACAGCCGCGGTCATCGGCCCGCTCCCGGCGTGATGGAGCGCAGCATGGCGCTCACCGTGTCCTGATAACGCTCGAACTGGCCCGGCGCGGTGCGCACGCGGACCAGCAGCGCGACGTCGCCCGACATCTTGAACGCGACCTGCACCCCGTCACCGCTGGGCGAACTGCTGCTCTGCGCGACGCCGACCAGTCCCCCGTCGGTCGTCACCGTGCCGCGTCCTGCCGCAACACCCTGACTGCCCTGCGACCGCAGCACCTGGTCGAGGAACGCGTCGGCGCTCCCGGTGAACGACGCGCCGCGCAGGCCGATCGTCGCGCCACCCGTCGCCAGGTCGACCTGCAGGCTCGTCGGCGACGCCCCCGTCAACGTGCCGTTCTCCAGCTGCCAGCCCACCGGCGGCACCGCGGTCGCACCGTTGCCGAGATCCAGCACCGCGCCGGCCTTGATCTCGTTGTGCCACGGGATCGCGACGTTCAGCGCGGGAAGGCCGTACGCCAGCACGAGTGCCACGGCCAAGGCGATCAACGCGGGCCGGAACGTGCGTCTGTCGAGGCCGAGGAAGCGGTGCTCCACCGGCACCCATTGCTCGCTCATCACGTGATCACCTGACCACATTCCGCGGGTTCCGGCCGAATGAACCGGTCCCCGAAACGCTATGCAACTGGAACGTGTTCTAGTTATGCTTCAGCGCATGATCGCCGCTGTGGTGTGGGGAACGGGAAACGTCGGTCGTGCCGCGATCCGGGCCGTCGAGGCCCATCCGGCGCTGAAGCTGGCGGCCGTGGTCGTCAACAACCCGGACAAGGTCGGCAAGGACGCGGGCGCACTCGCCGGTCTCGACGTCGAACTCGGGATTGCCGCGACGAATGACATCGACGCCGTGCTGGCCACGAGTCCCGGTGCCGTGGTGTACGCGGCGTCCGGCGACATCCGGCCGGACGACGCCCTCGCCGACATCACCAAGGCGATCCGGGCGGGCGCGGTCGTCGTCACGCCGTCGCTGTACGCGCTCTACGACCACCGCAGCGCGCCCGCCGAGTTGCGAGAACCGGTTCTAGCCGCGATCGCCGAGGGCGGCGGCTCGCTGTTCGTCTCCGGGGTCGACCCCGGCTGGGGCAACGACGTGCTGCCGTTGCTCGTCAGCGGCCTGGGCAGCGAGGTCGACGCGATCCGCTGCCAGGAGATCTTCGACTACTCCACCTACGACCAGCCCGACGCCGTGCGGTGGCTGATCGGCATGGGCCAGCCGCTCGACTACCAGGCGCCGATGCTCATGCCGACGGTGCCGACCATGGTGTGGGGCGGCCAGATCCGGCTGATGGCCCGCGCACTGGGCGTGGAGGTCGACGAGATCCGCGAGACCGTCGACCGGCGCGCGCTCGACACCACCGTCACGACCCGGACCATGGGCGAGTTCGAGGCGGGCACGCAGGGCGCGATCCGGTTCGAGGTGCAGGGCGTCGTCGGCGGCGAACCACTGATCGTCATCGAGCACGTCACGCGCATCCACGCCTCCTGCGCGACGGACTGGCCGATGCCGCCGTCCGGGGACGGTGCGCACAAGGTGATCATCGAGGGACGCCCGCACATCGAGGTCTCGGTCGAGGCCACCGACGAGGGCGAGAACCGTTCCGCTGGAGGCAACGCGACCGCGGTCGGCCGGCTGGTGAACGCGATCGACTGGCTGGTCGAGGCCGAGCCCGGCCTCTACGACGCGCTCGACATCCCGCTTCGCCCCGCCGTCGGCAAGCTCGGAAGGAAACCGCGATGAACATCGACATCCCCGAGGGCAAGGACCCCATCGGTTACGTGTGGGGCGAGATGGTGCCCGGCATCGGCATCGCGGCCGCCAACTTCTCACTCGCGGTCTACCAGCACACCACGCTGGGGCTGCGCGAGTTCGAGGCGGCACGGCTGCGGATCGCGCAGATCAACGGCTGCATGTTCTGCCTGGACTGGCGGACGGAGCGCGACGGCCAGAAGGTCGAGGAGGAGTTCCTCGACGCGGTGACCCAGTGGCGCACCACCGACGCCTTCGACGACCGCGCGAGGCTGGCCGCGGAGTACGCCGAGCGGTACGCACTGGATCACCACGGGCTCGACGACGAGTTCTGGTCCCGCATGTCCGAGCACTACAGCCAGGTGGAGATCGCGGAGCTGAGCATGTGCATCGGCTCCTGGCTCGCGTTCGGCAGGCTGAACCACGTACTCGGCCTCGACACCAGGTGCGTGCTGCCGAAGTTCTGAGCCGTCCACGAGGGACCGTCAGAAGTCGTTGGCGATGATCTTCTCGACGTTGCGCTCGGCGAGCGCGGTGATCGTCACGAACGGGTTCACGGTGGTGAGGCCGGGAATCAGCGAACCGTCCATCACGTACAGACCGCTGTAGCCGTGCAGGCGACCGTAGTTGTCGGTGGCCTTGTTGATGACCGCGCCGCCGAGCGGGTGGTACGTGAGGTGGTCGCCCCAGGTCTTGTAGACGCCGAAGAGGTCGGTCCGGTAGATCGTCCCCTCCTTCGCGTTGATCTTGTCGAAGATGGACTTGGCGGCGTTGATGGACGTCTGCTTCCACGCCGTCTGCCAGTTCAGGTCGACCTTTCCGGCGGCGGCGTTCCAGGAGAACTGCGCCCGGCTCGGCGTCCTGGTGATCGACAGGTAGAACGACGCGTACGTCTCGATCCCGGTCGGCAACGGGGCCACCTCGGCGAACGCGCCGCCCGCCGCCCAGTTGTCGATGCCCGCGGTCGGAATCGACGACTGCAGCGCACCGGTCGGGTCCCACAGGTGGTTCGCGCGGCCGACCATGACGTTGCCGTTGTCGCCCCAGCCCTGGCCGATCTCACCGTTCAGGTTCGGCAGGGCTCCAGTCGACTTGAGCTTCGTCAGCAGCTTGCTGGTGCCGATGCTGCCCGCCGCGAAGAACACCTTGGCCGCCGTGACGGACTTGGTGGCCACCACGCCTCCGGTGGTGTTGAGCTCCTCCATCGTGACCGTGTAGCCACCTGACGCCGGGGTGACCGAGGTGACCCGGTGCAGCGGGGAGATCGTGACGCGGCCGGTGGCCCTGATCTTCTGGAGATAGGTCTTCTGCAGGGACTTCTTGCCGTAGTTGTTGCCGTACAGGATCTCGCCGGCCAGCGCCGACTTCGGGACGGTGCCGTCCGCCTCCTGCTTCATGTAGTTCCAGTCGTACACGTTGGGCACGTAGACGAACGGGAAACCGGACCGCTGCGCGTGTTTGCGGCCCACCCTGGCGTACTGGTAGGCCGGGGTGGAGTCGAACCAGGCCGGGTCGATGAGCGTGACCCCGAGCTCGGCGTTGGCGCGCGGGTAGTAGACGTTGTACATCTCGTCCGGGTTGACCGAGGGCAGGACCTCGCCGAAGAACTCGCGCCGCGGCGTCACGGCCATGCCGCCGTTGACGAGCGACCCGCCGCCGACACCGCGGCCCTGGTAGACGGTGATGCCGCTGAACTCCTCGGCATCCAGGATTCCCGTGTACTTCGGGATGTCCTTGTCGATCGGAAAGCCGAGGAAGTTGCTCAGCGGCTGTTTCGTCCTCGTGCGCAACCAGAACGACCGCTGGTCGGGCGTCGTGGTGTTGGCGAAGATCTTGCCGTCCGGGCCTGGGGTGTCCCAGGACATGCCCATCTCGATCATGTGGACGTCGACGCCGGCCTGGGCGAGGCGCAGGGCCGTCACGCACCCGCCGTAGCCGCTGCCGATCACGAGAGCGGGGACGACCGCCGCGTCGGAGATCGACGCTTTCGCCGTGCCTGCCAGGCCTCCCAGAGCCACCGCCCCAAGAATAGAACCTGTTCCAGTAATGAACGTGCGGCGCGAAGGACCTTTGGAACCGTTGTCACACCTCATTGTGTGGGCCATGTGATCTTCCTCACTCTAGCCGTATGAGAACAAGTTATACCTGTGCTCACGTGGGGTGTCACTACCTGGCTGTACCGGTTCTCTCGGCCGGTGAGGTGAAGGTTGTCCTACCTGAGGCGGATCCCGAGGGGGTCCCACAGCCCGATGCCGGACTACTCCTGGTTGATCCACTCTCGAAAAGTCATTGTCCTGCAAGGAAGTTTCGGAGTGATGTGCTCATGAACGTCGGTAGGCTGGCCGGCTTGGCCGTGGCGGGGCTGCTCCCGCTCTCGATCACCGGGGTGGCGCAGGCGTCCCCGCCGGTGTCTCCGTCGGTGCAGTGGGGTGCGTGCGAACGGACCGGTCTCCCGGTCATCCCCGGCACCGAGTGCGGCAGGCTGAGCGTGCCCGTCGACTGGTCGCGGCCCTCGGGCGGCACCGTGGCGTTGCGCGTCTTCCGGCTCAAGGCCGCGAACAGCGAGGGGACGATCCTGAACTTCCCGTCCGGCCCCGGCCAGACGGGTGACCTGAGCTTCGCGACGTTGCGCGACGCGCTCCCCCGCTACGACCTGATCGCACTCGACCCGCGCGGGGTGGGCGAGAGCAGCCCGATGACGTGCGCCACCGCCCCGGCGGTCAAGATCCCTTACGTGCCACCGACCGACAGTCCCGCGTTTGACGCATTGGCGGCGAACCAGCAGGACTTCTGGCGGTCGTGCACCACCGGCGTGCCCGGTCTCGACTCCCGTTTGGACGCCTACACGAACGCGCGCGACGCCGACGCGTTGCGGACGGCGCTGGGCCTGAAGAAGATCAACATCCACGGCTTCTCGTACGGGACCTTGACGGCCGAGCGTTACCTGGCTCGGTACGGCCATCATGTCAACGGGTCGCTCCTGGAAGGCGTGATGAACCC
>NZ_JYJG01000055.1 GCF_000955955.1 Lentzea aerocolonigenes
AACCCGGCGCAGGGCCGCACCGAGTTCGTCACCTCGGAGGCCGCCGGCATGCAGGCGATCTTCGACCGCTTCACGCAGTGGTGCGCCGCCACACCTGAGTGCGCGCTCCACGGCTCCGACCCCGCCGCGGTGTTCCGCAAGGCGCAGGAGAACGCCGACCGCATCCCCGGCACGTTGTTCGGCCTCAAGTGGTCCGCCGTCACGGTCACGCGCTACTTCGAACTCGCCGGCCCCGGCGACTTCAGCGGCGTGGCGAAGGGGCTGCTGGACCTGTCCGAGGGCCGCAACCCGGTCGAGTCCGGTCCCGAGGAGGAGTACCCGAAGCGCGTGCCCTACGCGGACCCGATGGTCTGCCAGGACTTCCCGCTGGGTGTCCACACGGTCGAGGAGGCGCGGAAAGACCTGGCGTCCACCCGTGCGGCGGCGCCGGTTCTCGGTTACTCGACCAACGCCAGCAACTACAGCTCGATCTGCCTCGGCGGTCCGTCACCGGCCCCTGGTTCGTCCGCACCGGTGTTTTCACGCAGCGCACACCCCACGATGCTGCTGAGCAACACCTTCGACCCGGCCACTCCGGTCCGCTGGGCTTCGCAGGTCGCAACGCAGCTGGGATCGAAGGCGCTGCACGTCCGCACGGACCGGGTCGGCCACGGTGGCGGGATGGACGATCCGGTGACGTTGCGGAAGGTGCGCGACTACATGGCCCAGGTCAACCGCTAGGGCACTGTTCCGACCGGGTGGATGATGCGAACATGTGTTCGTGAGCACGCCGATCCTGCACGCCGACCTGGACGCGTTCTACGCCTCGGTCGAGCAACGGGACGACCCGACGCTGCGCGGCCGCCCGGTCATCGTGGGCGGCGGCGTGGTGCTGGCCGCGAGCTACGAGGCCAAGGCGTTCGGCATCCGCACGGCGATGGGTGGCGCGAAGGCACGGCGTCTCTGTCCACATGCGATCGTCGTTCCGCCTCGAATGTCCGCCTACTCGGTCGCGAGCAAGGCGGTCTTCGAGGTCTTCCGCGACACCACCCCGCTGGTCGAGGGCATCTCGATCGACGAGGCGTTCCTGGACGTCGGCGGTCTGCACAAGATCGTCGGCGCACCGGAGCTGATCGCCCGCCGCCTGCGTGCACAGGTGCTCGCGGAGGTCGGCCTGCCGATCACCGTCGGCGTGGCGCGCACGAAGTTCCTGGCCAAGGTCGCGAGTGGAGTGGCCAAACCGGACGGACTGCTCGTCGTGCCGGCCGACGGCGAGCTCGAGTTCCTGCACCCGTTGCCGGTGGAACGTCTCTGGGGCGTGGGCAAGGTGACGGCGGCCAAACTGCACAACCTCGGCATCCGCACGGTGGGCGAGGTGGCCGCGCTCGGTGAGACCGACCTGGTCCTGATCCTCGGCAAGGCGGCGGGCCGGCACCTGCACGCGCTGGCGCACAACCGCGACCCGCGACCCGTCCAGGTCGGCCGACGCCGCCGCTCGATCGGCTCGCAACGCGCGCTGGGCCGCCGCGAACGCACACCGGAGGACCTGGACGTCATCCTCGCCTCGTTGATCGACGGCGTGACCCGCCGCCTCCGCGACGCCCACCGCGCCTGCCGAACCGTGGTGCTGCGCCTGCGTTTCGCCGACTTCACCCGCGCGACCCGCTCGCACACGGTGATCCACCCGACGTCCGACACCGCGCTGCTGCTGTCCGCGGCCCGGCAGCTGCTCACCGCCGCGCTGCCGGAGATCGCGGAGCGCGGGATCACGCTGCTGGGCGTGTCCCTCACCAATCTCGGCAACGAGGACACGATCCAGCTGATGTTGCCGTTCGACGACCACACACCTGGCGCGCTGGACGCCACGCTGGACCGGCTGAAGGACCGCTTCGGGTCTTCCTCGGTGACTCGAGCCGCGTTGCTCGGTCACGATCCGGGCATCTCGGTGCCACTGCTGCCCGACTGAATATCCTGGAGTGGTGGCGACGAGGCATCTGTACGTGGTGCGGCACGGCGCGGCGGACGCGTTCGATGAGCTGACCTCGGTGGGACAACGACAGTCCGAACTGCTCGGCGCGCGGCTGGCCGGCCTGCCGATCGACACCGTGTGGCACTCCCCGTTGCCCAGAGCGGCCCGGTCGGCGCAGATCGTGGGCTCGTGTCTGCCCGGGGTCGCCGTGCGCGAGGCGGCCGAGCTCGTCGACCACGTCCCGCACGTGCCGGACGAGATTCCTTCGGCGTGGGCCGGGTTCTTCGACGGCTACGACGCGGAAGAGGCCGCTGCGGGCGCACGCATCGCGGATGCGTTGATCAGCAGGTTCGCTCGTCCCGCCGAGGCCGAGACCCACGAGGTTCTCGTGACCCACGCCTATCCGGTGGCCTGGCTGGTGCGGCACGCGCTCGACGCTCCGCCGGCGCGCTGGCTGGGACTGGACTGCGGCAACGCCGCGTTGACCGTGATCGAACACCGCACCGGCCTGGCGCCCACATTGGTGCTGTACAACGACATGAGCCACCTTCCGGCCGAACTGCGCTGGACGGGGTCCGGGCCCGGAGTCCGGCCTTAACGACTCAGCACGGCGTGGGCGGCGCGGAGGCGTTCGGCCTCTGCTCGTTCGGTGTGGTCGCCTGACACGTCGTCCGCCCAGCCGAGCAGCCGCGCGAGGTGGGCGTCCGCGGTCGTGGTGCTGGGTTGGCTGCCCAGCGCGATCTCGCCGCTCGTGCCGTCGATGGTGATCAAGGTGCCTTCGGCGATGGTGAAACCGGAAACCCCGACCACGGCCGGCTTTCCCATCGACCGCGCCACCACCGCGGCGTGGCTCGCGGGTCCGCCTCGCTCCGTGACGACACCGGCAGCGGCCGCGAGACCGCGCATGTCGTGTGGCGACGTCTCCGGGCGCACGAGGATGACCGGGCCTTCGACGGCCATGCGCACCGCACTGTCCGTTGTGGACGCGACCCGGCCGGTCGCGACACCGGGACACGCGCCCAGTCCCCTGGCCAGCACGTGGTCTGCCGTCATTCGCGGGGTCCGGACCAGGTGTTGCGGTGAGACCCGCAGCAACGCCTCGGTCCGGCTGATCACCTGTTCGCCGGCAAGATCCGTGGCGACGCGCACGGCCGCGGCGCCGGCGTACCCGCCGGACCGGACCTGCAGCAGCCACAGCACACCTGACTCGAAGGTGAACTCGACGTAGCACGCATCGCGGTGGTGTGCCTCGATCCGGCTCAGCGCATCGAGCAGCTCCGCCCACACCGCTGGTTCCCGCTCGGCCAGCTCGTGCAGAGGGTGCGTTCGCGCCCTGCCGGAGACGACGTCCTCGCCCTGGTGTCCGAAGAGGACTTCGCCGAACGGTGTCCTGGCGCCGGTGTTGGGGTCGCGGCTGAACGCGACCCCGGTACCGCTGTGCTCGTCGCGGTCACCGAGCACCATCGCCTGAACGATCACCGCGGTGCCGAGATCGTGCGGAATGTCGTGCAGTTCGCGATAAGTACGCGCTCGCGGCGTGTTCCACGAGGAGAACACGGCTTCCACCGAGGGCATGAGCCGCTTGTCGACGTTGAGGATCGTGTCCATCATGCCGGGCATCGACACGCTCGCCCCGGAGCGGACGGACACCGTCGCACTTCCGAGCCCGGCCTTGGCGGCCGCGACCTCGTCGGAAAGCCCGTCAGGTGGTCGCCCGTCGCGCAGGAAGGCCCGGCACGCTTCGGTCGTGATCACGAAACCAGGCGGCACCGGCAAGCCGAGGCGGTGCAGCACAACGAGTCCGTCCGCCTTGCCGCCCACGGTGTCCGCGGTCTCCTGCGATTCCGCGGCGATCGGCCGGATCCACCTCATCGCGGGATCCCCAGCGTGGCGAGCAGATCTTCGTGCAGCTCGGCCCACACCGCGTGGTACGACCCGATGCCGTCCGCCACGTACTCCAGCTCCCCGGCCGCAGCACGACGAAGGGCATCGGTGAGCCGGACCCGGTAGCGGTCGAACCGGGCCTGAGCTGCGGACAGGTCGGCGCACACGACAACCGCGCGCTCGTGGAAGTCGTTGAAGCGACCGAGAACGCGGCCGTCGTAGGCGATGTCGCTGTGATCGTTGAGGATCCCGTTCGACCGGATCTGCCACGCCGTGCAGAGGTCGAGCAGCTCCGGGTTGAGCACCATGAACTCGTGGAACGCCTTGGTGAGCGCGGGCCGGGCCTGTGCCGACTCCAGTTCGCCGGTGATGCGCTGCGCATCCGCCACGCGCCCCTCGTCCGTCAGGCCCCACCCGCCGAACTCCCCCGGCAGGTGCGTGACGAGTCCGTCCACCGCGAGGTCGATCAGCTCGGACTCCACTTCGGACTCGGTCAGCCCGGCCGCGCCGGCGATGCGGGCGGTACCGGCGAATCCGATGCACCGCAACGTGTGCAGCACCAGCAGGCTCATCGTCCAGCCTTCCGCACCGACGCCACGGCATGCGCGGCACCTCGCCCGTCGGCACGAGCGACGATCACACCGTTCCGGACGCGCACGGCGACTTCGGTCTCGTCACCGGCCTGCGCGAGCCCGAGCGCGCCCTCGTCGAACAGCACGTCCACCGACGGCAACGCACCCGCGGTGAAGACGCGCCGCAGGCAAGCCATCAGATCGGCCACGCGCAGCCGCACGAGACGCCCTGTCTCGGCCGGAGCACCGGCGACGACGACCACGGTCACCCGCTCGCCGGAGCGCGCGGCCCGGACAGCTTCCTCAGCGGCCGCAAGGCGGTTCGCGCCCAGCACCGCGATCACGCCGTCGGCCAGGTCGGGCCGAGCCTCGGCGACCGGCCGGGCCGGTTCGACGAACGCCAGGTGCGGCGGTGCCCAGGTGTCGGTGAGATTCACGCCGGCCAGGTGCTCGCACGCGAGCGCCACGTCGAACGGGTCGCTCGCACCCGGCGCGGCCTCGGCCTGATGCGCCGCTCCGTCCAGCAGCGTCAGCACGAGCGACGCCAGCCGCACCTGCCGCTCCGCAGCGCACGACTCCAGCGCGAGACCGAGCAACAGCGCCTCCAGCCTTGCGGTCTGCGCCAGCACGTCCCGCGCGTGGCCGTCGTCGAACACCCCGGCCAACGAGCGCAGTTGCAGCCGTCCACCCGGCACCGAGTCGCCGGCCAGCGGCAACCGTTCGAGCCACACACGTGCGAACGAGCCCAGTGCCTCTGCCAGGGACGCCGGATCGCCGTGCGGTTCGGCACCGCCGGCGTTCTTGGCCAGGTCGATCAGCACCGCCAGGTAGAGGGCGCGCTTGCTGGGGAAGTTCGAGTAGACCGCGCCACGGGTGAGCTCGGCGCGCTCGGCGATCCGGTCGATCTTGGCGAGCACGTACCCGTGCTCGGAGAACTCGTCTCTCGCCGCTGCCAGCACGGACGCACGCGTGCGCTCCTGCTGCTGGGCCCTGGTCAACCGAACCATGACCACCAACATACTCGGAACATCCAGATGTTCTCAACATCTGAGTTCGCGGCAAATGGCGTCTTGATCGCTCCACAGCCGCGCGCCAAGGTGAGAGACGTTCAGGTATCTGAACAACCTCGGAAGCCGACGGCGTCAGACGAGGAGCACGGATGCGCGTCATAGCCCTGCTGGCTCTGGCCAGCCTGATCGTCCCCGTACCTGCGACGGCCCAGCCCGGTGACACGGTCGTGTCCGGGCAGGCCAGGTTCCAGATCCTCTCCCCCACCCTGATGCGGACTGAGTACGCGGCAGACCGCAGATTTGAGAATGCGCTCAGTTACAACGTTGTAAATCGCACCTTCCCCCGCACGGCCTACAGTCAGCGGGTCCAGGACGGGTGGCTGGTGATCACCACCTCGGCGATGACCCTGCGGTATCGCGTCGGGTCCGGGCCGTTCCGGGCCGACAACCTCGAGCTCAAGGCCAGTGGCACGACCGCGTCCCCGTGGCGGCGGGTGGTCTGTGCGACCGGTCAGCTCTGCGAGGCAGAAGACCAGCAGCGGGAAGGGATGCTGGTCGCTGCCGAGCATCCCGGTCACACCGGGGCCGGCTTCGTCGCCGGGTTCTCCTACCCCAACAACGGGATCACGGCAACCGTCAACGCTCCGAGCGCCGGCCGGCATCGCGTTGTCGTGCGGTACGCCAATGGCGTTGGTGGCGACGGGAAGCACGAGAACCGGACGCTCAGTCTCGGCATCGACGGGCGGGCGCGGCAGATCACCTTGCCCGCGACCGCGGACTGGCGTGACTGGCAGCTCGCCGAGACCGAGGTCGACCTGACCGCGGGCGAACACCGCATCTCACTCGGCAAAACGTTCGCCGACACGGGCAACGTCAACGTGGACAGTCTCGCGCTTGTTGCTCCTGGCCAGCCGTATCCGGGTCAGCGCGCGATCGACGACTGCCGTTTCGGCACCACCTGCGAAGCCGAGAACGGGGTCACCACAGGCGTGCTCGCGGACGAGCACGTCGGCTACGCGGGCACCGGGTTCGTCGCTGAGCTGAAAGGCGGAACGAGCCTCACCCAGCGGGTGAGCAACGTCCCGGCGGCGGGCACCTACACCGTGAATCTGCGCTATGCCAACGGTGTTGGCGGTGATGGCAAGCACGAGCCGCGCACGGTGTTCCTGAACGGCCAGGCGGTCGTGTTGCCGGTGACAGCTGACTGGACGACGTGGTCCACGGCTTCCGCGCAGATCCCGTTGCCCGCCGGCACTTCCGACTTCAGGGTCACGTGTCCGGACGCGGGCTGTCACGTCAACCTCGACACGATCGGGATCAACTCGACGCAGCAGCACCTGGCACTCGGCGGGTACCGGCGCTCGCTCGACGGCTACACCGGCACCAGCGGCGATCCGCGGCTCTATCCAGGACTGCTGTACCGCGACGGCTGGTACCTGCTGGACGACACGAGTTCCGCTTTGTACAACGGAAGCACGCCCACGCCGCGCGCGGATCGTGGTGCTCAGGCGTACCAGGACGGTTATGTGTTCGGGTACGGGCAGAACTACAAGGCGGCGCTGGGTGATCTCGCTTCCCTGACCGGTGGGCCGAAGTTGTTGCCGCGCTGGGCCTACGGCGTCTGGTACTCCGAGTACATCGACCGCACGGCCGCCGAATACCGCGACCGGATCCTGCCGGCGTTCCGGCAGCACGGTGTGCCGCTGGACGTCCTGGTGGTCGACACCGACTTCAAGGCGCGCAACACGTGGAACGGCTGGCAGTTCGACCGGGCCAAGTTCCCCGACCCGCAGGGGTTCCTGGACTGGGCACACGGCGAGGGGCTGCACAGCACGCTCAACATCCACCCGAGCATCCAGGGCAGCGACCCGTCGTTCGCCCAGGCGCAGGCGACCGCGAAGGGCAAGCTGGCCAAGGGGAACTGCTCCGACTGCTACGTGTTCGACTGGGGTGACCCGGACCAGCTGCGCGCGTACGTGGAGCTGCACCGGCCCATGCCGACCGACTTCTGGTGGCTCGACTGGTGTTGTGACGGCTCGGGCTCGTCGTTGCGCGGCGTGACGCCGGACTCGTGGATCAACGAGCAGTACGCGAAGCTCGGCGGGTTCGCGTTCTCGCGCGGTTTCGGGTCACTGCAGGCAGGTGGCTACAGCGGGTCCGGGCCGCTGCAGACCGGGCCGTGGGCGGAGAAGCGCAACACCCTGCACTTCACCGGCGACACGTCGTCGACGTGGGGCGCGCTGAAGGGGACCATCGGCTACACGTCGGCCGAGGCGGTGTCGACCGGGATGTCCGCGATCAGCCACGACATCGGCGGGCACAACGACACCACCGGGCTGCGCGGCTCCGAGACCTACCTCTCCGACGGACAGGTGCGGTACACCGCCAAGCTGCCGGACGACCTGTACGCGCGGTGGGTGCAGCTCGGCGCGTTCCAGCCGATCACGCGCCTGCACAGCAACCACAGCGACCGCCTGCCGTGGCAGTACGGACCGGCCGCGCAGGCGTCCGCGACCAAGTTCCTGAACCTGCGCGAACGCCTTGTGCCGTACATCTACACGTTGGCGGAGCAGGCGAATCGCACCGGCGTGCCGGTCGTGCGTCCCGCTTATCTCGACTACCCGGGCAGTCCTGAGGCCTACTCCACTGTGGACAGCCAGTTCATGGTCGGATCGGACCTGCTGGTCGCGCCGATCACCACGTCCGGTGACGTCGGTTCGACGCGAGTGTGGTTCCCGCCTGGGCAGTGGACCGACTACTTCACCGGCCAGGTCTACCAGGGCAACACCTGGGCGACGGTCAGTGCGGGCTGGGACACGATGCCGGTGTTCATGAGGTCTGGCGGCATGCTCGTCGAGCGCACGCATGACGCGCTGAGCGACCAGCACGCGGACGGTGCGCTGACCGTGCACGTCACGGCCGGGGCTCGCGGTTCGTTCACGCTGTACGAGGACAAGGGCCGCACGCGGATCACCCAGAACAGCGGGACTCTGGTCGTGCACTCGGCGTCCAAACGGGACTGGACGGTCGTGGTGCACAACGCCGACGGGTCCAGCCGGACGATCCAGGCCGGTCAGCGGGTGGTGATCAACCTGCGCTGATCAGTCCTCGGGGACCCAGTCGAGGAGGCGGACCTTGGCCACCGTGCGGACGTGCTTGCGCATCGCGGCCGCCGCCTTCTTCGGGTCGCCGGCGGCGATGGCCTCGTAGATCGCCGTGTGCTGCGCCAGCGACCGGTGCGGTCGGCCGGGCTGGCGCAGCGACTCGTTGCGGCTCTCGGTGATCTGGCCGGCGATGGCCTTCATGAAATCGGCGAGCAGGGAGGAGTGGGCGGCGGCGGTGACGGCGGCGTGGAAGCGGCGGTCCCCCTCCACGCCGAAGCCGCCGTCGACGATCTCCTCGTGCATGAAGTCGAGCGACGCGCGGATCGCGTCGAGCTCGTCCTCGGTGCGGCGTTCGGCGGCCAGCTCGGCGAGCTTGGTCTCCAGGGCCTCGCGCGCTTCCAGGACCTCGGGGAGGCGCTTGCGGCGTTCGACGAGCTGCTCGACCGGTTCGACGTCGAGGGTGTCGCGCACGAGGTAGGTGCCGCCGCCGTGCCGTGCCTCGACCAGGCCCTGGACCTCCAGCACGACGATCGCCTGCTTCACCGACGCGCGGCTCACGCCGAGGCTCGCGGCCAGCTCGCGCTCGGCCGGCAGCTTGTCGCCCGCCTTCAGACCGGCCTCGGTGACGTACGCGCGCAGCCGTTCGAGCACCTGCTCGTACAGGCGGGACTTCACCATCGGCCTCAGTGCCTCGGACATAGGCCGAGGATATCGGGTCAAGTGGCTCAGCCACTAGGCCACCTCTTGACAGCTGGTGGACAGAGGGCGGAAAGTGGCTGAGCCACTTGGCCACTGCTCCACCACTCATCCACCACTGGGATCGCCCAACGACGGGAGCCCTGCATGTCCCCCGAACTGATCTCGATACTCGTGCTGGTCGTGGTGTTCGTCATCGCCACGACCAGGTCGATCAACATGGGTGCGCTCGCCTTCGCCGCCGCCTTCGGGGTCGGCACGCTGGTCGCGGACATGAAGACCGACGACATCTTCAAGGGCTTCCCCGGCTCGCTGTTCGTCGTGCTGGTCGGCGTGACTTTCCTGTTCGCCATCGCCCGCGCCAACGGCACCACCGACTGGCTGGTGCACCTGGCGATCAGGCTGGTAGGCGGCCGGATCGCGTTGATGCCGTGGGTCATGTTCGCCATCACCGGCCTGCTCACGGCGATCGGCGCGGTCAGCCCGGCCGCGGTTGCCATCGTGGCGCCGATCGCGATGGGCTTCGCCGCGAAGTACAAGATCAGCCCACTCCTGATGGGCGTCATGGTGGTGCACGGCGCGCAGGCCGGCGGCTTCTCCCCCATCAGCATCTACGGCACGATCGTGAACGGCATCGTCGCGAAGGAAGGCCTGCCGGGCAACGAGATCGTGCTGTTCCTGGCCAGCGCGGTGGTGAACCTGCTGATCGCCGCGGTGGTGTTCGTGGTGCTCGGCGGCATGAAGCTCGCCCGCCAGCCCGTTCAGGCACAAGCACTCGCTCGTACCGGCAGTGGTCGCGGTGTCGACGTGGCCAGTGGCCACGTGACCAGTGGCGATGTGGCCGGTGGCGTCGGTGGAAGCGGCGGCAGCGGAGCGGGCAGCGGTGGCGGAGTCGGCGGCGGAGTCGGCGGCGGAGTCGGCAGCGGAGTCGGCAGCGGTGGCGGCGGCGGAGTCGGCAGCAGCAGCGGTGGCGGCAGCGGAGCCGGCAGCAGCGGCAGCAGCAGCCGAACCGGCAGCGGCACAGCGACGGCGAGTGGCCGCGCCGAGGTCGGTGACGGCGGCTCGGTAGTGGCCGACGAACGCGTCGCCCTCACCGCGCCACGCATCGCCACCCTCGCCGGACTGGCCGCGCTCGTCGTGGCGGCGCTGGTGTTCGACCTCGACGTCGGCCTCGCCGCGATCACCGTCGCCGTTCTGCTCAGCGTCGTGTGGCCGGAGCAGAGCAAGCAGGCGATCACCCAGATCACCTGGCCGACGGTGCTGCTGATCTGCGGCATCCTCACCTACGTCGCCGTGCTGCAGACCATGGGCACGATCAAGTGGGCGGGCGACTCGGTCGCGGGCGTCGGCGCTCCTCTGCTCGCCGCCCTGCTGATCTGCTACATCGGCGCGATCGTGTCCGCGTTCGCCTCCTCGGTCGGCATCATGGGCGCGCTCATCCCGCTCGCCGTCCCGTTCCTGCTGCGCGGCGACGTCAGTGCGGTCGGCCTGATCGCCGCCCTCGCCGTGTCGGCGACCGTGGTCGACGTCAGCCCGTTCTCCACCAACGGCGCGCTGGTGCTGGCAGGTGCGCAGGACGTCGACCGCGACAAGTTCTTCAAGCAGCTCATGGTCTACGGCGGGATCATGGTCGCGGCGGCACCGCCGTTGGTCTGGCTCGCCCTCGTCGTTCCCGGAATCTGGTGAGCCCGTGATGTTCCCCTTGTCCTCAGACCGCGTCGCCCTCCGCTTCGGCGACCGCACCCTGACCCACGCCGAGCTGGCGAAGTGCGCAGGAACCCTGGCGCACCAGCTCAAAGGGCTACCGAGGGTCGCCATCTGGGCCACTCCGACGATCGAGACCTGCGTCGCCGTGGTCGCCGCGCTCCGAGCCGGAGTGCCTGCCGTTCCGCTCAACCCGAAGGTCGGCGAACGCGAGCTCGCGCACATCGTGGCGGACAGCGCACCGGCCAACGTCCTCGCGGCGCCAGGAGTCCAGCTGCCCGAGGGCCTGCAGTCCGTGCCACGCCGGGACGTCACGCTCGACGGCGGCGAGGTCGAACCGCTTCCGGAACCCGGCCCCGAAGCTCCCGCGTTGATCGTCTACACCTCGGGCACGACCGGATCACCCAAGGGTGTCGTGCTGCCGCGCCGGGCGATAGTGTCCACATTGGACGCTGTCGCGGAGGCCTGGGAGTGGACCGCCCAAGACGTTCTCGTGCACGCATTGCCGTTGTTCCACGTGCACGGCCTGATCCTGGGCGTGCTCGGCCCGTTGCGCCGCGGCGGCTCCCTGCACCACCTGGGCAAGTTCTCGACCACAGCACTCACCGAGGCCCTGACCGATGACGGCACGGTGATGTTCGGCGTGCCAACGATGTACCACCGCATCGCCGAAGAGGTCGGCGATGCGCCGGAGCTGAGCGCGGCACTGCGCGCGGCCCGGCTGCTCGTCTCGGGCTCGGCGGCCTTGCCCGTGCGCGACCACGAACGCATCGCCGCGGCGACCGGCCAACGGGTCGTCGAGCGCTACGGCATGACCGAAACCCTGATGAACACCAGCGTCCGCGCCTCTGCCGACCGCCGCCCCGGCACGGTGGGCGTGCCGCTGCCGGGAGTCGAGGTGCGGCTGGTCGACGACAACGGCCTGGAGCTGGACGAACCCGGCGGAGTCGGCGAGATCCAGGTGCGCGGCCCGAACCTGTTCACCGAGTACCTGAACCGCCCGGACGCCACCGCAGAGGCGTTCGCGGACGGCTGGTTCCGCACCGGCGACGTCGGCACCCGCGACCCCGACGGCTACTACCGGATCGTCGGCCGCAAGGCCACGGACATCATCAAGAGCGGCGGCTACAAGATCGGCGCGGGCGAGATCGAGAACGCCCTGCTGGAGCACCCGTCGGTCGCCGAGGTCGCGGTGACCGGTGAACCGGACGACGACCTGGGCGAACGGATCATCGCCTGGGTGGTCCCGGCCGGTGCCACTCCGGACGCCTCGGATCTCGTCGACCACGTGGCCCGCCTGCTCACCCCGCACAAACGGCCGCGGCTGGTGCGGTTCGTCGAGTCGTTGCCGCGCAACGACATGGGCAAGGTCGTGAAGCGTGCGCTCCGGGCGTGAGCCTGCCCGCGAGCTGATCGCCCGCCTCGCGTCGGAGTTCACCGAACTGCCCGGCGGCGTCACGTCGATCGGCGACGGGCCACTGGACTGGCCCGGCTACGAAGATCAGCTCACCCGTGCCACCGAACGCACGGGCGAGCGCGAGGCCGTCGTCTGCGGAGTCGCGGTGATCGGTGGCACGACGACCGTCGTCGTGGCGTTCGAGTTCGGCTTCCTCGGCGGCTCACTGGGAACCCGCACCGGCACGCTGATCGAACAGGCCTTCTCCCACGCACGTTCGCTGCACCTCCCGGTCGTCTCGCTCGTCATGACCGGCGGCAGCCGCATGCAGGAAGGCACACCGACCTTGCTGCAGCTGCAACGAATCGCCCGCCAGATCGCCCTGACCCGCGAGGCCGGACTCCCGCACATCGCCGTCCTGCGCGACCCCACGACCGGCGGCGGCTGGGCCACCCTCGGTGCGGGCGCCGACGTGGTGCTCGGCCTGCGCGGCGCCCAGGTCGGGTTCGCCGGATCCCGCGTGCGCCCACCGGGCTACTCGGTGACGCAACAGTTCGCCGCCGGCCTGGTCGACCAGCTCGTACCGCCGGACGAACTGCGCCTCAGGCTGGAACGCTGGCTGCAACTCGTCACCACACCGGCAACCGAAGCCGAGGTACCACAGGCGTTGGGCGCATCCACACTCCCAGAAACAGGCTGGGAGGCAGTACAACGAGCCCGTGCACCGGGCCGTCCGCGAGCAGCGGCCTACCTCGGCGCCTACTTCGACTGGCACGAACCGATCAGCGGAGACCGGTGCGGTGGCGTCGATTCCGGCGTGCTGTGCGGGTTCGGGCACCGCAACGGCACGACGGTCGCCTACGCGGCCCAGTGCGGCTCCGCCACCAGACCGGCCGGATTCCGCACGGCGGCAAGACTGGTCCGGCTCGCCGACCGGCTCGGCATCCCGGTGCTCACGCTGGTCGACACACCGGGTGCGGCCAACGACGCCGCCGCCGAGAAGGCAGGTGTCGGCGCCGCCATCGCCGACATGTTCACCGCGGTCGCGTCCGCCCGCGTGCCGGTGACGACGTTGCTGATCGGCGAGGGTGGATCCGGTGGCGCACTGGCGTTCGCGGCGCCCGACCGGCTGTGGGCGACACCGGACAGCTACCTCGCGGTGATCTCACCCGAGCTGGCGGCGGCGATCCTGAAGCGCGACCCGTCGCAGGTGCGGGCCACCGCGGACCAGCTGCGGTTGCGGCCGCAGGACCTGGCCGAGCTGGGAATCGCCCAGCTCGCCCAGGCCACGGATCAGGCGACGGCGATGTAGGCGAACGCCAGCAGCGAGCTCGGGACGCAGAGCGTGACCAGGCCGACCACTCCGTAGAACGGTTCCTTCCTCATCACCATCGCCCCCAGCGCACCGAGGCCGAAGATGAGGGACGCGAGCAGCAACACCAGTACGACGATCGACATGTCGAAGAATCCTCAGGTCAGAGATGCGCGGAAGTCGGGAGCAGCCGCGAAGGAGGCGGTGCCCTGCTCGATCCCGGACCTGAAGAAAGCGTTCCAAGTGGTTGTCCGCCGACGACACCGACCGAAACCCGGTCCGGCCGAGCGAGCGGCCGCTCACAGGCGCACAACGCCCAGCAGGCATCCGGTGACGGCACCGAAAGCACGTGCACGGCGGAGACCGAGGCGCTCAGCCCCGAGCCGGCACCGGAATCGGAGACGTCCTGACGCGCGCTGGAGCCGACGAACACCAGCACCAGCGCGAGCAGAACGCCGGACAGCCTCACCGAACCGCTGCCCGCCTGCGCACGAAGAACTCCCCGACCGGCTCCACATAACGAGCCGCGATCGGCCCGATGATCGCCATCAACAACACGTACGCCGTCGCCAAAGCAGCCAGTTGCTCACTCACGTGCCCAGAAGCGACGGCCAGCCCGGCGATCACGATCGAGAACTCGCCCCTGGCCACCAAAGCCGCACCGGCCCGAGCCCGGCCCATCTTGCCGATCCCCTGCCGCCGGGCCGCCCACCAGCCCGTGGCCACCTTGGTCGCGGTCGTGATCACGGCCAGCAGCACCGCCATCAGCAACACCGGCGGAATCGTCCGGGGATCGGTGTTCAGCCCGAACACCACGAAGAAGATCGCGGCGAACAGGTCGCGTAACGGCTCCAGCAACCGAGTCGCGTTCTCCGCGGTGGAGCCGGAGATCGCGATGCCCAGCAGGAACGCTCCGACGGCCGCGGAAACCTGGAGCTCGGACGCGATGCCGGCGACGAGCAACGCCGAACCGAGCAGCTTGAGCAGGAACACCTCGTGATCGGGGCTGTCCACCACGGCCGAGATCACCCGCCCGTACTTCAACGCCACCACCAGGACCACCGTGATCGCGAGCAAGGAGATCCCGACCGAGGTCAACCCGCCCAGGAAGCTCACCCCCGCCAGCACCGCGGTCAGCACCGGGAGGTAGACCGCCATGGCCAGGTCCTCGAACACCAGCACCGACAGCACGACGGGCGTCTCGCGGTTGCCCAGTCGTCCGAGATCGCCGAGCACCTTCGCCACGATGCCGGACGACGAGATGTAGGTGACACCGGCCATCGCCAGCGCGCCAACGGGTCCCCAGCCGAGCAGCAACGCGACCACAGCACCCGGAGCCGCGTTCAGGACGATGTCCAGCAGCCCGGCCATCCACGACTTGCGCAGGCCGGTGGTCAGTTCGGACGCCGAGTACTCCAGACCCAGCAGCAACAGCAGCAGCACCACGCCGATCTCGCTGGCCAGATGCGTGAACTCGGAGATGCCGTGCAACGGGACGAGCCCGCCGGAGCCGAAAGCCAAGCCTCCCACCAAGTACAGCGGGATCGGCGAGATGCCGAATCTCCAGGCGAGGCGGCCCAGAAGCCCCAGGCCGAAGAAGACCGCACCCAGCTGGATCAGGGCGATCGTGGTGTCGTGCACCGCCTCAGCCGCCCGTCAGGATGTCCGCGGCGGCGTCCAGGCCCTCCGCGGTACCGACGACGACCGCGAGATCGCCGTTCTCGAACAGGAAGTCCGGGCCTGGCGAGGGGTGCGCGTCGCCCGCGCGCAGCACGGCGACGATGGACGCGCCGGTGCGGGTGCGCAGTGCCGTGTCGCCCAAAGTCCGGCTCGCGAACGCCGTGACCGGGAGCTGGCGCGTGGTGATGCCGGTGATGTCGCGGTGCTGCTTCGCGAGTTGCGTGACGAGCTGAGGTGCGCCGAGGAGCCCCGCCAGCGTGCCGGCTTCCTCCGGCGCCAGCGGAATCGAGGCCGCGGTGGCGTCCGGGTCGTCCTGTTTGGACAGGATCAGCTCGAACTTGCCGTCGCGGTAGGAGATCACGCCGATCCGGCGGCCGGAGCGGATGGAGAAGTCCTGCCTGACACCTATGCCGGGCAGGGGCGTCACTTCGACGTTCACTCGTGGGTTCCTAGGGTTCTATCAGGCCGGCGCGGATCGCGTACCGGGTGAGTTCGAGGCGGTCTTTGAGGCCGAGTTTCTGCAGCAGGTTGGCCCGGTGGCGTTCCACCGTCTTCACACTGATCACCAGCAGGTCGGCGATCTCCTTGGACGAGTGGCCCTCCGCGACGAGCTTGAGGATCTCCTCCTCGCGGTCGGTGATCGCGCGGGCGCTGCCGTGGTCCAGGTAGTTGCGGATCAACGAGCTCATGGCGGCGGGATAGAGGAACGGCTCGCCGCGCATCGCCGCCCGGCACGCCTCGACGAGGTCGCGGTCGGCCACGGACTTCAGCACGTACCCGGACGCCCCGGCTTTCAGCGCCTCGAAGAAGTACTGCTCGTTGTCGTACATCGTGAGGATCAGGATGCGCAGATCCGGCATCGACCGGGACAGCTCACGCGCCGCCTGCAACCCGGTCATCCGCGGCATCGCGATGTCCAGGATCGCGAGGTCGGGCTGGTCCGCGCGGGCCTTGGTGATCGCCTCGGCACCGTCACCCGCCTCCGACACCACAGTCAGGCCGGGCTCGTTGTCCAGGATCAGCCGCACGCCGCGACGCACCAACGCGTGGTCGTCGGCCAGCAGAATGCGCACAGTCATCCGCGCGCCTCCACCACAAGCCGGACCTCGGTGCCGCCGCCCGGTGCCGCCCCGACCGTCAGCTCAGCGCCGACCAGCAGTGCGCGTTCCCGCATGCCCCGGATGCCCGCGCCTTCCGCGGATGAGCCGATTCCCCGTCCGTTGTCCCGAATCCGCAGCTCCACAGAGGACTGACGACCGCGCACCGTCAGCTCGATCTCGCCGGCTCCGGCGTGCCGGACGGTGTTCGTGAGGCCTTCCTGGGCCACGCGATAAACGACCAGCTCGGTTTCGGCGTCCAGGGCGGGCAGGTTCTTGTCGAACGAGCGGCGCACGGTGAGCCCTGCCGGTTCGGAGATCTCCGCGATCAGCGCCTTCAACGCGCTGACCAACCCGAGTTCCTCCAGCACACCGGGCCGCAGCCGCCGCGCGATGCGGCGGATCTCGTCCAAAGTGGACCGCGTGGTCTCCTGCACCTGCAGCAGTTCCTCGCGCACCGGGTCCGGTGACTGGTCCGCGACCCTCTTCAGCCCCAGCAACACCGCCGTCAGCGACTGCCCGACCTCGTCGTGCAGCTCCTGCGCCACCCGGCGACGTTCGGCTTCCTGCGCGCTCAAAGCACGAGCCGCGCTGTAGCCCCGTTCGGCCTCCAGCCTGTCGATCATGCTGTTGAACGTCGTGATCAGCTCCGCGATCTCGCCGTGCCCGCGCGCGGTGAGCCGGGGCCCGGGCCTGAGCAGGTCGATGGTCGTCATGGCTCGGGTGAGGCGCCCCAGCGGCGCCAGGCCCACGCGGATCAGGACGGCGTTGGCGATCAGCATCACCACGAGCCCGGCCGCGAGCACCAGCACCTCGCCCAGCAACGCGGGCGTGGACACCGTCGCGGGCCCGAACACCAGCAACGCCGCCGCCACCACCAGGACCAGGGCGTTGAGCAGGAAGATCCGCCCGAACAACGACACGCACTCCACCTCTCCGCGATCACTTCCCGCCACGCCTACGCTGACGGGTGAGCCCGCCACGTGTCCATCCGTGGCAACACCCATCTTCAGGCCGGTCGGTGCGTCTCGCCGTGGACGTGCGTGCGCATCCCCTGCGGGTCGAACAGGATCAGCAGCTCGACCGCGCCGCCGTCCGCGCTGCCCAGCCAGTGCGGCAGCGATGTGTCGAACTCGGCGGCTTCTCCCGGCGGCACGATCAGGTCGAGGTCGTCGAGCACCAGCCGCAGCTGTCCATTCAGGACGTAGAGCCACTCGAACCCGTCGTGCGTCTGCAAAGTCGGTTCGAGCGGTTCCGGAGTCGCCGGGATGAGCATCTTGAACGACTGCACCCCGCCCGGCCGCCGGGACAACGGCACGAACGTCATCCCGAACTTGTGGATCGGCTTCAGGTGGATGCGCGGATCGCCGGTCCGCGGCGCGCCGACCAGGTCGTCCAGCGGCACGTTGTAGGTGCGCGCCAACGGCAGCAGCAACTCCAGAGTCGCCCGCCGCTGGCCACTCTCCAAACGCGACAGAGTGCTTTCCGAGATACCCGTGGTCGTGGCGAGGTCGGCCAGGGTGATGCCGCGATGCCGCCGCAACGTGCGCAGCCGTGCGCCCACCCCGTCGAGGACTTCTTCCGTTTCGCGGTTCACGGGCGGCCATCTTGCCAGAGCGGCAAGTTTTCGTGCCAGAAGCGGCATCATCACACGAAGCTGGGCCCATGAAACGCGTCCTACTGGCACTCCTGCTCGTGATCACCGCCTGCTCGTCCCCGGCCCGGCTCGACGGGTTCCAGCACGAGTACGCCGACGTCGACGGCGTGCGCATGCATTACGTGACAGGCGGAAGCGGCACTCCTGTCGTGCTGGTCCACGGCTGGCCCCAGACCTGGTACGGCTGGTGGCCGATCATGCCCGCGCTCGCCGAGCACCACACCGTCTACGCCGTCGACCTGCCCGGCCTCGGCGACAGCACCGGCACGCCGACGAGCTTCGCCAAAACCACTCTCGCCCGATACGTCCACGCGCTGACCACGAAGCTCGGCCTGCGGAACCCCGCGATCATCGGCCACGACCTGGGCGCCGCGGTCGCGTTCCAGTACGCGAGCCAGTTCCCGCAGGACACCGCCCGCCTCGGCTACCTCGATCTGCCGTTGCCCGGGCCGCAGGTCAGCGCCGCGACGTACCGCAACCTGAGCTGGCACATCGCCTTCCACATGCAGCCGCAGGTTCCAGAAGCCGTGGTGGGCGACGACGTCCGCGAGTACCTGAAGCTCTTCTACCCGCAGGTTTCCTTCAACGGCAGCGCGTTCGGCGGCACGAACACCACGTCCCCGTTCAGCGACGAGGAAATCGACGAGTTCGCGCGGACCTACCGCAAACCCGCTGTGCTCAAAGCAGGATTCGACCTCTACCGGGCCCTCGGCCAGGACGTGACGGACAACGACAACGCCAAGCCCGTCACCGTCCCGACCCTGATCATGGCCGCACAAGGCCAAGCTGATGCGATCCGAGGCACAGCAGCCCCGCGGATGACCAACATCGTGCGCGCGATGGACGTTCCGCACGCAGGACACTGGCTCGCCGAGGAGAACCCGCAGTTCGTCACCGCGGAGCTGCTGCGGTTCCTCAGCGAATGAGAGCCACCCGATCAGCCCACGGCAGGGCTTCTTCCAGCTGCGAAGCGAGCCTCAACAGCAGCGACTCACCGGCCAGCGGCGCCACGAACTGAACACCGAGCGGCAGCCCGTCCGCGGTCCAGTGCAACGGCAACGAGATCGCGGGCCGGCCGGTGATGTTCGCGAGCTGCGTGTACGGCACCCAGCCGAGGTTTTCGGAGATCATGTCGTCCAGGATCGAGGTGTGGCGCAGCAACCGAGCCGTGCGCGTCTTCAGCAGCACGTCGGTCGCCCGCTGCAACGACACCGGCAGGTCGAACGCCCCGACCTTGGGCGGCGGGGTGGCGAGCGAAGGCGTCAGCAGCAGATCGTAGGACTCGAAGAACGTGCTGAGCCGCCGGGTGTGTTCGTGCCGCCGCTGGACGGCGTCCACGTAGTCGACCGGGCTCGTGGCCCGTCCCAGCGCGGCCATCAGCAACGTGTCGCGCTCGAACGCGACGTCCGGTGCCCCGGACGCCCGCTTGGCGTCCGCCACTTTCCACGCCAGGTTCACGAACCAGGTCAGCAGGAAGTCGCGCGCCAGAGCCGCGTCGTCGAACGGCGCCTCTGGCAGCTCCTCGACGTGGTGCCCGAGATCGGTCAACACCTTCACGGCGTTCGACACCGCGGCACGTGCCTCGGCGTGCGGCTCAGGATTGATCGCCGACGGCACCCGCACGCCGATCCGCAGCTTGCCCGGATCGACCCCGACGTTCGACGCGAACGACTCGGCGGGCAGGCCCGGCGTGTACGGCCCGGCGAACTCGCCGCCGCAGATCACGTCGAGCATCGCGGCCGTGTCCCGCACGGTCCGCGACACGACACCCTGCACCGCCGCACCGTGCATCATCTCGGCGGTCTCCGGGCCGAACGGCGTGAGCCCGCGCCCCGGCTTCAACCCGACGAGCCCGCAGCACGCGGCGGGAATCCGCGTCGAGCCGCCACCGTCGTTCGCCCCGGCGCACGGCACGATCCCGGCCGCGACCGCCGCCGCCGATCCGCCCGACGAGCCGCCGGGCGTCCGCGTCAGGTCCCACGGGTTGCGGGCGGGGCCCCACACGACCGACTCGCTGATGGCCTTCGCACCGAACTCCGGCAGGTTCGTCTTGCCGAAGATCACCAGGCCCGCGTCGAGCCACCGCTGGACCACGGTCGAGTGCGCGGCCACGGGATGCCGGGCGAGCGAGCGGGAGCCGTTCGAGGTGGGCAGGCCCGCGTAGTCCTGGCCGAGGTCCTTGATCAGGAACGGCACCCCGGCGAACGGCCCGGTCTCGTCGCCGGACGGTTCGGCCGGAATGTCCCGGACGATCGCGTTGATCCGCGGGTTGACCTCCGCCGCGCGCTCCCGTGCCACGGCCAGCAGCTCGGCCGCGGACACCTCCTTCGCCGCAACGAGCTGCGCCAGCCCGGTGGCGTCGTGTTTCCGGTACTCGTCGAAGTCCATCCGGTCAAGGTAGCTGCTCGACGACCCCGAAGATGGTTTCGCGCACCACGGCCGGAGTCTCCTGTGGAATCAGGTGGCCCGCCTCCTCCACGACGATCATCTTCCCGCGCGGCACAGCGGCCATCAGGTCGGCCGCCCACTGGTTGAACTTCGGCCGCCACTCGGTCATGCCGCGCTCGACCAGCCCCGCCTGCAAGCACACGGTCGGCACGTCCGGCGTGCCGGCGGCTTGCAATCGCCGCAGAACGGGCAGTGCCGCCACGATCTGCCGAGCTTCCCGGCTGCCCGCCTGCATCGCCCGCGCGCTGGCGTAGTCGCGCGTCATGATCGCCAGGTCGGCCGCCGAGATCTCGGGCGAGATGCCGTTGCGGAAGGTCGCCTTCTTGATCAGGCCCTTGCCGCCGAACCGCGCCAGCAACCCCAGCAGCGCGAAGAACCGGGCGGCGATCTTGGCGTTCTTGGACGACATCACCTCGGCGAGCGTCGCGTCGACGAACACCATGCCCGCCACGCGTTCCGGCGCGCGATCCGCGAACAGCCGGATGATCGGGCCGCCCCAGCTGTGCCCGACGAGCACCACCGGTTCCTTCTCCCCCAACGCGTCCAGCAACGCCGTCAGGTCGTCGACGATCCGGTCGAGCGTGCGGTCCTGCGGGTCGACATCACTGCCGCCGTAGCCCGCGCGGTCGTAGGACAAGGTCCGGCAGCGCGCACTGATCTCGCGCTGCGTGTGGATCCACGACGAGCCAGGAGCACTCATTCCCGCCTCGAACACGACCAACGGGCCTTGTTCGCCCGCAACGACTGCCCGCAGCTTCCGCCCGTCCGGCAGCGCGACGATCTTCTCGGTCAGCATCTCATCGATCCCAGCAAGGCGGGTGGAGCTCGGACCACAACGCCGCGCTTTCCAGCTGTGCGGCCAAGGCGAGCAGGTCGGCGTCACGACGGCTGCGACCAACGAGGTGGACTCCACGAGGCAGTCCTTCATCGTCCACATGCGACGGCAGTGAAACAGCCGGCACTCCGGCGAGGTTCACCCACGGCGTGTGGCACGACCAGCGCAACATCCGGTCGGCCTCGTCTCCGTCGTAGTAGCCGACCGGGACCGGCGCACCGTTCGTCGTGGGCGTCAACGCCACGTCGTAGTCGTCCACCGCGGCCAGGAACGTGCTGGCATAGCGCGCAAGCAACGCCTGGGCGGTCACGACATCGCTGGCGGACAACGCATCGCTCATCGTCAGCAGCTGTTTCGAGTACGACGACAGGAGATGCGTCCGGTCCGTCAGCTCCATCGCCTGCACCGCCGCGCCCACCGAGTAGGCGAACCAGTCGACCATCGCCTTCCGCGTCGGTTCGTCCCACCGGGCGGGCAACGGGATCTCCCGCACCTCGTGCCCGAGCTCGACGAGCAGCCGGGCCGTGCGCTGGACGGCCAGCACCGACTGCGGGTCGACGTCCTGGTCGAGCCCGGTGTCGGTCCACATCGCGATCTTCAACGACCTGCGCAGCCCGAGCGCGGCGCTGAAGCTGCTTCCCTGGCTCCAGCCGTAGATGTCGCCGGGAGCCGGACGAGCCATCACGTCGAGCACCAGCGCCGCGTCCTCGACCGTGCGCGCGAGCGGCCCTTCCGTTGAGGCCACGAAGAAAGAGCTCGCAGGCGCCGAACTGACCAGGCCGCGACTCGGCTTCACGCCGACGAGGTGACAGGTCGCGGCAGGCGTGCGGATCGAGCCCGCGCCGTCACTGCCATGTGCGACCGGCAGGAGTCCGGCCGCGACCGCCGTCGCCGCACCACCGCTCGATCCGCTGGAATAGCGATCGGTCCCGTACGGCGTCACGGAAGGCCGTGGGATGACGTCGTTCTCGGTGAAGCAGGTGGATCCGAACTCCGGTGTGTTCGTCTTGCCGAGCACCACCGCGCCCGCCTGGCGCAGCAGCCCGACGGTCCAGGAGTCCTCGTCCGGCACGAACTCCGCCATCGCCGCCGACCCGAACGTCGTCCGAATGCCCGCGGTGGCGGCCAAATCCTTGATGCCCAAGGGCAAACCCAGCAACGGGGACTGCTCGCCGGCAGCCAGCCGCGCGTCCGCGCGATCAGCTTCTTCGAGCGCCTGATCAGCCGTGACGGTGATGAACGCGCCGAGCTCGGCGTCCAGCCGGTCGATGCGCGCCAGGTAGTGCTCGGTCAACTCGCGCGAACTGACCTCCTTGGCGCGCAACGAACGCAGCTGTTGCGCGGCGGTCAGCGAGTGGAGGTCGCTCATGACGTCACCGTCGTTCCCGTCAGCGTCCGGTAGACCGACTGCGTCACCACGTCCAGCTCGTCCGGCGTCATCGGCTGCCCGCCGAACATCCTGCGGTGCATCAGCGGTCCTTCCAGCAGGTTGCCGACCAGCGCCAGCTCCGGCACCTCACCGATCTCGCCGCGCCGCACCGCCCTGGCGATCGCGTCGACCAACGGCTGGGAGCGCCGCACCACCAGCGCGCGGAACGTCCGCCCGGCCTCGTCGTCCCGGCGCAGGTCGGAGAGAAAACCGATCAACCCCTCGTTCCACGGCTGGTCCCAGGCCCCGGCCAGGTCCTCGACGAACGCCCTGAGGTCGCCGAGCAGAGCCCCGGTGTCGAAGTCCGGCACGGGCGGCAGGAACTCGTTCAGCACGTCCGCCACCAGCCGCACCTTGCTCGGCCACCGCCGGTAGACGTCCGTCCGGTGAGCCTGTGCCTGCGCCGCGACCTGGGTCAGCGTCAACGCGTCGTAGCCGTTCGTGGTCAGCAGCGACCACGCCGTCGTGAGCAAACGCTGTTCGAGATCGGGATCCCGCGGACGACCCGCCACCGTCGCCTCCAGTTTCGCAACAGGTTGTTGCGTTAACCTAGCACGACCGCGGCTTCCAGCGCGTTCATCGCCGCCTGGAGGCCCGTGTCGACCACCGCGCGCAACACCTCGGGGCGTCGTTCGGTGCGGCCGACCTGCAGGCTGCCGAGCGGCGGCCGGATCTGCAGGCACGCGGGATGCGTCGCCAGCAGCTCCTCCTCCTCGTCCCGGAGTTCCTTGCGGTTCAGCCAGGTGTGCACGACTCCGGGCGCATGGCGGGCGAACCAGCGCGACAGCACCAGCCGTTCGCCACGGGTGGGCCCCACCGGAAGATCGTCCTCCCGCGTGGTGCGCAGCGCGACGATGTGCGTGGCCTGCTGGGCGAGCGCCGACCGCACACACACCATCTCGCTCAAGCCTGCGTCGACGTAGGGATGCCCGTCGATGATCACGGGCGGCCCGGCGAGCAGCGGCATCGCGGTGGACGCCCGCAACGCGGTCTGCAGGCTCCCGACGTCGTGGATCTTCGAGTGCAGATCTGTCGCCTCGCCGGTGAGCGCGTCCGTGGCGATCGGGTGGAACGGGACGGGGTTGTCCAGGATGTCCTGGAACCCCATCGGCCAGACCTGCGTGTAGATGGTGTGCACGAGGTGTTTCGTGTCCACGACGGGCTGGCGGCTGAAGGCGCGCAACGGGTTGATGGTCGTCCGCATGACTCTCGGATCCCACCAGGCGTCCACGGTCTTCTCGGCCCGCCCGCACAGCAGCCAGGCAGCGTTGAGAGACCCCGCCGAGCTGCCGTAGACGGCGTCGAACAACGGCAGCAGCCTGAGCCGTTCGATCGCCACGGCCATCCCGCTCGAGTACGCGCCGCGCGAGCTCCCGCCCTCGATCAGCAGCACCAGGCGTGCGTCATCGCCACGCTGACCTGGCGTGCTTCCCTGTCGCCTGCGCTCACGCAGCAACTCCAGAACGGACACCTTCCACCTTCTCCTTCCGCTCAGGCGTGGAGCTTCAACTCCAGCACGTCGATCCCCACCGGAGTCCTCCGGGTCTCCAGGTCCGCGATCTGCCACTCCCTCTCCAACAAGACGGAGAGCGCGATCCTTACCTGCAGCCGAGCCAGGTGAGCGCCCGGGCAGAAGTGGATCCCGTGCCCGAACGACAGGTGCGGGTTGACGGTCCGGCCCGCGTCGAACGTGTCCGGGTCGGCGAACACCTCCGGATCGCGGTTGGCCGCGGAGATCATCGCGATCACCCGTTGCCCTGGCCGCAGCTCGACGCCGCCGAGCGTGGTGGGCCTGGTGACGAACCGGTCCGTACCGCCCGTCGGGGGCAGGTACCGGAGCACCTCCTCGATCGCCAGCGGGAGATCAGCGGGCAACGGCTGGGAGACGAGGCACAGCATCGCGTTCACCAGCAGCGTCTTGGTGGTCTCGTGGCCGTTGATCAGCAGCAGCGTGCAGAGGTTGACCAGCTCGTCGTCGATCATGCCCTGCGCCTGGAAGAAGGCACGCAGCTCCCGCACCGCCAGCCGGAAGTCGGTGTCGTCGGCGGCGAACGTGCCGAAGAACGACGTGATCGCCTCGGTCCAGCGCACGAAGTCCGGCGACACCGGCACGCCCAGCAGACCCGCGATCGTGTGCAGGGTCAACGGATACGCCACCTCGCGGACCAGGTCGAGGCTCGACCCCGTGATCAACGCTTCCGCGCGGGCCTTGATCTCCGGTTCGAGTGCGGCCACCGCCCGCGGGGTGAAGAGCCTGCCGAATTTGCGCCTCAACGCCTGATGCTGAGGCGGGTCGGTGGCCAAGAGACTGCGCAGCAACGGGTTGTCGCGGTGCGGGATCGGCTGGGTGCTGTGCCGCAGTTCGTCGGACGAGAACGTCGAGTGGTCGGTGAGCACTCTGTCCACTTCGGAGTACCGGGTGACCAGCCAGGCACCGAACGACGTGAACCGCACCGGCCCCACCTCGGGGGCGCGAAAGATCTCTTCGAGCAACACCACCCCAGCGTGCTACGCCGCCGCCGTCGTCGCTTGGAAGAAACGGACACACGACATCCCGACCGCCCGCCGGAACTCCGCGAGCATGTGCGGCTGGTCGTAGAACCCGCTGCGGAGAGCGATCTCCGCCCAGTCCGGCGTGCCGGCCCGCGCCAGGTCCATCGCGCGGTGCAACCGCACCACCCGCGCGTAGGCCTTGGGACTCAACCCGACCGCGACCTGGAACCGCCGCCTCAGCTGCCGCGGCGACAACCCGACGACGTGATCGGACATCGGCGCTCCAGGATCCGCGTGAATCGCCCGGAGCACCTGACGAACCGCGGAGTCGCCGGCTCTGGCAGTGCCGCTCAACGCCCGCAACCCGTCGTCAAGACCCGAACCGGGAAGCCGCATGCCCGAAAGCGGCACCTCGTCGGCGGCGATCCCCAGCACGTCCGCACAAACACCGGGCTTCAGCCGCACACCCGTCAGCGGTTGCGTGAGCGTCCCCGTCCGCGCCACCGTCTCCGGACCGCTCAGCCACAACGTGCCGTCCGCGAACACCAGCAGGTCGGCCGACGGCTGCGGCAACTCCGGCGGCAGCTCACCGCTGCGCCGCCACACCGTGCTCACCCGGTCGGTGAAGTCGCTGGTCACGGGGCTGAGTCAACCCCGCCCGGCCCGGTCGGCGCTACTCAATTGCCCGCGGCTGCTACCGTGGAGATCAACGCCTCGAAGAGGAGAACGACGTGCTGCTGGTGGGTGAAGACGACATCTCAGGGTGAGCCCTGGATGTGAAAGGCCATCGATCGCGATGGCCGTTTCGTCGTCCCCATTTTCCCACGCACAGCGCATCCCGAGGTTTCACCGTGTCAATCGTTCTTTCCAACCTGTCTTTCGCCTGGCCGGACGACACCCCGGTGTTCGACGGTCTGTCCGCGACCGTGCCGGACGGCCGCACCGGCCTGGTGGCCCCCAACGGCGCCGGCAAGTCCACACTGCTCAAGCTCGTGGCGGGCGCGCTCGAGCCCGCGGACGGCAGCGTGACCGTCGAGGGCGTTCTCGGCTACCTGCCCCAGGACCTGCCGCTGACCGCCGGCCTGACCGTGGCCGAAGTGCTCGGCGTCGCGAACGTCCTCAGGGCGATCGCGGCCGTCGAGGCCGGTGACGTCGACGAGGAGCACTTCACCGTCATCGGCACCGACTGGGACCTCGAAGAACGCACCCGAGCCCAGCTGGACCGGCTCGGCCTCGACACCATCGAGCTCGACCGGAGACTGGACACGGTGAGCGGCGGCCAGATCATCTCGCTCGGCCTCGCCGCGCAGTTGCTCAAGCAGCCGGACGTGCTGTTGCTCGACGAGCCCACGAACAACCTCGACCTGGAAGCACGGCACCGGCTCTACGACGTGCTGGACGACTGGCGCGGCTGCCTGCTGGTCGTGAGCCACGACCGGGCGCTGCTCGACCGGATGGACCGGATCGCCGAACTGGACGGTGGCGAGATCCGGTTCTACGGCGGCAACTTCAGCGAGTACGAGGAAGCCGTCGCGGCCGAGCGCGAGGTGGCGGAGAAGAACATCCGCAGCGCCGAGCAGGAGGTCAAGCGCGAGAAGCGGGAGATGCAGCAGGCGCGCGAACGGGCGGCGCGGCGGGCCAGCAACGCCCAGAAGAACCTCTCCAGCGCCGGCCTGCCGAAGATCTTCGCGGGCAACATGAAGCGCAACGCCGAGGTGTCCGCCGCGAAGGCCGACGGCACGCACGCGAACCGGCTCAGCGCCGCCAAGACCCGGCTCGACCAGGCCGAACGGGCGTTGAAGGACGACCAGAAGATCAGCTTGGAGCTGCCGCAGACCGCTGTTCCCGCCGGCCGGAACCTGTTCGGGGGCACCGGCATCCGGGTGCGCGAGCTGTTCGACGGCGTGGACCTGGCCATCCGCGGCCCGGAACGCATCGCCCTGGCCGCTCCGAACGGCGCGGGCAAGTCGACGCTGCTGCGGGTGATCCACGGATCGCTGGCACCCGACACCGGCGAGGTGAAACGAGCGGACGGACGGGTCGCGTACCTGTCACAGCGGCTGGACCTGCTCGACGACAGCCGCACGGTCGCGGAGAACCTGGCCGCGGCTGCCCCGGCCATGCCACCGGCCGAGCGGATGAACCTGTTGGCGCGCTTCCTCTTCCGGGGCGCGCGGGCACATCTGCCGGTCGGCGTGCTGTCCGGCGGTGAACGGCTGCGGGCCACGCTGGCGTGCATCCTGTTCGCCGAACCCGCGCCGCAACTGCTGTTGCTCGACGAACCGACGAACAACCTCGACCTCGTCAGCGCGGGACAGCTGGAGAGCGCGCTCAACGCGTACCAGGGCGCGTTCGTCGTCGTCAGCCACGACGAACGGTTCCTGAGCGAGGTGAGGATCGACCGCTGGCTCCGGCTGGAGAACGGCAAGCTGCTGGAGGGCCGGCATGCCTGAGGCAGCACTGGTCGCGAACGAGCTGGTGCGGGTCTTCAGCACCCGGCGGGTGCTCGACGGGGTGTCGCTCACGGCGGCACCCGGCCGGCGGATCGGGTTGATCGGCGAGAACGGCGCGGGCAAGTCGACGCTGCTGCGGTTGCTCGCGGGCATCGACCAGCCCGACGGCGGCACCGTGCAACGGCCGTCGGACCTGGGTTTCCTGCACCAGGAGATGCCGTTCGCCGAGTCCGCCACGGTCGCTGACGTGATCGACGACGCGCTGGCCGAGTCGCGGGAGGACCTCGCCGAACTGGAGCGGCTCGCGACCCTGCTCGCGACCGAGGACGTCGAGGCGGCGTACGCGGAACGGCTCGAGCTGGCGCACCGGCACGAAGCCTGGGACGCGGACCGCCGGGCCGAGATCGTCCTCGCCGGACTCGGGCTCGGTGACGTGGCACGGCACCGCACGCTCGACCGGCTCTCCGGCGGTCAACGCCGTCGGCTCGCGGTGGCGGCGTTGGTCGTCCGCAGGCCGAGCGCGTTGCTGCTCGACGAGCCGACGAACCACCTCGACGACGAAGCGGCCGAGTTCCTCGCGGAGCAGCTCAGAGGCCTGCCGGGCAGCGTCGTGCTGGCCAGCCACGACAGGGCGTTCCTGGACGAGGTCTGCACGGACCTGATCGACCTCGACCCCGCGGTGGACGGCCCGGTGCGGTTCGGTGGCACCTACCGCGAGTACGTGCGGCACAAGCGCGCGGACCGGGCTCGCTGGGAACGCCAGTACCTCGAAGAACAAGAGGAATTGGAAGGGCTCCACCAGGCGCTCGGCGTCACCGCGCACCGGGTCGCGCCGAACCGGATGAAGCGCGACAGCGAGAAGATGGGCTACGGCGTGCGAGCGAACCGCGTGCAGAGCCAGATCTCCCGCCGCGTCCGCAACGCCACCCGCCGCCTCGAAGACCTCGAACGCCGCCGGGTGCCCGCTCCCCCGCGCCCGCTGACCTTCGAGCCGGATGCGCTGACCTCGTTGCCCGCCAACGAACTCCTGCTGTCATTGAGCCACGTGCGGGTTCCAGGAAGACTGCAGCTCGAGAACCTGGAGGTCCACGACGGCGCGCGGCTGCTCGTGACCGGTCCGAACGGCGCGGGCAAGTCGACCTTGCTGCTCGTCATGGCAGGTCAGCTGCAGACCGAGGGCATCAGGAGGCATCCCGATCTGCGCGTCGGCCTGCTGACGCAGGACACCGAGTTCGCCAACCCGCGCCTCACCCCGCGCGGCACCTACGGCCGGGCACTGGGAGCCGAACGCGTGGAGCAGGTGCCACTGGAGTCGCTGGGACTGCTGCACAAGCGGGACCTGGGCAAACCCGTCGGCGCGCTGTCGGTGGGCCAGCGCCGCCGGCTCGCGCTCGCGCTGCTGGTGGCCGATCCACCGCACCTGTTGCTGCTCGACGAGCCCACCAACCACCTGTCGCCGACGCTGTGCGACGAACTGGAGGACGCGCTCGGCACCGGACCAGGCGCGATCGTGCTGGCCAGCCACGACAGGTGGCTGCGGCAACGCTGGCAGGGCACGCGACTGACCCTCCACAGCGGATAGTCACCGTCGAGGCGCGGACCCGTGGGCCAGAACCCGGCGCCGCAGGTCGAAGCCCTTCAGCACGCGCCGTGCTTCGTCCTGCATCGACTGCATCGCGAGGTCGTCGCCGGCGTCCACGGTGAGCGACTCGTTCCAGAACCGCTTCTCCCTCAGGCGCCACTCCTCCTTGTCGAGGACCTCGACCTCGGTGAACCCGGCCTCGGGCAGCTGCGCGGCGAGGTCCACCTGCCGCATCCGCTCGGGCAGCCGTTCGTCATCCGGGTCGAGGGCCTCCCAAGTGGTGATGACCACGCGTCCGCCAGGGCGCAGCACGCGCAGGCACTCCCGCAGCGCGTCGAGCTTCGGGTCCGCGAACTGGTAGGCGTCGATGACCATCACCGCGTCGACCGAGGCCGAGCCGAGCCCGATGTCGGTCAGCCGACCGACCTGGAAGCCGGCCTCGACCGCCAGCTCGACAGCGCGCTGCTTCGCTTGCTCGATCGCGACGGCGGAGAAGTCCACGCCGATCAGCCCGCACCCGGTGCGCCGGACGATCTCCAGGCCGTATCCGCCGCGGCCGCACGCCAGGTCCAGCAGCACCTGCCCTGGTCGCGGGTCGAGGAGTGCCACGACCTCGTCCAGGCCAGGGCCGCTGAGCAGGCTCGTGGACTGCAGGTCGGGCGGAAGGGAGAGCATGCGCCGTACCAGCTCGTCGGCCACGGGCGACTCGACCCGGTCGGCGTACCAGCGGTCGAAGTCCTCAGCACTCGTCACCCGCCGACCCTCGACATCTGGACCAAAGTATGACGGCGCGTTAGGCCCTGGGATGACGCGAGCACGCGGCCACGTCGTTATTGTCCGTTCCGGTGGGGACCAGCAGGAACTGACCCCCTTTCCGCCGAAGGGACAGCCGCCTCATGAGGGACGTCATGCAGTCAGCGACAGGGGTCCGCTCGCGCGTGACCGGATGGATGGGGCGACGCTTTCTCGCGTACCTGAGCAAGACCGGGTTCGACCTCGAGTCGTCGTGGTTCGTCCCGTCACGAGTGCTGGCACCGCTGCGGCGCAACGGGCTGAACCCGGTGCCGGAACTGGCGCGGATGCAGGCGCACGGGCCGATCACGCGGTTGCCGCTGCCGGTGACGGTGTGGCTGGTGACCGGCTACGAGGCGGCCAAGCAGGTGCTGGTGGACAGCGAGTCGTTCAGCAACGACTTCGGCCATTTCCGGGAGATGGGCCTGTTCGCGGACGAGGCGCCGGGCGGGCTGGGGTTCAGCGACCCGCCGGAGCACACCCGGCTGCGCAAGGTGCTGACGCCCGAGTTCACCATGCGCAGGCTGTCGCGCCTGGTGCCGCGGATCGAGGCGATCGTCGCCGACCAGCTCGACCTGATGTCCATGAAGGACGGCCCTGTCGACCTGGTCGAGGACTTCGCCATGCCGGTGCCGGCGCTCACGATCTGCGAGCTGCTGGGCGTGCCCGCGAGTGAGCGCGAGGAGTTCCAGCGGCGCAGTGTTGCCCGGTTCGACCTCGGTGGTGCCGCGACGGCGTCGTTGTCCGCGGTGTCCGAGTCGGTCGTCTACTTCCGCGAGCTGGTGCGGGCGCAGCGCCAGGCTCCGAACGACGGGCTGCTCGGCGAGCTGATCCGCAAGCACGGTGACGAGCTGGACGACGACGAGCTGGCCGGGTTGGCCGACGGGCTGCTCACCGGCGGTTTCGAGACGACGGCCAGCATGATCTCGCTCGGCACTCTCGCGATGCTGCGCGACCCCGACCTGTTCGCCCGCGTCCGCGATGACGACGAGGCGATCGGCGGAGTGGTCGACGAGCTGCTGCGGCACCAGTCCGTGGTGCAGGTGGCGTTCCTCCGCGTCGCGCGCAAGGACATCGAGATCGCCGGCACTCGGGTGCGCGCGGGGGACATCATGGCGTGCTCGCTGTCGCAGGCGAACCGCGATCCGGGCGTCTACTCCTCGCCGGACGACATCTGCCCGACCCGGTCCGCTGGGCAGCACCTCGCGTTCGGCTACGGCGCGCACCGCTGCATCGGCGCCGAGCTGGCCAAGATGGAGCTGCGGATCGCCTACCCCGCGTTGGTGCGCCGGTTCCCCGAATTGCTGCTGGCGGCCGATCCCGCCTCGCTGTCGTTCCGCAAGCTCTCGATCGTCTACGGGCTGCACTCGCTGCCCGTCCACCTCGGCAACCACACCAGCCCGATCCGGCCGAGTCTTTAACGGAGTGGCGTGGGGGATGGCCTGATACACCCAACTTTGCGCGGTCGGGGTTGAGGGATCATCCCTCATGCCTTCGTGTTCTCGTTCGAAGAGTCTTTACCTACCAACGCAGTCAGCGAACGGAAGGTAAGGACCATGATCCGTCAGGCCATCATCGCCGCCGCCACCCTCTCGACCCTCGCGCTCCCCGCCGTCGCCCTCGCCGACCCGATCATCGGCCAGCCGGTGCCCTGCACGAAGGTCACCGACCTGGTGGGCCCCGACTTCTCCGTGAAGCAGTGCGGGGTCAGCGACGTCGACCAGTTCCGCGCGGGTCTGGAGAACAACGGTGGCGCCTACTGCGGTCCGACGTCGCTCTACAACGTGCTGCATTACTGGGCGCACGAGAAGAACGCGCCAGTCGGCTGGCTCACCACGAAGGTCAAGGACCTCGACCCGCAGGACCAGGCCGACTACAACGTGATCACCAACTCGGTGGGGCGGATCGGCGTGGACGCCAAGTACACCAGCAAGGGCACGAACCTGGGCAACCTGCGCGCCGCCTGGAACATCGCGACCAAGCCCGCCCGTGACGCCGGCTGGAGCACCGCGACCTCCGGAATCGACACCAACATCTCCGCGGACTTCGCTGGTGACCTGGCGCGCAAGCTCGCCCGCGGCCCTGTGCAGATGGTGTACGGGCGCTACTCGGACGGCCCGGCGGACAGCCTGCAGCGCGGCGGCGGCCACATCGTGACCGTGGTGTCCGTCGACGGTTCCTTCGACGGCACCACGGTGCAGGTCCGCTACATGGACCCCGGTCGCGCCTCCGACCACGGCATCGGCGACTACCTCAAGACCCAGTCCGACTACGCGACGGTCAATGCCACGTTGACGAAGAAGACCGTGGTCGAGTGGATCCCGACGAAGAACAACCCGGAGAACGACCTCGGTGACATCGCCATCCCGGGCACCTTCCGCACGGTGACGCGCTGGCAGCTCACCACGCCCGGCTCGACCGCGACCACCACGCAGCTGGTGGAGGGCTTCAGCTGGTTCGACATGGCGCCGCCGGTCGGCTGATCACTCCCGCGTCCCGATCGCGTCGATCGGCTTGGCGCGCAACGACAACCTCGTCGCCACACTGATCGACACGATCCCGAGCAGAGCCGCTCCCGCCAGGACCGCCCCGTAGACCCAGGGCGGGCCGGCGGGTAGCGGCGTTCCGGTGGAGCCGATCGCCAGCAGGGTCAGGGGCAACGCGGCGACGAGCGTGCCGAAGATCGCGGCGAGACCGACGGTCAGCAGTGCTTCCGTCCGCATCATCTGCCTGACCTGGCGGCTCTTGGTGCCGACGAGGCGCAGCAGGGCGAACTCGCGACGCCTCGCCGCCGTGGACATCACCAGCGTGTTGGACACCGAGATCGCCACGTAGCCGAGGATCACGCCGACTGCCACCAGGTTCAGCAGGAACTGGGTCCGCTCGTCACCCCGGTCCTGGGCGGTGACGTTGCTTGCGACCGTCAGTCCCGGATAGCGGCTGACCAGTTCGCCGGGCGCGGTTCCGTTGATCAGGACCGCGCTGTCCATGCCCGCCCTGGTGTGGGCGCGGGCGTCCTGCGCGTTCAGGACGTGGTCGCCGAACGCCAGCTCGTGCTCGTAGATCGCGACGACCTTGAGCTTCGCGGGTTGTCCGTCGGCGTACCAGAACTCGGCGGTGTCGCCGACCTTCTTGTTGTTCCAGAACGCATGCGTGTCGCTCAACGCCACTGTGCCGGGCGTGAGGTCCGTCAGGCTTCCTTCGGTCACGCCGAGGTCGACGGTGCCGGCGGCTTGCGGGTCGATGCCGTTGGCCGGACCGCTGTTCACCTCGACGCTGTCGCCGGATTTGCTGGCCGTGATGACCTGCGTGCGGACCAGTGACGTCGCCGCGGTGACGCCAGGGGTCTTCCGCGCGGTTTCGGCCACTTCTTCCGGCACTCCGGTCACGCCGCTGATCACGTGGTCTGCGGTGATCGACTTCGTGGCTTCCTGCTGCACCGCCGCGCCGAACGTGGTCTGGCTGTAGAAGTTCACGACGGCGAACCCGATGGCGAGCATCAGCGGCGTGACCGCCGCGGCCAGCCTGCGCGAGTTCTTCGTGACGCTCGCAGCCGCCAGATATCCGCTCGTCCCGGGGAGTTTCGGCGCGATCATCCGGACCGCCTTGCCGATGACGCGCGGCCCGGTCAGGGTCAAGCCGATGATCAGCACCAGCGCGGCCATCACCGACATCGCCGCCCCGATCTGACCGGGGATGAACAACGGAAGCGTGGTCGCCGCCGTGCCGATCGCCATCAGCACGTACCCGATGGTCAGGCGGACGCGGCCGACGTCCTTGCGCTGCACCGCGGCCTCCCCCAGCGCCTCGACGGGGTTGATGCTCGACGGCCTGCGAGCCGCGCTCCAGGCCGCCAGCCGTGCCGCGCCGAGGCCGATCAGCAGAGCGGCGACAAGCGGGATCGGGCTGATCGAGAGCTCGAAGTCCTGCGGAACCACGCCGATGTTCGCGAACGCGTTGCGCAGGCCGTGGCTGACCGCGATGCCTCCGACGCTGCCGAGGGTGCCTGCGACCGCCGAGACGACGAGCGTTTCGAGGCCGATCATCTTGCGGATCTGGCGCGGGGTGGCGCCGACGGCGCGCAGCAGGGCGAACTCGCGGCGACGTTGCTCGACGGTCAGCGCCAGGGTGCTGGCCACGACGAAGATCGCGACCAGGACCGCGTAGCCGCCGAACGAGCCCGCGATGAGCGCGAGGATCGCCTTGGTCTGGCTGACATCGTCGAACTCGGCGGCACTGCGGTCGGCACCGGTCGAGACGGTGACGTGGTCGTTCTTGAGGACGTCCTCGATGCGGTCGCCGACGTTGCCCATGACTCCGATGGCGCTGACCTGGTCAGGACTTCCGGCGAGCTCGGTCGCCTTGGCCGCGCTGAAGAACAGGGCGGCCTGGCGGTCTCCTCGTCCATCCGCAACGCCGCTGACGCGGTACGACACCGGAACCGACCGGGTCATGACGCGGACTTCATCGCCGGGTGCCACGCCTGCCCGCGCCGCCAGCCCGGAGTCCAGCACGACCTCGTTGTCCGCCGCCGGAGCTTTTCCTGCCTTGAGCGTGAACGGTGCCAGCACCGCCGACTCCCAGTTGTGGCCGAGTGAAGGCTTCTCCGCCAGCGCCTGACCATCGCTCCCGACCACCACGGCCGGGAAAGTCAGCTCGGCCACCGCGGCCTTCACACCCGGCACCGAGGCGATCTTGGCAACCAGCGCGGCCGGAATGGCCGGCTGCTCGGCGGCGTGCTCGAACGCGAGCACGTCACCACCTGGCGGACGCACCGTCCGATCGCCGGTGACGACCACGTCAGCGGCCGCGTAACGCTGGGTCGGCACGCCGCCGCGAAACCCCGACTCCATGAGGATCCCGCAGGCCGCCACCAGGGCCGTGCCGCACAGGACCGCGATGAACGCACCCACGAACCCGCTGGTGCGGGCCTTGACCGTCTGCCACGCAAGAGTCAGCACGACTCACCACTCCCCACGAATGCGCCCATGCGCCCGGCCACCGTTCCAAGCAACCCGCCCAACAGGCCGGCCAGCGCCCCCACTAACCCGCCTGCACGCCCCAGCACCACGCTCACCGTTCCCCCGCCACGTCTCCGCTCCCCAAATCCGCCTGCACACCCCTGCACCGCGCTCACCACTCCCCCAGATGCGTCATGCGCTCGGCGACCTTCTCCGGCGTCGGCGCGTGCAGCTCCCCAGCCAGCCGCCCGTCCGCGAGGAACAACACGCTGTGCGCAGCAGACGCAGCCACCGGGTCGTGCGTCACCATCAGCACGGTCTGACCCATGTCGTCCACAATGGACCGAAGCAGCGTCAGCACCTGCGATGCCGTCCGCGAGTCCAACGCCCCGGTCGGTTCGTCGGCGAGCACCACCTCGGGCCGTGCCACCAGCGCCCGAGCGATCGCGACCCGCTGCTGCTGACCACCCGAGAGTTCGGCCGGGTGCCGGTCGAGCCGCCCGTCCAGCCCCACCCGGCTGACCACTTCCCGCAGCCACGCGGAGTCCGCCCGGCGCCCGGCCAGGCGGAGCGGCAGCGTGATGTTCTGCAGCACGGTCAGCGACGGCAGCAGGTTGTAGGCCTGGAAGACGAACCCGATCCGGTCCCGGCGCACCTCGGTCAACCGGGCTTCCTTCAAGGCACCGAGGTCGGTCTCGCCGAGCAGCACGCGGCCGGAAGTCGGCCTGTCCATGCCCGACGCGCAGTGCAGGAAGGTGCTCTTGCCCGAGCCGGACGGTCCCATCACGGCGGTGAAGGTGCCTCGACGGATGCCGACGGTCACCCCGTCCAATGCCGTCACGGCGCCGCCGCCCGACCCGTACACCTTGCGCACCGCCTGCAGCGACAGCGCGTCTGTCCTCATCACGTTGGTCAACACGACCGAAAACCTAAGAAGTAGGACCCCTGACCAGCGATCACGCAGGCTGCCCAGCAAGGGGTGGAGCCTGCTCTACCACCGAACGGATTCGTCGGCGCGGACGAATCCGGGCAGCCAGATTCGTCGCGTGCGACGAGGTGACGCGAGCAGGCCGTACCTAGCGTTGGCGGTGACCGGAGTCACGTCGACGTGGATGAGGCGCGGATGTCCAAGCTGAGCGAGATCAACGACTGGCTGCAGGAGAACCTCCCCAGGCTGGTGGCCCAGTACGAGGTGCCGGGCGCCACCGTGGCCGTCACCGCGGGCGACGAGGTGGTCGAGGCCGCCGCGGGTGTGCTGAACAAGAACACCGGGGTCGAGACGACGACCGACTCGCTGTTCCAGATCGGGTCGATCACCAAGGTGTGGACGACGACGCTCGCCATGCAGCTCGTCGACGAGGGGTTGCTCGACGTCGACGAGCCGGTGCGGAGCTACCTGCCCGAGTTCCGCATCGGCGACGAGGAGGCCGCGCGGAAGATCACCGTGCGGCAGCTGATGTGCCACACGTCCGGGTTCGAGGGTGATCTGTTCACCGACACCGGCCGTGGTGACGACTGCGTGGAGAAGTACGTCGGCACGCTGCAGGACACCCCGCAGCTGTTCGCGCCGGGTGAGATGTTCAGCTACAACAACGCCGGCTACGTGGTGCTCGGCCGGGTCGTCGAAACGCTTCGAGGCAAGCCCTACGACGAGTGCCTGCGCGACCACCTCTTCGCGCCGCTCGGCCTCACCCACGCCGCGACCAGCGCGTACGACGCGATCATGTTCCGCGCGGCGGTCGGCCACCTCACGCCCGACGAAGCCCAAGGGCCTCAGGTCGCGCCGGTGTGGGCGCTGGTGCGGTCGAACGCCCCGGCGGGCTCGATGCTGTCGATGTCGGCGAGCGACCTGCTCAAGTTCGCCCGGATGCACATGAGCAAGCAGACCGAGGTGCTGTCACCGGCCGCGATCGAGGCCATGCAACAGGTTCAGGTGCAGGTGCCGGACCTCGCGCTGATGGGTGACGCGTGGGGTCTCGGCTGGGAGCTGTTCCACTATCCACAAGCGACGGTCATCGGCCACGACGGTGGCACGATCGGCCAGAACGCCTTCCTGCGCCTGGTTCCCGAGCACGGCGTCGCGGTCGCGTTGCTGACCAACGGCGGCAAGACCGTCGACCTGTACGAGGAGATCTTCCGGCACGTGCTCAAAGAGCTGGCAGGCGTCGACATGCCCGGCATGCCGGTACCGGCCGAGGAACCGGAGCCGGTCGACGGCAGCAGGTTCACCGGCGTTTACGTGTCGTCGGTCGGCGAGCGGGTCGTGACACAGGACGAGGACGGCCGCATCTGGATGGAGGTCATCCCCAAGGGGATCATGGCCGAGCTCAGCCCCGAGTCCGCCGGCAAGACCGAGCTGGTGCCGTGGCGCAACGACACTCTCGTTGCCGCGGAACGGGTTCACGGCATCCACATGCCGCACGCGTTCGTCGGCGACGACGGCAACGGCCGCGCGCTTTTCCTGCACACGGGCCGCGCGGACCGGCGGGTGGCCCCGTGATCGCGGACGTCTTCGCCGAAGCAGGCGCGGAAGGGTTCGTCCACGCCCGCGAAATCGGGACGGACAACGAGTTCTGCCACCACGCCGACGACCCGGTGGTGCTGGCTTCGGTGTTCAAGATCCCGGTGGCCGTCGCCTACGCCGAAGAAGTCGCCGCGGGACGGCTGGTCGAGACCGAGCGGACCAAGGTCACCTCCCAGTACCGCATCGGCGGCATCGGCACCGCGGGCTGCGCGGACGACGTCGAGATGAGCTGGCGCGACCTCGCGTTGTTCATGATGACCATGAGTGACAACGCGGCGACCGACGTGATCTTCCACCGCATCGGGCAGGAAGCGGTCGACAAGGTGCTCAAGAACCTCGATCTGCACCGCACCCGGATCATGGGCTGCTGCGAGGACCTCTTCGCCTCGATGTCGGCCGACCTGGCGATGACTCCGCTGGAGGCCGAGGAAGCGCTCGGCAACCCCACGTGGGAGCTGATCGAGAAACTGGCCATTGTGGACCCCGAGCGCACGACTTCCTCGACACCGAGGGAGATCACCACGCTGCTGGAGGCCATCTGGACCGACCGCGCGGCCGCTCCCGAGGCGTGCGAACAGGTTCGCCGGATCATGGCCCAGCAGATCTGGCCGCACCGGCTCAGCTCGGGGTTCCCAGCGGACGTCCAGGTCGCGGCCAAGACCGGCACGCTGCCGAGCGTCCGCAACGAGGCAGGCGTCGTCACCTACCCCGACGGCCGCAGCTACGCCGTCGCCGTGTTCACCCGCGCGAAGGCCCTCGACCTGCGGCAACCCGCCGTGGACGCGGTGATCGGCCGCGCCGGGCGCCTCGCCGTCGACCACCTCCGGAGCACGTCATGAAGCGCACAGCCCTGGCCGTGGCGGCGGTCCTCGTGGTGTCGGGCTGCGGGGCGTCCGGGAGTTCCGGGTCCAAGGCGCTCGCCGACGGCAGGACGTTCACGATGTCGGTCGGCGCCGACCCCGGCACGCTCGACCCCGCGCTCACGGTGCTGACGGTCGCCCGCGCGATCGGCCGGTTCCTCTACGGCCGCCTCGTCGAGCGCACGGCGAACGGTGACATCGTCGCCGGCCTCGCGGAGAAGTGGGACGCCGACGCCACGAAGGCCACTTTCACGCTGCGCCAAGGCATCACGTGTGCGGACGGTGCACCGCTCACCGCCGGGGACGTCGCCGCGAACATCAACTTCACCGCCGACCCGAAGAACAAGTCCCCGCTGGTCGGCTTGATGGTCATGCCGGGCACCACGGCGACGGCGGACGAGGCCACGCGCACGGTCACCGTCACGAGCGGCGCACCGGACGCGTTCCTGCTCACCAACGTCGGCTCGCTGCCGATCGTGTGCGCCAAGGGCATGAGCGACCGCGCGTTGCTCACCAAGGGCGAGCAGGGCACCGGCTTGTTCACGATCTCCGAGATCGCGCCGAACGACCACTACACCCTGACGCGCCGCAAGGACCTGCCGGCCGAGCAGGGCATGCCGGACGAGGTCGTCGTCAAGGTCGTCCCGAACGAGACGACCGCGGTGAACCTGTTGCTGTCCGGGCAGATCACCGCGGCCACCATCGCGGGCCCCGACCAGGAACGTCTGCTGGCGCAGAAGGTCGAGCACGTCGACCTCGCCGTGCCGCTGGGACTGCTCGGCTTCAACCAGTCCGACGGCTTGCCCGCGCAGGACCCGGCGGTGCGCCGCGCGCTCGTGCAGGCACTCGACCTCGCGCAGGTCGGCAAAGTGCTGACCAGCGGCAAGGGCAGGCCGTCGAAGAGCGTCGTGACGGTCGAACCGCGGCCCTGCACCGGCGACAACGTCGGTTCGAACCTCCCACCGCACGACAAGGCCGCCGCCGAGCAGGCGCTCACCGCCGCAGGCTGGACCAAGAACGGGAAACCGTTGCAGATCAGGCTGCTGCAGCCGACCGTCCTCGGTCCGACGTTCACCGCGGCCGCCGAGCTGATCCAGCAGGCGTGGCAGGCCATCGGAGTGCAGGTGACCATCCAGCCGGTCGACGCGGCAGGGCTCAACCAGGCGTTGTTCGGCACGGGCGCGTGGGACGTGTCGATGGCGCCGGTGACGCTCGCGCTGCCCAGCCAGCTGGTGTCGTTCGCGTCCGGCCCGGTGCCGCCGCAAGGTGTGAACTTCGGGCACGTCCGCAACGCGGAGTTCGAGGAGCAGTCCAAGCTGGCCGCGACGATGCCCGGCTCGACCGGCTGCGAGCACTGGAACAAGGCAGAGGCCGCGCTGGTCAAGTCCGTCGATCTGCTGCCGTACGTCGACTCCGTGGTGCCGACTTTCGTGAAGGGTGCGAAGTTCACCCTGAGCGACGGCATCGACCCGGCGTCGATCCGGATGCTCGCGTCATGACCCAGGTCGCGCACGAGGTGACGGGCAGCTCCTGGCTGCCCTTCGCCCGGCGGCGGGCCGTGCGGTTCCTGACCTCGCTGTGGGTGCTGGTGACCGCGGCGTTCCTGATGATCCACCTGATCCCCGGCGACCCCGTGCGCGAGGCGCTGGGGATGACGGCCTCGCCCGACGTCGTCAATGCGCGCCGGGAAGCGTTGGGGCTCAACGACTCTCTGGTGACGCAGTACTGGCACTACCTCGGCGGCCTGTTCTCCGGTGACTTCGGCACCTCGCTCGTGTCCGGCACACCCGTCGCGGACCTGATCGGCGACCGGCTGCCCGCGACCGTGCAGCTCGCGGTGACCGCGTTCCTCGTCGTGGTCGTCGTGGCCGTGCCGGTCGGTGTCGTGATGGCGGTGCTCACCAGGGGCGGCCGTCGTCGTGGCGCCGAGCTCGGGTTCACGTCCACGAGTGTGGTGCTGGCGGCGATTCCGGAGTTCCTGCTGGCAGTGGGTCTGGTCAGCCTCTTCGGGGTGGCGCTCGGACTGTTGCCGGTGGCCGGGCGGGACGCTCCCGGCTCCTCGGTCCTGCCGGTGCTGGCGCTGGCGATCGGACCGGCGGCGGTGCTGGCCAGGATCGTCCGGGTCGAGCTGCTTTCCGTGCTGGGAAACGACTTCGTGCGCACCGCACGAGCGAAACGGTTGCCCGCAAGGCTTGTGTACGTACGGCATGCACTGCCGAACGCGCTGACCGCGACTCTGACGCTCGGCGCGATGATGCTCGCGAGCCTGGTCGCAGGGACCGTGCTGGTGGAGAACGTGTTCGCGTGGCCAGGGCTGGGTTCCACGATCGTCGGGTCGATCCAGCAGAAGGACTACCCGGCCGTGCAGGGGATCGTGCTGGTCTACGGCACGGGCGTGTTGCTCGTGAACCTCGCTGTCGACGTGGTGCTGGCACTGCTCGATCCGCGTTCGACGATCAGGGAGGCCTGATGCGTGCTCTTCGCACTCCAGTAGGCCTGGCGTCGGGTGTTTTGCTGGTGCTGCTGGCGGCTTTGGCCGTCTTCGCCCCGCTGCTGTGGGGCTCGCAAGCCGGCGCGATCGACACCGACGCGCTCCAGCAGGGCTCGTCCGCCGACCACCTGCTCGGCACGGACGCGCTGGGCCGCGACATCTTCTACCGGGTGCTGGTCGCGACCCGGCTCACGCTCGGGCTCGCCCTGCTGGCCACGCTCGTCGGCGTCACCGCGGGCCTGGTGCTGGGCTCGCTGCCGTCGGTGTTGCCGCGCTGGGCGGGCAGGATCGTGACGTCCGCGGTGAACATCGCCGTCGCGTTCCCGGGGCTGCTGCTGGCGTTGTTCTTCGCGGTGATCTTCGGAACCGGGACCATCGGCGCGGTGCTGGCCATCGCGTTCGCGATCACGCCGTCGTTCGCCCGGCTCACCCAGACCCTCACGGCCTCCATCAGCGGCCGTGACTTCATCGCGGCGGCACGGGTGTGCGGGGTGGGGCGGTTCCGGTTGCTGCTGCGGCACATCCTGCCGAACATCGCCGAACCGCTCGTGATCAACGCGACCCTCGCCGCCGGGAGCGCGCTGACCGCGTTCGCCGGGCTGTCTTTCCTGGGCATCGGCGTGCAGGCGCCTTCGTACGACTGGGGACGGCTGCTCGGCGAGGGCCTGAACCGGATCTACATCTCCCCCGCGCCCGCGCTGGGTCCGGCGGTGGCGGTGGTGCTGGCCGGGCTGGCGTTCAACCTGTTCGGTGAGGCCGCGGCGTCCGCCGCAGGTCATCGGCAGTCTGTCCGGAAAGCGCCCAAGCCGGTGTCCACAGTGGAGTCACCGAGCGGCGAAGGCTTGCTGAACGTGCGGAACCTGCGGGTGTCCTTCCCCGGCGCCGGCGGGTGGATCACGCCGGTGCGCGGGGTGTCGTTCACGGTCGGGCAGGGCGAGATGATCGGGGTGGTCGGCGAGTCCGGCTCGGGCAAGAGCTTGACCGCGCTGGCCGTGTCCCGGCTGGTGGAGCACCCCGGCGTCGTCACGGCTGACCGGCTGGAGTTCGCCGGGAAGCCGTTGCGGGAGACGTCGCAGCGGGAGCTGGGCACGTCGCTCGCGATGGTGTTCCAGGACCCGATGACGTCCTTCAACCCGACGCGCCGGATCGGCCGGCAGCTCGCCGAGGTGTCCGAGGTGCACCAGGGGATGTCGCGCAAGGCGGCATCGGCACGGGTGGTCGACCGGCTGAAAGCCGTGCGGATTCCGTCCGCGGAAAGGCGTGCCCGGCAGTACCCGCACGAGTTCTCCGGCGGCATGCGGCAGCGGGCCATGATCGCGATGGGCCTGATGGGCGAGCCGCGGCTGGTGATCGCCGACGAGCCGACCACCGCGCTGGACGTCACCGTGCAGCGGGAGGTGCTGCGGTTGCTCGCACGCGTCCAGGAGGAGCGGTCGGCGGCGGTGTTGCTGATCAGCCATGACATCACCGTGGTCGCGCAGACCTGCGACCGGGTGCTGGTGATGTACGCCGGGCGGATCGTCGAGGAGTTGCCGACCGCGGAGCTGTTCACGTCGGCGCGGCACCCGTACACGACAGCGTTGCTGGCCGCGGTGCCCGACCTGGAGACGGATCGGGACGCCCCGCTGGCGGTGATTCCCGGACGGCCGCCGGAGCCCGCGGAGATCGGGGTGGGCTGCCCGTTCGCGCCGCGGTGTCCGCTCGCTGATCAGAGGTGCCGGGAGGTGGAACCGGAGCTGGAACAGGTCGGGGTCGGGCATCAGGTCGCTTGCTGGCGGCTCGCGGATGGCATGCCGAGCCTGGAGGAAGCGACGGTCGTGGGAGGCCCCGCGATGGCCGGCCGAAACGGGGAGGCGTCTGGTGAGTGAACTCAGGTTCGACTCGGTCAGTCTCCAGTACGGCTCTCTCCGTGCGGTCGACGACGTCAGCCTGACCGTGCCATCGGGCCAGGTCGTCGGGCTGGTCGGCGAGTCGGGGTCGGGCAAGTCCAGCCTCGCCGCCGCGGCCGTCGGCCTCGTCCCGCCCACCGCCGGCCGCATCCTGCTGGACGGCGCCGACATCCACCGGCTGCGCCACCGCAAGCTGCAGATGGTCTTCCAGGACCCGTACTCGTCGCTCGACCCGCGCATGAGCATCGGCGAGTCGATCGCCGAAGCCATGCCGCGAGGCACCGACAAGCGCGCCGAGGTCGCCCGGCTGCTCGAACTCGTCAACCTCGATCCCAGCCGCGCCACCTCACTGCCGGCACGCCTGTCAGGCGGTCAACGGCAGCGGGTCGCGCTCGCCAGAGCACTCGCCGGCCGGCCGGAGGTGATCATCGCCGACGAGATCACGTCCGCGCTGGACGTCTCGGTGCAGGGCGCGGTGCTGAACCTCGTACGCGATCTGCAACGGCAGCTGGGCCTGTCGATGCTGTTCATCTCGCACAACCTCGCCGTGGTCCGGTACGTGAGCGACCGCATCGCGGTGATGCGCTCGGGCAGGATCGTGGAGGAGGGCACGGCCGAGCGGGTGCTCACGGACCCGCAACACAGCTACACACGCGAACTGCTAGCTGCTGCTCCGTCGCGGCACACCAGCCTGTGGGAGGACGCTTCGTGATCATCGCGGACACGCACAACGACCTGCTGGACGCGATCGTCCACCGGCCCGTCGAACGATGGGTTCCGCACTTCCGCGACCAATGGCTACCCCAGTTGCACACAGGCGGGGTGAACCTGCAGGTGCTGCCGGTGTTCATCGACGACGTCTTCCGGCCCGAAGGTGCTCTCCGCCAAACGCTGCGCATGATCGAGGTCGCGCACCGCATCGCCGAGGGCAACCCGGACACCGTCGAACTCTGTTTCGACGGTGCGGACATCGACGCGGCACTCGAATCGAACCGCATCGCTTTGGTACTGGCGCTGGAAAGCGCGCCTGGCATCGGCGAGGACGTCGAACTGCTGGAAACCCTGTACCGGCTGGGCGTCCGGATCGCCTCGCTCGCGCACTTCGGCCGCACCGCGCTGGCCGACGGCAGCGGTGAGGACGCGACCGGCAGCAGGCTGACGCGGGCAGGAGTCGCCGCGTTCGCCGAGATGGAGCGCCTCGGCATGATCTTCGACGTCAGCCACCTCAGCGCGGCGGGCGTCGAGCACGTGCTGGAGATGGCCACACGTCCGGTCATGGCAACACATTCGTCGGCGAGGGCGGTGCGCGACCACCACCGCAACCTGACCGACGAGCAGCTCAGAGGCATCGCTGACAACGGCGGCGTCGTGTGCGTGAACTTCTTCGCGCCGTTCCTGCACGAGTCCGACTTCCGCATCGAGCGGTTGATCGACCACATCGAGCACATCGCGGGGGTCATGGGCATCCGGCACGTCGGTCTCGGCCCGGACTTCGTCAAGGAGGTCCTGGAGGACACCACACCGCCGTGCTGCGAGGCCCAGTTCATCGAGGGCGTGCCCACCGACAAGTTCATCCCGGGGCTGGAGGGCCCGGCAGGGTTGCCGCTGGTCATCGATGCGCTTCGCCGGCGTGGGTGGCCAGAAGACGACATCGCCCTGGTCATGGGGCAGAACGTGCTCGACCTGTTCCGCACCGAACTCAAGAGGGGGACCACGAAGTGACCACCACTGTGACCACCATCGAGGACCTGTACGGCCACACGCTGCCCGAGCAGCCCGCGCTCTCGCCGGACGGCACCGAGATCGTCTACGTCCTGCGCACCACCGACCGCGAGGCCGACCAGGACCTGCGGGCGCTGTGGCGGGTGGCTGACGGCAAGGCGAAGCAGCTGACCAGGGGCAAGTCCGACCAGTCTCCGGTGTGGTCGCCGGACGGGAGCCGCATCGCGTTCCTGCGCGCCCAGGACGGCCCGCCGCAGATCTGGCTGCTGCCGGCCGACGGCGGCGAGCCCGAGCAGGTGACGTCGCTGCCGCTCGGCGCGGGCCAGCCGGTGTGGAGCGTGGACGGCACGCGGCTCGCGTTCTCCGCGCCGGTCGACATCGCGGACGCCAAGGCGCCGATCGCCGCTTCGAGGCTCGACTACAAGGCCGACGGTTCTGGCTATCTGCGCAGCGTTCGCGCTCACCTGCACGTGCTGGACCTGGAGAGCCGCGAGGTCCGGCAGATCACCGAGGGCGACTGGTTCGCCGGCACGCCCGCGTGGTCGCCTGACGGCAAGCAGCTCGCCTTCACGGGTGCACGCGACCAGGACGCCGACCTCACGTTCCGCGTGCCTGTGCACGTCGTTGACGTCGCTGGGCATGCGGAACCGAGGCTCGTCGGGCTCGCCACCGGCCAGGCAGCAACTGTCGCGTGGACCGGAGAAGGCCTGCTCGTCACCGGACGCACCACCGCGGATTCCGGACACCTCAGCGTGCTGCTCCTGTCCCTCGACGGCGAGGTGCGCAACCTGTCAGAACCGTTGGACCGCAACGTCATGCCGGGCATGTCGGGGTATCCCGGCGGTATTCCGGTGCTGACGGACGGCAAGGTCCTGTTCTGCGCACGCGACCGCGGCTGCACGCAGCTCTACTCGGTCGATCTCGAAAACGGAGCGCCTCAGCTCGTTCTCGGCGGAGATTCCCGGGTCGTGGCAGGGCTTTCCGTCGCCTCGGGCAAGGCAGCGGTCGTCCTCTGCACGCCCACGTCGTACGGCGAGGTCGCCACCATCGATCTGAGCACCGGCGACGCGACTGTCCACACTGAACACAACAAGACCGAATTGTTCGTGCGAGAAGAGCGCGAGTTCACCATCTCGGACGGCACGGTCGTGCACGGCTGGCTGGTCCGCGACCCGTCCGCCACCGGCCCGCAACCTCTCCTGCTCGACATCCACGGCGGCCCGCACAACGCGTGGAACGGCACCGCCGACCCGGTCCACCTCTACCACCAGGTCCTGGCACAGCAGGGCTGGACGGTCCTGCTGCTCAACCCGCGCGGCAGCGACGGTTACGGAGAAGCCTTCTACCGGGCCGCTCTCGGCGCGTGGGGCAAGGCCGACGCGCAGGACTTCCTGGAGCCGATCGACCAGCTCGTCGCGGAAGGTCTCGCCGACCCGGACAGGCTGGCCGTCACGGGCTACAGCTACGGCGGCTACATGACCTGCTACCTGACCAGCCGCGACAACAGGTTCGCCGCGGCCGTCGCCGGTGGTGTGGTCAGCGACCTGAGCAGCATGGCCGGCACGTCCGACGGCGGCCACTACCTGACCGAGCTCGAACTGGGCGGCCCCGGCCACCACATCGCCGAGCTCTCCCCGCTCACGCTGGTCAACGAGGTCAGCACGCCCACGTTGATCTACCAGGGCGCGCACGACGACAGGTGCCCGGTCGGCCAGGCCGAGCAGTGGTTCACCGCGCTGCGCCAGAACGGCGTGCCCAGCAAGCTCGTGCTCTACCCGGACGAGTCGCACCTGTTCATCCTCAGCGGCAAGCCCTCGCACCGCGAGGACTTCAACCGCCGCGTCGTCGACTGGGTCCGCGAGCACGCCGAGAACCGCCGACCGCTCGACCCGAAGCACTGGCAGCGCAGGCTTTCCGCCCTCGCGAAGAAGCACGGCGTGCCCGGTGCCGCGCTCGGCATCCTGCGCGACAACGAGATCATCCAAGCCCACCACGGCGTCCTGAGCACGGCGACCGGCGTGCAGGTCGACGACGACACCGTGTTCCAGATCGGCTCGATCAGCAAGGTGTGGACGACCACGGTCGTGATGCAGCTCGTCGACGAGGGGCTGCTCGACCTCGACGCGCCGATCGCTGACGTCCTGCCGGAGCTGAAGCTCGCGGATCCCGTGGCGGCCCAGAAGGTGACCATGCGGCACCTGCTCACGCACACCAGCGGCATCGACGGCGACATCTTCACCGACACCGGCCGCGGCGACGACTGCCTGGAGCGCTACACCGAACTGCTCGCGGAAGCCGCCCAGAACACCCCGCTCGGAGCCACGTTCTCCTACTCCAACTCGGGTTTCGCGCTGGCCGGCCGGGTCGTCGAGAAGATCACCGGCAAGGTGTGGGACACGGCCCTGCGCGAAAGGCTCCTGGCACCGCTCGGCCTCACCCGCACCGGCACCCTGCCGGAGGAGGCGCTCCTGCACCGCGCCGCCGTCGGCCATCCGACCCACGAAGGCAGGACCGAACCGGCGTCGGTGTGGATGCTGCCGCGCTCGGTCGGGCCGGCCGGCACGATCTTCGCGACGACCGCGGACGTGCTGGCGTTCGCGCGGATGCACCTCGACGGAGGCCTGGCCCAGGACGGCGCGCGAGTGCTGTCGGAAGCGTCCACGCACGCCATGACGGAGAAGCAGACCGATGTGCCCGACCCGAACTCGAAGGCCGACTCCTGGGGCCTCGGCTGGATCCGGTTCGACTGGGACGGACAGCGGCTGATCGGCCACGACGGCAACACCATCGGGCAGTCGTCGTTCCTGCGCGTGCTGCCGGAGCAGCGGCTCGCGGTCACGCTGCTGACCAACGGCGGCTACCCGAGCGAGCTGGCAACAGAGCTGTTCCGGGAGATCTTCGCGGAGCTCGGGGGGATCGAGATGCCACCCCCGGTGCGGCCGGCCGCTGAACCTCCGGCCGTGGACATCGCGCGGCACGTGGGCCGGTATGAGCGTGCGTCGTTCCGGATCGACGTCACCGAGGGCGAACGAGGACTGCGGGCGAAGACGACGGTCACCGGGTCGCTGGCCGGACTCGTGCCGGACCCGCCGGAGGTCGACCTCGTGCCGCTCGGCGACTCCCAGTTCGTCTGCCGGTACGAGGAGGAGGGCAGCTGGGCCTCGGTCGTGTTCTACAGCCTGCCCACGGGTGAGCAGTACATCCACTCGGGTCTGCGCGCAACGCCGAAGGTGTCCTGATGAACCTCCTCGACGACATCGAGCGGCTCGTGACCTGCGAGTCGCCCTCCACTGATCTCGCGGCGGTCGCTCGCAGCGCGGACGTCACCGCTTCGGTGGGCGCCGCGCTGCTCGGCTCGCAGCCGGAACGGATCGGCACGCATCTGCGGTGGCGCTTGGGTTCCGGCCCGCGTCGCGTGCTGCTGCTCGGCCATCACGACACGGTGTGGCCGATCGGAACGTTGGCACGGATTCCGTTCTCGGTGCAGGACGGCGTGCTGCGCGGACCCGGTTGCTTCGACATGAAGGCCGGCCTGGCGATGATCTTCCACGCCGTGGCCGCGCTGGATTCTCCGGACGGGGTAACGGTTCTCGTGACCAGCGACGAGGAGATCGGCTCGCCGTCGTCGCGCGGGTTGATCGAGGCGGAAGCTGTGGAGCACCAGGCCGTACTCGTCACCGAGGGTTCGGCGGACGGTGGCGCTTTGAAGACCGAACGCAAAGGCACCTCCATGTACGAGGTGACATTGCACGGTCGCGCCGCTCACGCCGGTCTCGAACCCGAACGCGGCGTGAACGCGACTGTTGAGGCGGCGCACCAGATTCTGGCGGTGTCGGGGCTGGCTGATCCAGGTGCCGGCACCACCGTCGTGCCGACTGTGCTTTCGGCTGGCACCACGACGAACACCGTTCCCGCGCAAGGGAAGTTCATGGTCGACGTGCGCGTGCGAAATCTCGCCGAGCAGCTGCGGGTGGACGAGGCCATGCGGGCTTTGGAGCCGGTGCTCGACGGGGCGAAGGTCGAGGTGACCGGCGGACCCAACCGTGCGCCGCTGGAGCTCTCGATGTCCTCGGGGTTGTTCTCCCTGGCCACACGTCTGCTTCCGGGGATCACGCAGGCCTCCGTCGGTGGCGCGTCGGACGGCAACTTCACCGCTGGAGTCGGGATTGCGACGCTCGACGGGCTCGGCGCCGTCGGTGGTGGCGCGCACGCCGACAGCGAGCACGTGCTGGTGTCCGAGCTGGTGCCGCGCACCGAACTGCTCGCGGCGCTGGTGAAGGAGCTGACATGACCGTCAGACAGCTCACCGAGCACAAAGAACTTCTTGCCGCGCAACGGTTGTACGAGTCGATCTGGCGGTCGTCCGCTCCCCCGGTCACGGCGGAGCTGATGCGGGCGCTGATCAAGTCCGGGAACTACGTGTCCGGCGCGTTCGACGGCGAGGACCTCATCGGTGCGTGCGCGGGCTTCTGCTCTCCACCCGCGGAAAGCACCCTGCACAGCCACATCGCCGGAGTAGCGCCCGGCATGCGCGGCCGCAACGTCGGCCACGCGTTGAAGCTGGACCAGCGGGGGTGGGCACTGGCCCGCGGGATCAAGACGATCACCTGGACGTTCGACCCGCTGATCCGCCGCAACGCGCACTTCAACCTGGCCAAGCTCGGCGCGGACGCCACCGAGTACCTGACCGACCTGTACGGCCACATGTCCGACGACATCAACGGCGGTGGTGACACCGACAGGCTCCTCGTCACGTGGGACCTGATCGCCGCTGAGCCTCGTCCGGCCACGGCCGCAGGTGTGGTCGCGCTGGGGATCTCTCCGGACGGCACGCCGGTGGTGGGCACTTCGGGTGGTCAGACCGTGCTGGTCGCGGTACCAGCGGACATCGAAACGCTTCGAGCCACGAACCCGGCCGCGGCGAACGAATGGCGGCACGCCGTGCGGGACGTGCTCGGCGGCCTGCTCGCCTCCGGTGCCCGCGTGACCGGGTTCGACAAGTCGGGTTGGTACGTAGTGGAGAGGAACGAGTCGTGAAGCTGTCCGGAGTCGAGCTCCGCTGGGTCGAGATGCCGTTGAAGTCGCCGTTCCGGACCTCGTTCGGCACCCAGACCACGCGCTCGTTGCTGCTGCTGCGCGCCGTCACCTCCGACGGCGAGGGCTGGGGCGAGTGCGTCGCGATGGCCGACCCGGTGTACTCGTCGGAGTACCTCGAAGGCTGCGCGGACGTGCTGCGCCGCTTCCTGGTCCCGGCTCTCACCGGGCCGATCGACGGGGTGTCGGTCGCGGGGCGCGTGGCCAGGTTCCGCGGGCACCGGATGGCCAAGGGCGCGTTGGAGATGGCAGTGCTCGACGCCGAACTGCGCGCGCGAGGTGTGTCATTCGGCCGTGAGCTGGGTGCGACCCGCGATCGGGTGCCGTGCGGCGTATCGGTCGGGATCATGAACTCGATCCCCGAGCTGCTCGACGCGGTCACCGGCTACGTCGAGGAGGGTTACGTCCGGATCAAGCTGAAGATCGAGCCCGGCTGGGACGTCGAAGCGGTTCAATCAGTGCGCGAACGGTTCCCTGACGTCCTGCTCCAGGTGGACGCCAACACCGCCTACACCCTGGCCGACGCCCGGCACCTCGCGCGGCTCGACCCGTTCGACCTGCTGCTGATCGAACAGCCCCTGGACGAGGAGGACGTCCTGGCCCACGCCTCGCTGGCCCAGGTGGTGAAGACGCCGATCTGCCTGGACGAGTCGATCACCTCGGCCCGCTCGGCCGCCGACGCGATCAAGCTCGGCGCGTGCCAGATCGTCAACATCAAGCCTGGCCGCGTCGGTGGCTACCTGGAAGCACGCCGGATCCACGACGTATGCGCGGCCCACGGCATCGCGGTGTGGTGCGGCGGCATGCTCGAAACGGGCATCGGCCGCGCGGCGAACGTGGCCCTGGCCGCATTGCCCGGCTGCACCCTGCCCGGCGACACCTCGGCGTCGGACCGCTACTACGCCATGGACATCACCGAGCCGTTCGTGCTGGACGACGGCCACCTGACCGTGCCGACCGGGCCGGGACTGGGTGTGACGCCGCTGCCGGACGCGCTGGAATCGGTGACCGTGAAGACGGAGTGGATCCCGGTGACGACGGTCCTCTGACGGCAGGGGTCCAGCGTCCTCACCCGCCGCTGGACCCCACCTTCGACAGCCTCGGCCCGCGTCTGCTCAACCGCCGACAACGGCCCCGGCCCACCTCCCCAGGAACGCAGCGACGTCGGCACCAGCCCACACCCGCCGCAACGCCGCCCCGGCCCACACCCTCAACCCCCGCCGCCACAGCCCCGGCCCACACCCGCCACATCCCGGTGACGAGAATCCAGCCCACGCGCCTTCAACGCCCGCCCCGCTCCGCAGCCACCCGACGACAACCAGCCCGGCCCCACACCCGCCACAGCCCCGTGACCCCATCCGGCCCAGACCCCAGGGCCACAGCTCCAGCCCCGGCCCACACCCGCCACAGCCCCGTGACCCCAATCCGGCCCATACCCCCGCGGCCACAGCCCCGGCTCCGGCCACTGGATTCCTCTGTAGACGGTTGGCATGGTGTCCACATGAGTCCTAGAACAGGCCTCGCCCGCGTCCTCGACGATCTCGGCACCACCCTGATCGACCTGGTCCGCGGCGACCCGGCCCGCGCCGTCGACATCGGCGGCGTGGTCATCCACGATCCGCACGACGACCAGGTGCTGCCGCAATCAGCCCTCGTGCTGGGCGTCGGCGTGCAAGACCCATCAGAAATCCTCGACCTCCTGGGCAAACTCGGCGCGGCCGCACTCGTCGTCCGCGGCCCCGTCGACGTGACCGAGCAGGTCGCCGAAGCCGTCGACAGATCGGGCGTGGCGTTGCTCGGGCTGGCACCGGGCGCGTCGTGGACCCAGCTCGCCGCCATGCTCCGCTCGCTGCTGGCCGAGGGTGAGGTGGACCCGTCCGAGACGCTCGGCGGTGTGCCGGCCGGGGACCTGTTCGCGCTGGCCAACGCCGTCGCGTCGTTGATCGGTGCGCCGGTGACGATCGAGGACCGGAGCTCGCGCGTGCTCGCGTTCTCGGGGCGCCAGGACGAGGCCGACTCGTCGCGGGTGGAGACGATCCTCGGGCGGCAGGTGCCCGCGCACTACTCGCAGCTGCTGGAGTCGCGCGGCGTGTTCCAGCAGCTCTACCGCAGCGACCAGCCCGTCTACATCGAGGGCCTGCCTGCGCACGACGGCTCGGTGTGCCTGCCGCGGGTCGCGGTGGCGGTGCGGGCGGGTGACGAGTTCCTCGGCTCGATCTGGGCCGCGGTGCGCGAGCCGTTGCCCGCTGACCGGTCGCAGGCATTCTGCGACGCGGCCAAGCTGGTGGCGTTGCACATGATGCGCCAACGAGCGGGCGCCGATGTCGAACGCCGGTTGCGCGCGGATCTGGTCAGCACCGCCGTGGAAGGCGGGGCGGGCGCGGCGGAAGCGGTGAGACGGCTCGGGCTCTCGGACCAGTCCTGCGTGGTGCTCGCCCTGGCCTTGGCCCACTCGCACGGTGACGACCCCGCGAGCCACGCCCGGCTGCTGGCCGAACGGCAGCAGATCGCCGACGCGCTAGCGATGCACCTGACCGCAGTGCATCCACGCGCCGCGGCGGCGTTGATCGGTGACGTGGCCTACGCGATTCTCCCCGCGGAGTCGGAAGATCGCGCGCTGCGGATCGCCACGGACTTCCACAACCGCATCGGCAACCACGTGCTCGTGGGCGTCGGCCAGGTCGCGGATGGCCTGGAGCTGTCCCGTTCCCGCGCCGGAGCCGACCTCGTCCTGCGCGTGCTGCGCGCAGGGAGGGCGTCCTTCCCGATCGCACGAGTGTCCGATGTGCACGGTGAAGGACTGCTGCTGGAACTGTCCGACCTCATCGCCGAACGCGGCGACACGCTGACCGGGCCGGTCGCACGGCTGATCGGCTACGACCGCACGCACAGCAGCAACCTGGTCGAGACGCTGGCAGCCTGGTTGGACGCGTTCGGCGACGTGGCTGCTGCATCGGCCGCGGTTTTCGTGCACCCCAACACGTTCCGGTACCGCCTCAGAAGACTGTCCGAGGTCGGCGAGATCGACCTCAGCGATCCGAACGCACGGTTCGCGGCGATGCTGCAACTGCGGCTGTGGCGGCCAGGTGCCGCTGAGCCAGCGCCACGAACGCCGCCGTCGACGGATGCGCCGGCGCCGAGGGCCACGCCAGGTGCACGGTGATCGGCTCGGCGTCGGTCAGCGGCAGGTAGACGACCTCGGGATGCGGGTTGTGGTGACCGGTCCCGGCGGCCGTGACCCCGACGGTCGCTCCGGTCGCGATCGACGTCAGCCACTCGACCACGCCGGGCACGTCCAGCGTCCGCGGCCGAGCGCCGACCGGCCAGAGATCAGCGGTGGTCGTGCCTGCCGTCTCACACACGGACACGACCTCCGACGCCAGATCACCCAGCGTCAAAGCATCTCGCGAAGCCAATGGGTGATCCACCGCGACCGCCGCGAGACGTGGTTCCTCGATCAACGCCACGTGGTCGACGCCGGGCTGCGACGGCTGAGTGCGCAGCACCGCGACATCGGCCTCGCCCCGCCGCAACGCCGCCTCGGGGTCGTCCGACCGACGGATGCGCACGAGCACATCGGGATGCGCAGCCCGCCACTCCCGCAGGAACGGAATGGTGAAACGACCCAAAGCCGCCCACGCGAAGGTCAACCGCAGCGGCTGTGGCTGCACCGCCTCGGCCAGCGCGGTGTCGAGCGATGCCAAGATCCGGTGGCTGTGCTCCCACAGCCGCTGGCCCGTGTCGGTCAACGCCACGTGCCGGGTCGTGCGGTCGACGAGCCGCACGCCCAGACGCCGTTCCAACTGCTCCAAAGTGCGCGAGAGAGCTGGCTGCGTGACGTGCAACGACTGCGCGGCCGCGGTGATCGATCGGTGGTCGCCGATCGCGGCCAACGCACGCAGATGCCGTAGCTCGACATTCATAACCACGGATCATAAGTGCTGCACGAACGGCATTTCACACACCGCACAAGCGGGCCTAGCGTCAAAGCCATGAGGATTCTGCTCGTAGGAGCCACCGGCACGCTGGGCACCGCGGTGCACCGCGGTGCACCAGGAGCTCGCCGCACGCAAGCACGACGTCGTCACCGTCTCCCGCACCGGCGGCGACCTGCAGTACGACATCACCGACCCGGCCCAAGTAGCCGAGATGTTCCAGACCGTCGGCCAGGTAGACGCGGTCGCGAGCGCTGCCGGCCACGTCCCCTACAAGCCGGTCGCAGAGCTGACCGCGGACGACTACCAGGCCGCGTTCACCGGCAAGGTGCTGTCACAGGTCATGCTCGTGAAGGAAGGCCTCACCCACGTGACCGGGTCCTTCACGCTCATCACGGGCGTACTCGCACGCGAACCCATCGTCACCGGTGCTGCTGCCTCACTGGCCAACGGCGCAGTGGAAGCCTTCGTCAAAGCCGCCGCCATCGAGATCGCCCCGCAGCGGATCAACGCCATCAGCCCAACGGTGTTCACCGAGTCGCTCGACGTCTACGGCGACTTCTTCCCCGGCATGAAGCCGGTCCCGCTCGCCGACGTCGTCCAGGCGTACGTCCGATCGATCGAGGGACGCCAGACCGGCCAGATCTACGTGCCCTGAACCCGAACCCGGCCCAGCAGCCGATCGACCAGCACGGGCAACTGCTGCTCCCCCGCACCTTCGAGCCACAACGCGATCCCGGTGCGCACAGTCGCGAGGAACGTCGCAGCCATCAACCGGGCCACTTCCTCGTCCGGTTCACGCACCACGAGCACGGCGGTCAGGTCACGTTCAAGCGCGACCTGGTCGCCTGCTTGGCGTGCGAGCAGTGACGGATGCCGGCGCAGCAGCCGCAGCTGGGCCATCCACTCGACGTCCGGGACGGGCCAGGTGCGGTACAGCTCCGCCGTCGCCGCGCGCAGAGCCGTCCACGCCTCCTCACCAGCGGGCCGTGTCGAGACCAGCGCGACCAACTCCTGGATGCGCGAGCGATCAGCGTCGAGAACCGCGTCCTCCTTGCCCGCGAAGTAGTTGGAGAACGTGCGGCGGGACACCCCTGCCTCGTCCGCGATGTCCTCGACCGTCACCCCGTCCAGGCCGTGCTCCATCGCCAGCCGCAACGCCGCCCCTGCCAGCGACCGCCTGGTCACCGCCTTCTTGTGCGCGCGGAGCGTGGTGAGGGTCTCCATGCGCCCCAGCGTAGACGGTGTACGTTGCTCATTGAGCAAATTTGCACGTCGTGCAAGAATTAGAGGGTGGCGGATGTGAAGAACCAGACCCAGGCGATGGGCCACCGGCAGGTGCTCGAGTCGCTGTCGGGGTTGCTGCTCGCGTTGTTCGTGGCGATGGTCAGCTCGACGGTGGTGTCCACCGCGCTGCCCCGCATCATCGGCTCGCTGAACGGCACGCAGACGCAGTACACGTGGGTGGTCACGGCGACCCTGCTCACGGCGACCGCGACCACGCCGATCTGGGGCAGGCTCGCTGACCTGTTCAACAAGAAGACGCTGGTCCAGGCCGCGATCGTGATCTTCGTGATCGGCTCGCTGCTCAGCGGTTTCGCCCAGGACACCGGCCAGCTGATCGCCGCCCGCGCGTTCCAGGGCCTCGGCGTCGGCGGCCTGCAGGCACTCGTGCAGGTCGTGATCGCCGCGATCATCCCGCCCCGCGAACGCGGCCGGTACAACGGTTACCTCGGCGCGGTCATGGCCGTCGCGACAGTCGGCGGCCCGCTGCTCGGCGGCCTGATCGTCGACGTGTCGTGGCTCGGCTGGCGCTGGTGCTTCTGGGTCGCCGTGCCGATCGCCGCGATCGCGTTCGTCGTCCTGCAGGCCACCCTCAAGCTCGAAACGGTTCGACGCGAGAACGTCCGCATCGACTACCTCGGCGCGGCCCTGATCGCCGCCGGTGTGAGCACACTGCTGATCTGGGTCTCGTTCGTCGGCAACTCGTTCGACTGGCTGTCGTGGCAGACCGGGGCCATGGTCGCGGCCGGGCTCGTGCTGCTCGGCGCGGCGATCGCGGTGGAGCTGAAGGTCGACGAACCCGTTGTGCCACTGCACATCGTCGTCCAGCGCACCCCCGCGCTGGCGATCATCGCGTCACTCGCCGTCGGCATGGCCATGTTCGGCGGCGCGGTGTTCCTCGGCCAGTACTTCCAGATCGGCCGCGGCTACACCCCGACCGAGGCGGGCCTGCTGACCATCCCGCTGATGGCCGGCGTGCTGGTGTCGTCCACCGTCTCCGGTCGCATGATCAGCCGCTCCGGAAAGGTCAAGCCGTACATCGTGGCCGGCACGATCACCCTCGTGCTCGGCTTCCTCGGCCTCGGTTTCGTCGACCACGCCACGGCGTTGTGGATCGTCGGCATCGCGATGGCCGTCGTGGGCATCGGCGTCGGCATGACGATGCAGAACCTGGTGCTGGCCGTCCAGAACAGCGTGCCCCTGAGCGAACTCGGCGCCGCCAGCGCGTCCGTGACGTTCTTCAGGTCTTTGGGCGGCACGATCGGCGTGTCCGTCCTCGGCGCCGTGCTGGCCAACCGCGTCACCGCCGACCTGTCCACCGCGCTGCACGTCCCGGCGGGCCAGTCGACCGGCGACACCAGCGCGTTGAACCTCAAGGCGCTGCCGCCACAGGTGCAGACCATCGTGCACACCGTCTACGGCGACGCGACCGCGCACATCTTCCTGATCTCCGCGGCCGTCGGCGTGATCGGCGTGATCGCCGCGCTGCTGCTCAAGCCGATCACCCTGCGCACCACGATCGACCTGGAGAAGAAGGAATCAGCGGCCGTGCGCTGATCAGGAGGGGGAACCATGGACACCGGCGTCACCGCGTTCGAATCCACAATGGACTCGTTCGGCCCTCACCCCGAACCGTCCGCCCGCACCATCCTCGTGGGCGTCGACGGCTCCGACACGGCGATGCGCGCCGCGGCCTTCGCGTTCGGCTCGGCGCGCCGCCAGGGAGCACGGCTGGTCGTCACGTTCGTGGCGAGCCACTCCTCACTGGCGGCGCTCACCCCGGCCGTGGCGTCGGTGTTCGAGCACGAGGCGACGGCGAAGCTGTACGCGGAGCTGCGCAAGCAGATCCAGGACGCGGCCGAGGAACTCGACGTGCCGGTGACGTTCCTGAAGACGTTCGGCGATCCGTTCACGACACTGCGGGACGCCGCCGACCGCTGCCAGGCGGACATGGTGGTGGTCGGTGCGTCGCAACAGGCGGGACACCGGATCGCGGGCTCGGTCGCCACCAAGCTGATCAGGTCGGGACACTGGCCGGTGCTCGTCGTCCCCTGACCGTCGAGGCAATACGCTCCTGACGTGTTGCGTCTGCTGGGAGAGGTGTCGGCGGGAGAGGCCGATCTGGGGTCGCCGAAGCAGCGGTGCCTGCTGGCCGCGCTCGCCGTGGACGCCGGCCGGGTCGTGCCCGTGGACAGGCTGATCGACCGGATCTGGGGTGACGCCGCGCCGCGCAGGGACACCGTCCACAGTTACATCTCCCGGCTGCGGCAGGCCGTGGGCGGGCCCGGCCTCGTGATCGAACGCCGCCCGGCCGGGTACGTCCTGGCCGGGCCGGTCGACCTCCACCTGTCCCGGGAGCTGCGCGCTCGAGGCCGGTTCCACGAGGCACTGGAGCTGTGGCGCGGCGAGCCGTTGACCGGGTTGCCCGGCGAGTGGGCCGAGGACGAACGCGGACGGCTGACGCTGGAACGGCTGTCGTTGCTGCACGACCTCGTGGACACCCGGCTGCGGGCGGGCGAGGGCGCCCAGCTGGCGGCGGAGCTGTCGTCGCGGGCGGCCGAACATCCACTCGACGCTGAACGAATGGGCAAACTCCTCGCCACGCTGCCGTCACACCTCGGATGACCTGAGCCCCTTCTCGGCAAGTTGTACCGGAACAAGCCGCGTAGCGCTGTTATAGGTCGGAGCGCTGCTACGGTATGCGCGGGCGCAGGGATTACTAAACTTAATTTAGTATTTATTCTTGACTGCCGTTGAAGGCCCACGCATGCTGTGGCCCTCGACGACGAGAGGTACGGGTATGCCGAGAACCCTGCTGACCGTGGCCACCATCGCGTTAACGCTGCTTGCACCCACTGCCGCCGCCGCGCCCACGCCACCTGTAGAGCACGCGGGCGCCGACCAGGGCGCGCCCACCTACTACGACTCCGGCATCGCGCGCACTCCGTACATGGGGTGGAACTCCTACTTCGCCGTGGGTGCGGCGTCGGAGGAGAAGGTGCTCGGCGTCGCTGATCACCTGGTGAGCAGCGGGCTCGCGAAGGCCGGTTACGACATCGTGTGGATCGACGGCGGCTGGAACGCGAGCCCGCCGCGGGACGGCAAGGGCGCGCTGCTGCCCGACCCGGCGCGGTTCCCGTCCGGGTTCACCAAGCTGGTGGACACGTTGCACGGCAAGGGACTCCGGGCCGGTATCTACACCGACGCCGGTGCGTCGGACGGCAAGAACTGCGCCGCCGGCAGCGGCGGCGGGTACTACGAGGCGGACGCGAAGCAGTTCGCCGGTTGGAAGTTCGACGCCATCAAGATCGACTTCCTGTGCGGGATCGCGCAGAACATGGACCCGGCGGTCGCTTTCACGCAGTTCTCCGCCGCCGTCCAGAAGGCCGGGCGCAAGATGATCCTCAACCTGTGCAACCCCGTCACGGACGAGTGGGGTGTGCCGCACCGGTGGGAGCAGACGGCGTATGTCGCGTACACGTACGGACCGCGCGTCGGCGACTCGTGGCGCACTTCGACCGATGTCGCGTTCGGCACGCCGTACGAGGGCATCTGGCGTGACGTGCTGCGGAACATGGATCGGAACCTGTACCGGCCCGGCGCGCAGGGGCCAGGCCACTACAACGACCCCGACTACCTCATCCCGATGCGCAGGACCGGGCAAGGCACGTACGAGCTGAACGAGGAGGAGTCGACCTCGCAGCTCGTCATGTGGTCGGTGATGGCCTCGCCGCTGATCATCGGGTCGGACCCGCGCACGCTGCCGCCGTCGATGATCGAGACGCTGAAGAACCCGAGATCATCGCGCTGAAGAACCCGGAGATCATCGCGGTCGACCAGGACCCGCTGGCGATCCAGGGCGTGCGGGTCGCGGGTTCGGACAACGTCGACGTGTACAGCAAGGTGTTGTCCGGCAAGGGTGAGCGTGCCGTCGCGGTGCTGAACCGCAACGACCAGCCCGCCACGTACACGGTCAACTTCGCCGACGCAGGTCTCAAGGGTGCTGTAGCCGTTCGCGATCTCCGTGCGCGCGCTGACCGTGGCACGGCTGATGGCTCGTACACCGTCACGGTTCCCGCGCACGGCACCGCGTTCCTGAAGCTGCGCGGCGAGACCGCGGTTCCCGGCACGGATCTCGGCGGCGACACGTCCGCGAGCCCGGCGCTGGTCCGCTGGGACGACCAGAACCTCGCGGTGTTCGCGCGGGACAAGGCAGGACGTCTGCAGCAGCGGTCGATGGTCGCCGGCGAATGGCGTGGCTGGGTGACGTTGGGCGGCCCGCGCAACGGCCAGATCCTCGGCCAGCCGTCCGCGTTCGCGAGCCCGGACGGCCGGATCGACCTCTTCGTCCGCGGCACCGACAACGTCGCGTACCAACGGACTTACACCGGTGGCCGCTGGGGCGCCTGGACCTCGCTCGGCGGCACGCTGACCGACTCGGTGTCGGTGGCGTTCACCGGGCCGGACAGCTGGAGCCTGTTCGGCCGCGGCTCCGACGGTCGCGTGTGGACGCGCGACAAGAACTCGTCCTGGACCTCGGTCGGCTCGCCCGGCAACCAGCAGATCTACGGCAGGCCTTCCGCCGCAACGGTTTCGGCGGGCACGTTCGTCACGGTCCGGCTGCAGGACGACTCCGCCTGGTACCGCAGGCGCACCGCGAACGGCTGGTCCGCGTGGACCTCGCTCGGCGGCGTGATCAGCGGCAGCCCGACGGCGGTGGCCAACGGCGACCGGGTCAACGTGTTCGTCCGCGGTAGCGACTACACGCTGTGGCAGCAGGATCTCGTCGACGGCGCGGGCACGTGGTGGTTCAAGCGCGACCAGTACGTCAGCAACGCCCTCACCGGCGCGGTGGGTGCGGCGGCTGGAGCTCAAGGCTCGTCCTGGGTCGCTGTGCGCGGTCCGGACAACGCGGTCCACCTCGCGAACCTGCCCGCGAACTGACTTCGGCCCAGGAGCACCACGATGACGACCCATCGCGCCTTCCCCACCGCAACCGGCCCGACAGGAGCCCGCCGATGACCACCCGCCGAGCTTTCCTGAAGGCTTCCGGCGCTCTGGGCCTGGGCGCACTCGTCCTGCCCACGTTCGCCGCCCACGCCGAGCCCTACCGCCCCACCGGCAACCCGCTCAACACCTCGCCGACCACGCTCTGGTACCCCGCTCCCGCCGACGAGGCGAAGATCATCGAGCAGGGTCTGCCGATCGGCAACGGGCGCCTCGGCGCGCTCGTCGGCGGCGGCGTCGAGAAGGACTTCCTGTACCTGACCGACGTCACGATGTGGACCGGCGAGCTCAACGACGCGCTGGAGGGCGACGGGCAGTTCCCGTACGACCCGACGCACTTCGGCACGTTCTCGTTGCTGGCCAAGCTCTACGTCGAGATGCCGGGCCACACAGCGACCGGCTACCGTCGCGCGCTCGACCTGAGCAACGGCATCGTCACCACCTCGTACACCTTCGGTGGCAAGCAGTACCGCCGGGAGATCTACGCGAGCCACCCGGACGACGTGGTGGTCGTCCGGCTCGTCGGCCCGAACCAGACCGGCACTGTTTCGCTGACGGGTGCGCACGGCGAACCGTCCGTCGGCGACGCACCGCACACCGCCGCGCTGTTCACCGGCTCGTTCGCGAACCGGTTGGCGTACAGCGGTGTCGTCACGGCCTACAGTCCTGATGGGACGGTCACGGTGGACGGCGCCAAGCTGTCGTTCACCGGCTGCTCGGACCTGGTGATCGTGTTCTCCGGCGGCACGAACTACGTCCCGGACGCGTCGGCCGGATTCCTCGACCCGACCGTGGAACCGGCGCAGATCGCGCTCCAAAAGGCAGCAGTACGGGCGAAGGGCGACGCTCTGCTGCGCACCCACGTCGCCGACTACCGCAAGCGCTACGACCGGCAGAAGGTCGACCTCGGCAGGTCTTCCGACTCCCAGCGCGCACTCGACACGTGGACCCGGCTCAGGACCAGGGCGTCGAGCGGCACGCCGGACCCGGAACTGGAGGCGAGCTACCTGCAGTTCGGCCGCTACCTCACGATCACGGGATCGCGCGACAACCTGCCGATCAACCTGCAGGGTCTGTGGCTGTCGAACAACAACCCGGACTGGTACAGCGACTACCACACCGACATCAACATCCAGATGAACTACTGGCTGGCGGATCGGGCGTCGCTGTCGGACAGCTTCGACGCGCTCGCGGACTACTGCGTCGCCCAGCTACCGGCGTGGACGAACTCGACGCAGGCGTTGTTCCAGGACTCGCGCAACCGGTTCCGCAACACCAACAACCGCGTGGCCGGTTGGGCGATCGCCTTCTCCACCAACATCTACGGCGGCAGCGGCTGGTGGTGGCACCCCGGCGGCAACGCGTGGCTGTGCATGTCGCTGTTCGAGCACTACGAGTACACGCTCGACCGCGGCTACCTGGCCAAGATCTACCCGTTGCTGAAGGGTGCCTGCGAGTTCTGGGAAGCACGCCTGGTCGAGACGCCGAAGGGCCTGGTCGACGACTACGACTGGTCGCCGGAGCACGGCCCGCAGGACGCACGCGGTCTCACGTACGCGCAGGAACTGGTGCACAACCTGTTCGGCAAGTACCGGATCGCGACCGACGTGCTGCGGCGCGACCAGTCCTACGGCCGCAAGATGTCGGCGTTGCGGGACAGGCTCTACCTGCCGGAGGTCAGCCCGAAGACCGGTGAGTTGCAGGAGTGGATGTCGCCGGACGGCCTCGGTGAGACCACGCACCGGCACCTCTCGCCGCTGGTCGGCTTCTTCCCCGGCGACCGCATCAACCACGACGACTCCCCCGCCGCCCTGGTCGAGGGCGTCCGGAAACTCCTGACCACGCGCGGTATGGAGAGCTTCGGCTGGGGTCTCGCGTGGCGGGCGGCGTGCTGGGCGCGGCTGAAGGACGCGGACCGCGCCTACCAGCTGATCCAGAACGTGCTGCGCCCGTCGCTGAACTTCGCCAACGGCTCGGCGGCGAACTTCTTCGACATGTACAGCTTCGGCGACAGGTCCATCTTCCAGATCGACGCGAACCTCGGTGCTCCGGCGGCGATGCTGGAGATGCTGCTGTACGCGCGGCCCGGCGTGATCGAGCTGCTGCCGGCACTGCCGTCGGCCTGGAAGACCGGCTCTGTCACGGGAATCGGTGCCCGAGGCGGCTTCACCGTCGACCTGACGTGGAAGGACGGCAAGGTGGTGACCGCCGTAGTGCACAGCGTCGGCGGGACCGACACCGAGGTGCGGTTCGGGCGCTGGAAGAAGCGGATCAGCCTGCGGAAGGGCCAGTCGGTCACGTTGCGGCCGTAATCCGGCCAGGTCGTGGTCACCGCGTCCTAAGATCGGCCGGTGACCACGACCGAAGTCGTCCTGACGAGCCGGGCCTCCGCTTTGGTTCAACGCATCATCTCCGGGGTCTCGCTCGCCGGGGCGCTCGTGGGCATGGTCGTGCTCGCCTTCGCCGACGAGCCGTGGTGGGCAGTCGTGCTGGGGGAGCTGGGCCTGCTGGTGAGCGCGCTCATCTGCGTGGCGATCTGGTCCGCGGCGGGCAGCGAAGCGAAGGACACCGTCGCGTTGCGCGCCACCGGAACCGTTGCGTTCGCCGAGGTCCTCGAGAGCACCCGTGAGGACGACGGCGACTCCTGCTCACACGTGCTGAAGCTGTGGGTTCCGGTGCCGGGCGACGGGTTCGAGGTGCGCCACCGGTGCCACCACTACAGCGGTGAGCAGCAGGTGAGAGTCCTCGTCGACCCGGCCACCCGCACCTGGGGCGCTCTCCACTAGAGCGCGGCGGTCGAGTCCCGGACGACCAGCGTCGTGGCCAGCTCGATGTGCAACGCCTCGGGCTGATGACCGTCGAGCACGCGCATCAGCTGCGTGACGGCGATCCTGCCCATCTCCTGCAACGGTTGCCGCACGGTCGTCAGCCGCGGATCGGTCGCCTCGGCGAGATCGATGTCGTCGAACCCCGTCACCGACAGGTCCGCCGGCACCCGCAGCCCGCGTTCCCGCGCGGCCTGCAGCGTGCCCACCGCCACCTTGTCGTTGAAGCACACGATCGCGGTGGGGCGCGGCGAGAGGTCCAGCAGTTCCGAGGCGGCCTGCTTTCCCTGCGCGGTCGTGGGTTCGACGTACCGCAAGCGATCAGAAGTCAGCAACACGCCGGCCTGGGCAAGAGCCGCGCGGTGTCCGGCCAGGCGCGCGTCGCCCGCCAGCCACTCCTCCGGCCCCGCGATCACCCCGATGTCGCGGTGCCCGAGGCTGATCAGGTGATCGGCCACAGCCCGCGCCCCTGACGAGTGCGCGGCCGACACGGCGGCGATGTCCGGTGGCGGTGGCGTGCGCGGATCCACGACCACGAACGGGAAACCGGCCTGGGACAACGCGACCAGCTCGGAGCCCTCCTCCGGCGGCAGGATCAGGATCGCGGCGTCGGCGTCCGAACCGGGCAGACCGCGCAACGCGTCGGTGTGCTGGCCTGACTCCCCCGCGTCCAGCAGCAGGCGCAGGCCGTGCAGCTTCAGCGTCTCGGCGATCGAGGAGACGATCAGGCCGAAGTAGTCGGTGAGCACGTACGGGCAGCGCACGTAGACGGTCCTCACCCGCACGGGCGTCCTACGCCGCTCAAGAGCCTGAAGCACCAGGTCACGGGTTCGCGGAGCCACGTTCACGTGGTCGTTGAGCACGCGGGAGACGGTCGCGACCGAGACGCCGGTCTCCGCGGCGATGTCACGGAGACTCGCGCGCTGTTTCACGTTCTCGATCTGACGTTCCACCAGGTCAATGTACCGGAACTCGCCCAATCCATTGACCGTCGCCCCGACCGGGTGTTTCATCCTGGAAGCCGATGTTTCACAGTGATGAACGGGTGTTACATGAGACTGACCGCGATCGTGGCTCTGGTGCTCGGACTGACCGCGCCGGCCGCCGAGGCTTCCAGCGCACCGGAAGCCCGTGTCTGGGTGACCACGCCGGACCGGGCGGAACTGATGCACGAACGTCCGCGCGTCACGTTCGGCACCGCGGCCTCGACGCATCCGACGATCGTGGTCGACCCCGGCCGCAGCTACCAGACGATGGACGGCTTCGGCGCCTCCATCACGGACTCGTCGGCCGAAGTCCTGACGAACCTGAGCCCTGCCGTCCGCGCGGACACCATGCACAAGCTGTTCGACCCGAAGCAGGGCATCGGCGTCAGCTTCCTGCGCCAGCCGGTCGGTTCGTCCGACTTCACGGCAGCCGCGGACCACTACACCTACGACGACGTCCCCGCCGGGCAGACCGACTTCGCGCTCCAGCACTTCAGCGTCGAGCACGACGAGCAGAAGATCCTTCCGTTGCTGCGCGAGGCGAAACGGCTCAACCCGAAGCTCAAGGTCATGGCCACGCCGTGGAGCCCGCCCGCGTGGATGAAGACCAACGACTCGCTCGTCGGCGGTCAGCTCAAGGACGACCCGAAGATCTACGACGCGTACGCGCGCTACCTCGTGAAGTTCGTCAATGCCTACACAGCAGCAGGTGTGCCGATCGACTTCATCTCCGTGCAGAACGAGCCGCAGAACCGCAAGCCCGACGCCTACCCCGGCACGGACATGCCCGTGGCGGCACAGATCAAGGTCATCGAGGCACTGGGCCCGAAGCTGCACAGGACCAAGATCCTGGGCTACGACCACAACTGGGCCACCCATCCCAACGACGGCACCGCGGAAGCCGACTACCCGTACCAGGTCCTGCGCTCCCCAGCCGCGAAGTGGCTCGCCGGCACCGCCTACCACTGCTACTACGGCAACCCGGCAGCCCAGACCGCGCTGCACAACGCCTTCCCGGACAAGGGAATCTGGTTCACCGAGTGCTCCGGCTCGAAGGGTGCGGCCGACCCGCCCGCCAAGGTCTTCAGCGACACGCTGCGGTGGCACGCCCGCAACGTCGTCCTCGGCACCACCCGCAACTGGGCCCGCAGCGCGGTGAACTGGAACATCGCCCTGGACGGCAGCGGCGGCCCGCACAACGGCGGCTGCGGCACCTGCACGGGCCTCGTCACCGTGCAGCCGAACGGTGAGGTGACCACCGACGCCGAGTACTACACGATCGGCCACCTGTCGAAGTTCGTGCGGCCGGGCGCCCGCCGCATCGCCAGCACGTCGTTCGGCACCACCGGGTGGAACGGCCAGATCATGGACGCCGCGTTCCGCAACCCGGACGGCTCCACGGCCCTGGTGGTGCACAACGAGAACGACGAGCCGCGCACGTTCGCGGTGAACGCCGGCGACCGCACCTTCGAGTACACCCTGCCCGGCGGTGCCCTCGCCACGTTCACCTGGACCGCCGGCCTGCGCAGCAAGTTCCGCGCGATCCCCCTGACCGGCGCCACGGACCCCGCGCTCATCGACGACGACGCCTCCACCTCCTGGTCGAGCGGCGCGGCCCAGGCTCCCGGCCAGTTCGTGCAGGTGGATCTCGGGGGCCGCAAGGAGTTCCGCCGAGTCGCGATCGACAGCGGCGGCAACCTCGGTGACTACGTGCGCGACTGGGAGCTGTCCGCGAGCGACGACGGCACGAGGTGGCGCACGCTCACCACCGGCTCGAGCACTGGCCAGCTCACCACCATCGACGTGCGGAGGACCGGCGCGCGCTACCTCCGCATCACCTCCACCGGCACCGCGAACAACTGGTGGAGCATCGCAGATTTTCGTCTCTACAAATAAGAAACGGGCGCCCGAACCCTGCAAGGAGCGCTATGTCAAAGACGACAAAACGCCTGCGTGGCACGGCGATAGTCGCAGCCGTCGTGATGGCGGGGCTAGCCACCCCGTCCGCCACGGCCGCCACCAACGCCAGTGTCTGGCTGACCACAGCCGACCGTTCGAACCTGTTGCGGCAACAGGGAGACGTGACGTTCGGCTCCGGCGGCACCGGCCCGACGATCACGGTCAACCCGAACTCCACCTACCAGTCCATGGTCGGCTTCGGCGCGTCGTTCACCGACGCGGCAGCCTGGAACATCTTCAACTCACCCCGCCGTGACGAGATCATGAACCAGCTGTTCAACGGGACCAGCGGCATCGGCATGAGCTTCATCCGCCAGCCCATCGGTTCGACCGACTTCTCCCGCAGCTTCTACACCTACGACGACGGCGCGGCGGATCCGACGCTCTCCCGGTTCTCCACCGCGCACGACAACGCCTACATCCTGCCGCTGATCCGCCAGGCGAAGCAGCTCAACCCACAGCTGTCCATCATGGCCACACCGTGGAGCGCCCCGGCGTGGATGAAGAACAACAACAACCTCATCCGCGGTTCGCTCAACGACAGCAGCATCGGCGTCTACGCGGACTACCTGGTCAAGTTCACCGAGGCCTACCAGGCGGCGGGTGCGCCGATCGACTACCTGAGCGTGCAGAACGAGCCGAACTTCGAACCACCCGGCTACCCCGGCATGCGGATGTCCGCGCAGCAACAGGTCAACGTCATCAACAACCTCGCGCCGAAACTCCGCGCGGCCGGCCAGCAGGCCCGCATCCTCGGCTACGACCACAACTGGGACGACACGAACTACCCGCAGACCGTGAACAACGGCGCGGGCAACAACGTGATCGGCTCGGCGTGGCACTGCTACGGCGGCAACCCGAGCGGACAGTCCGTCGTGAAGAACAACCAGCCGGGCAAGGACATCTTCTTCACCGAGTGCTCCGGCACGAGGTCGGCAGACGACGCGTCGACGTTCCGCGACACGTTGCGCTGGCAGGGCATCAACCTCGCGATCGGCGCCACCCGCAACCACGCCCGCAGCGTCGCGATCTGGAACATGGCGCTGGACAACAACAACGGCCCGGTCATCGGCAGCTGCACGAACTGCACGGGCGTCGTCCGCACCAACGGCAACGACGTCACCTACAACGCCGAGTACTACGTGCTGGGCCACCTCTCGAAGTTCGTGCAGCCAGGCGCGGTCCGCATCGACTCGACCGGCTACGGCGAGGGTGGAATCCAGAACGTGGCCTTCCGCAACCCGGACGGCCGGATCGTGCTCGTCGCGCTGAACTCCGGTGGCGCGCAGAACTTCCGCGTCTCCTACGGCGGCCAGACCTTCGGCTACAACCTCCCGGCGGGCGCCATGGCCACGTTCACCTGGCCCGGCACGCTCGATCCCGGTCAGCCCGGCCGCACCGGGCAGATCACCGGCCTGGGCGGCAAGTGCCTCGACGTCACCAACGGCTCGGCCGCGAACGGCAACCGGCCGCAGATGTGGACCTGCGGCCCCGGCCCGAACCAGCAGTGGACCCTGGCCGCGGACGGCACGGTGCGCGGGCTCGGCAAGTGCCTCGACGTCACCGGCAACGGAACGGCCGACGGCACAGCGGTCCAGCTCTGGGACTGCTTCGGCGGCGGCAACCAGCGGTGGACGGCCGCGAACGGCACGTTGGTGAACGTCGGCAGCAACAAGTGCCTGGACGTGACCGGCAACAACACGGCCAACGGCGCACAACTGCAGATCTGGTCCTGCACGGGTGGGGCCAACCAGCGGTGGACCGTGCCCGCGTAGTGGACGGCAGGCCGGTGTCCGAAGACGGCGGACACCGGCTCTGCTTGAGGTCACCGGGCTCGGGTAACCGGACGGTATGACTGATCCCGTCAATCCCGAGGCGCCGCACTCCCCCGGCACGCCCAGCCTGGACGATCTCGACACCGAGGAACCTCAGGTGCCGCAAGAGGAAACCGACGAGGAGCCGAGCGAACCGCCGGACTGAGCACACACGAGGAGTGGTGATGACCACGCCAGAACCCGACCGCGTGACGGCCGAGAGCGAACTGGAGGACGCCGACTTCGGCTCGGAGCACACGCGCCCGACCTTCGCGGACGAGAACCCCGGCGGCCCGCACCGCGGACCTGACGAGTCCGAGCCTCAGGACGAGGGCGGTATGTGAGTCACGCGCGCGCGGCGACCGCGGCCCGGCGGCCGGGCAGGAAACCGCGCGCCGCGGTGAGCAGTGTGCGCGCTTCCATCAGCTCCCCGTACTCGAGGTGCTCGTCGGCTGCCGCGATGTGGGCCAACGCCTGCTGCGGAGCCTCCGGCGCGTTCGTCATCGCCTTGGTCAGGCACTTGCGCGCCTGCTCGGCCTGCACGGCGAGATCGCCTCCGGAGGTGACGCGGATGAGGACGAGAGCGTCGCAGATTGCCTGGTCGAGTGTGCTGTGCCGCACGATGATCGCCGCCTTGGGACAGTCGGGGAGGACGAGCGCCGACTGCTTGACGCCGGTCCCGGCTACCCGTCTGCGGTCAGCCTCAAACAAACGAGCGGCCGTCGCCGAAACGGCGACCCTGCTCCGGTGATGTCACACCGTTCCGCGCGCCTCACCCGAGACCCTCTGACCGGACTCCTGGGCGTGCCCGCCCACGTCCTGCGCCGCTGCCTTCGCGTGCTCGGCCGTGGTCTGCGCGGCGTCCGCGGCCACCTGCTTCACCTCCCCCGCGGCGTCGCTCACCGAGGACTTCACGTCGTCCTTGATGTGCTGCGCCGACTCGGCCATCGCTTCCCTGGCAGGTTCCACGACGTCGCTGAAACTGTCCGAGAGCTGCTGCACGGCCAGCTGTTCGGCATCGGTGCGAGGCAGCACGGCTGCCAGCAGCAGACCGCTGCCGAACGCGATCAGACCGGCCGCGAGAGGGCTGCCCTGCGTCTGCCGGGCGACCCGTTGCGGCGCCTCCTGCACCGCCTGCACGGCGTGCTCAGCCCGTTCGGCGACGGCGTTCCCGGTGTCGTGGCCCTGTTCCCGCACGGTCGAGGCGGCCTGCGTCGCAGTGCCCATCACTCGCTCCTTCATGGTGGTCAAGCCCCGTCGCACGCCGCGCACGCGCCGCTGGGCGATGGCGCGGGGGCTCGTGTGGTCGACCAGCCGGTTGGCGTCGGCTCGCAGCTCGGCGCGGGTCACTTCGATGTCGCGCCTTATCTGGTCGGGTGTTTCGCCCATTCCGCGTCCTCCTTCAAGGTTTCGACGGTGCGTTCGGGTGTCGGGTTGACGGTGCGCAGCCGCGCGCGTCCCGAGGTGTAGAGGACGGCGCCCGCGATGCCCCACAGGGCAGCGACGATCAACGCGGCCCAGCCCAGCGGCATGACCGCGCCGAGCGCGAACACCAGCGCGAGGCTGAGCAGCACGGTGGTCAGGTAGCCGGCGAACCCGGCTGCGGCGAGCATGCCCGTCGCCTTGCCCGCCTTGACGGCCTCCTGCCGGATCTCCGCCTTGGCGAGCTCCAGTTCCTGCCGCATCAGCTTCGAGAGGTCACCGGTCAGCTCGCTGACGAGATCTCCCAGCGACTCGCCGGAAGTGTCCATTCGCGACGGTGGCACCTCAGGGCTCGACATGCGGCACCCCCGCCGCGGGCACGCCGGGCGACGCACTCGGCGTCAGTGGCGCGCCGTACGCCGGTGTCGGTGGCTGAACCTGCTGCGCCGGCATGTCGTAATCCGGTGCCACGTCGGCACGTTCGGACGCCACCGGCACAACTCCACCCTGCTGCCTCTGGCCCTGGTTCCTCTGGCCCTGGCTGCCGCCGCCGGTCGCGCTCTTCGCGACGCGGCCGACCAGGAACCCGGCCACAGCGGCACCCAGCAGGAACGTGCCCGGCTTGCGCCGCGCGTAGTCGCGAGCCGAGTCGAGCAGGCCCTGCGCACCGCGTTCGTCGAGGAACCTGGCGGCCTGCCTGCTCGTGTCGGCAACGCTGCGGATCGCTCCCGCCGACATCGAGCTCGACGGCGCGGTCCCGGCCATCTCACCCAGTTCGTCGGCAAGGCGGCCGAGCTGCTTCGACACCCGCACGGCCTGATCTTCCGCTTCTGCCGCAACGCGTTCCCGCACGTCCCGTACGACGTTGCGGGCCTGGTCCGCGGCTTCCCGCGTCACGTACCCGGCCTGGTCGGCGACGGTGTCGCCCACCTGCCCGGCTGCTTCCCTGGCGTGTTGTACGACCTCGACGCCCTCGTCCTGGGCCGTCGTGCGCATTCCGCCCATCTGATTCTCGGTCACGGCTGACTCCTCAGCTCGTAGTCGTGTCCTGGTCTACGAGCTACCCTGCGGACCACGCCGCAAACGGGGCCATTTCGCCGCAACCGCGGCAGGTTCGTCGAATCCCGGGCTAGGAGAAGTCGTTCTCGCGCGGCGCCGGCACGAACGCGGTGAAGTCGCGGTTCGAACGGTCACCCACCTGCTCGCCGTGGAACAGGCCACGCACCCACCGCACCACCGCGGCGGGAGCCGGCTGCGGATCACCGCCCATCCGCGCGATCTCGACGAGGTCGCCGATGCGGTCCTCCACCGCGGCCGCCCACCCGGTCGCCTCGTGCCACACCAGCGCCACGTCGTGGTCGGGGAAGTCGGGCAGCCGTCCGTCCAGCGCCACGTACGCCCCGGCGCGCGGTTCGGTCTCCACGAACGAGCTGTCGCCGCGCAGTCCGAGTCCCGTGACCACCTGGCGGACGTAGCGGCGGACCCGGCTCGCCGCGGAGTCGTCGAAGTCGAGGTCGAAGCCGATGATGACGTCGCGGTCCATGGCCCACGAATACCCCTGCGGGGTGTGAACAAACCACTGGTCAGCGGGTCAAACCCAAGGTCAGGAACCGGTAGATCCGGCCGTCCCGCAGTTCGTACTCGTCCGGCAAGGCCCGCTGCCGCGGTGGCAGCCAGATGCGCGAGATACCGGTTCGTCTACATCTTGCATGATTCTGCTCACTTCTTGCACTCTGGAGTCGGATCGCCGACAAAGGAGTTCGCGATGTCCCTGTCCCGACGAACACTCCTCAGCACCGCACTGGCAGCCCCTGCCTTCAAGTTCCTGCCCGCAAGCCCGCCCGGCGACGTGGTCGGCAAGATCACCGTCGGTTACCAGGGCTGGTTCGCCTGCCGCGGTGACAGCTCCCCCATCGACGGCTGGTGGCACTGGAACAACAACTGGAGCCAGCCGCCCGCTCCCCCGACCAGCTCGGTACGGGTGTGGCCGGACGTGCGCGAGTACGCCCGCACCTACCAGACCGCGTTCGCCAACCTGAACGACGGCCGCCCGGCCACCCTGTTCTCCAGCTACGACAGGCAGACCGTCGACGTCCACTTCGCCTGGATGCGCGACAACGGCTGCGACACCGCCGCCCTGCAACGCTTCAACCCGACCGGCGGCGAAGGCCCGATCCGCGACGCCGTCACCGCGCACGTCAGGTCCGCCGCGGAGGCGACCGGGCGGAAGTTCTACCTCATGTACGACGTCACGGACTGGCTGAACATGCAGCCGGAGATCAAAGCCGACTGGCAGAACAAGATGTCCTCGTACGTGAACTCCCCCGCCTATGCCCGCCAGAACGGCAAACCCGTCGTCGGCATCTGGGGCTTCGGTTTCAACGAGGCCAACAAGCCGTGGGGCCCGGAGCCGTGCCAGGACGTCATCAACTGGTTCAAGGCCCGGGGTTGTTACGTGATGGGCGGCGTGCCGACGCACTGGCGGCTCGAAGGCGAGGACTCCCGGAAGGGGTTCGCGAGCGTCTACCGCTCGTTCGACATGATCTCGCCGTGGATGGTCGGCCGGGTCAACAACATCGCCGAGTCCGACCACTTCCACACCAACATCAACGGCCCCGACCAGGACGAGTGCAACCGCCTCGAGATCGACTACCAGCCGTGCGTCCTGCCCGGCGACGTCGCGCAACGGCAGCGGCTGCACGGCGACTTCATGTGGCGGCAGTTCTACAACATGGTCCGCCTCGGCGTGCAGGGCATCTACATCTCGATGTTCGACGAGTTCAACGAGGGCAACCAGATCTGCAAGACCGCCGAGACCCAGGCCGACGTGCCCGCAGGTTCCGGTTACCTGGCGCTGGACGAGGACGGCACGCGTTGCTCAGCCGACTACTACCTCAGGCTGACCAACGACGGCGGCCGCATGCTCAAGGGCCAGATCCCTTTGACGCCGGCCCGTCCTACGCAACCGGTGCTCGGCGGACCACCCGCGCCGGACGTCGACCTGGCCGCGGGCAAGCCCACCCAGCAGAGCTCGCAGACCCAGCACTACGGCAGCGGCCATGTCGTCGACAACGACCCGCGCTCGTACTGGGAGAGCGCCAACAACGCGTTCCCGCAATGGGTTCAGGTCGATCTCGGCACCCCGGCGGCGCCGGGGCGGGCGGTGCTGACGCTCCCGCCCGACCCGGCCTGGGGCCGCCGCACCCAGGTCATCGCCGTGGAAAGCAGCTCCGACGGCCAGTCGTTCAGCGTGCTGAAACCGGCCGCCGGGTACGAGTTCGACCCGGCGACCGGCAACGCGGTGACGCTTCAGTTGCCCGGCAGCGAAGTCCGTTACGTCAGACTCGCGTTCACGAGCAACACCGGCTGGCCGGCCGGCCAGCTGTCCGGGCTCAAGCTGTTCACATGAGATGAATCGGCACGACGTTGTCCCCGGACACCACGAACCGGACACGCCCGATCGCCTGGCCGCCGGTGCCGATCTGCAACCTGAGATCGGCGTGGTTGTTCTGACGACTGGTGAAAGCGGCCTCCGGCAACGGGATCACCGCCGTCTGCCACGTCTCGGTGCCCATGTTCCGCACGAACACCGAGTCGCGGTAGGCGTTGTTGCCCACGTCGCCGAACGAGTCGTACTGGATGTTCCAGCTGCCGGTGCCGCGGTCGAAGTAGTCGACGTGCGCCGTGGCCTGGTAGCGGCCTCCGGGGACAACGCTGTCGTCGATGTCGAAGTACATGAACGGAGACGCGGAACCCGTTGTGGTGCGGGCGGTCCGGCCGCCGGCGGTCACCGGTGTGGTGCGGCCGTCGTCGCCGTCCCGCACCCAAGCGCCGCGCGGGGTGTCGGGGTTGCCGAGCTCGGTCCCGGCGATCGCGTCGGCCGACTGCCCGATGCCGACGGCGAACACGTGCATCGCCGGGTTGTTCGGCACCTGGCTCGGCGCGACGTCCGGCAGGATCACGTACTTCACCGTCTTGGCCGGGTCGAGCGGCGCCCACGCCAGGTAGACGTGGACGCGCTGGTCCTGCCGGGTGCTGTTCGGGCCGACGTTGAGGTACTGGCTCGCGGCGGCGATCGACGTGCCGGGCAGGGCGCTGCTCGACCACCAGTCCGCGAACGACAACGCGTAGCCCTGCGTGCTGCCATCGGTGTAGACGATGGTGCCGGGGGCCGAGGTGCTGCCGAACGCGTTCGACCCGAGGAAGCCCAGCAACCGGCCCGAACCGCTGACCGGAAGCACCTGACCGCCCGCGACCACGTTGTTCGCGACGTTCGGCTGCGGCCAGGTGAACGGGATGCCGCCGATGTTCACCGGTCCTGTGCCGAGACCCGCGGCGGCCAGTGCCTGCGCCGAGTAGTTCAGGCCGCTGCCGTCGAAAGCGCCGCTGACCGGCTGGTTGTCGTTGCTGATGCCGGTGTTGTCGTACGCCGCGGCGACCGAGCCGTACGGGACCTTGACCGTGCCGTCCGAGCTGAACGCGCCCAGGCTGGAGGAAGCTCCGAAGCCGATCGAGTAGCTGCCGGGGTTCGACGATCCGGAGAGCGTCCACCTCGCCGTCACCGACGAACCGGGCGCCACCCGGTCGAACGTGGTCGGCGTCGCCGGCGTGGCGGTCCAACCGGAAGGCGTGGTGATCGTCAGAGCCAGGCCGCGCACGTCCTCCGTGCCGCCGTTGGTGAATGTGGCACTGGTGGTGCCGGACGTGCCCGCGGCCAAGATCGACGGCACGGTGCTGGTCAGCGTGCCGGTCACCAGGATCGGTGCCGAGCCGGAGACACCGTTCACGGTCGCGGTGATGGTCGCGGCGCCGTCCTTGATCGCCCGCACCACGCCGTTCGCGTCGACAGAGGCCACGCCGGGGTCGCTGCTCTTGTAACTGACCTGCGCGCGGCTGATGTCCACAAAGGTCTGGTCGTCGTTGACCGCTTCGAGCACACGGTCCGCGGTGACGTTGGTGTCCGTGGCCAGCCAGCGGTTCCTGCCCTTCAGGTCGAACGTCTGACCAGGCCGGTACACCACGTTCTCGGGCTGGACGGTCACGTGCTTCACGCGCGGTACCAGTGCACCGCTCACTCGCACGTCCTTGCGCGCCACGATCGCCGCCGCGTCCGTGCCGACGCGGAACTGGTAGGTGCCCACCGGCACCGCCTCGCGCTTGTTAGCCGTGTCCCACAACGCGAGGTCGCGGATCTTCACCGGGATCGTGACCCGTTGCGTCTGGCCGGGGTCGAGCAACCGGGTCTTCTGGAACCCGGCGAGTTCCTGCAGCGGCACATCGCCCGTGCCGGCACCAGGTGCGGCCACGTAGAGCTGGGCAACCGCGGTTCCAGCACGCTGACCGGTGTTCGTGACGTCCAGGCTGACGTTGACGGTGTCCGCGGGTGTCGCAGAAGTGCGGTCCGCGACCACGTTGGCGAACCTGTACGTGCTGTAGCTCTGGCCGTAGCCGAACGGGAACGCCGGTGTGCCGGTGAAGTACTGGTAGGTGCGGCCGAGCCCACCCGTCCCGGCCGCGTTGAGCCGGTAGTTCCGCATCGGCGGGAGCTGCGAGTCGTCGCGGTACCAGGTGAAGCTGAGGTGCCCGTCGGGATTCTGCTTGCCGAACAGCACGTTGGCGAGCGAGGTGCCCTGGCTCTGGCCGTTGTACCCGCTGAACAGGATCGCCGGGACCTTGGACTGGTCGAACGTGACCGGTCCCATGGCCTGCACCGCGAGCACGGTCCGCGGGTTGCCCAGCGCGCTGACCTGGTCGATCAGCGAGTTGTAGTTGCCTGGCATGCCGATGTCCGGCCGGTCCTTGCCCTCACGAGCCGTGTCCATGTCGGTACCGGCGAAGATCACCACCAGGTCAGCGGCCCGGACCGCGTTCTTGGTCGCGTCGCTCAGCACCGCCGGACCCGTTGCCGTGGTGGAGGTTCCGGCCGCGTCGAACACGACCGACGCGTTCGGCAGCGCCCCCTGGATGCCCTGCACGGCGTTGACCGTGTGGGTCGGCTGGCCGCTGTAGCCGCCCAACGTGACCTTGTTCGCGAGGTTGCCGAGCACGACGACCTTCGACGTGCGGGCCGGGTCCGCTGGCAGCACGTTCTGGTTCTTCAGCAGCACCAGCGAGTTGTCGGCGACCTTCGTGGCGAGCGCCTGGTGGGCAGGGCTCTCGATCACCGATTTGGTGATCTTGGTGTACGAGACCTGGTCCGCCGGGTCGAACTCACCGGTCGCCATGCGCATCGTGAACACCCGCACCAGCGACGCGTCGAGCACACCCTCGGACAGAATGCCCGCGTCGATGGCCGCCTGGACGTTGGTCAGCGTCGCGTTCGCTCCCTCGCAGTTCAGCTGAGTTCCAGCCCGCAGCCCGAAAGCCAGCGCTCCCGCGGCGGCCGGGATCTTGCGGCCATCAGCGATGTTCGTCCACACGACCTGGGCGCCCTCGATCGACGAACGCCAGCCCGGCGCCGCCCAGAGGTGCCCGGTCGGCGGTGGCTGCCACACCGTGGCGATCGCGTCGCAGTCGGACACCGAGTAGCCGCTGAACCCGTAGGTGCGCTGCGCCAGCTGGTTCACCAGGTAGCCGTGCACCGCGCCGGGCGTGCCGTTGATCGAGTTGTACGAGGTCATGAGCCCGCCGGCGTGGTCGCGCTCGATGATCCCCTGGAACTGCTTGAGGTAGTACTGCCGCAGGTCGGCCTCGGTCGCGGCCGAGTTGCCGGACAGCCGGTCGTCCTCGACGTTGTTGAGCGCGTAGTGCTTCAGCGTCGCGGCGACCTTCAGGTACGGGGTCGCCGGTGTGCCGTCGACCGTGTTGCCCTGATAGCCGTTGACGAACGCGCCGGCCATCCGCGTGACCAGATGCGGGTCCTCGCCGAAGCCCTCGTCGGTGCGGCCCCAGCGCGGATCGCGGTCCAGGTTCACGGTCGGCGCCCAGTAGGTCAGGTCGCCGTACTCGTTGATGTCCGGGCCGATGTTGTTCTGCCCGTTGCCGAACAACGACTTGTCGAGGAATCCTCTTGCCTCGTCGGAGATCGCGGACGTCTCGGCGTGGATCAGACCGGGATCCCACGACATCGAGGCGGCGAAGTTCACCGGGAAGCTCGTCGCGTGCACGTTGTCCACCCAGCCCTGGCCACCGCCGCGCGGGTCGCCGCCGAGCCGGTTGAGGCCGTGCTGGCCCTCGCTCCAGTACGTGTACTGCTGCACGCCGAGCCGCGGGATGGCCGGGGCGTTGTTGGTGTGCAGCTGCCGCACCTTCTCCGGCAACGTCATGCGCGACACCAGGTCCGCCGCGCGTTCGGCGAAGGTGTGGCGGGTGTCGCGGTAGATCGGGGACGCGGCCTGAGCCACTGCTGGAACCGTCACCACGCCCGTTGCGCCGATCAGGACGGCGACGAGCGTGAAAATGCGAACGGAATGCTTGCGGGACATGAGGAACCTCCGCCAGGACCGAAGGTGCACACCGGCAGCTTCACCGTTCCGCTGAATCCAGACACAAGTCAAGAAATTGCATGAGTTCCGGTACAAACTTTCGCTCAAAGTCGGAAGAACCGCGTTGTTAGAGTTGGCCGGTGTCCGATGCCCCAGCGAACATGCGCCGCCTCGGCCGCCTGCGGGTGCTGCAGGCGTTGTGCGAGGTCGGCGAGGTCTCCCGCGGCGACCTGTTGCGGCACACCGGCTTGTCCCGGGCCACGATCAGCTCGCTGGTCGCCGACCTGGTTCGCGAGGGCGTCGTGCGTGAGCAGAGCGCGGCGTCGTCCCGCCTCGGCCGCCCGCCGCTGGTCGTGTCGCTGGTCCCGGAAGCCGGGTACGCGTTCGGGCTCGACATCGGCCACGACCACGCGCGGCTGATCCTCAGCGACCTCACCGGCACACCGGTGTGGGACGACAGCGTCGAACTGGACGTCGACAGCTCGGCCGACGACACCGTTGCGGCAGCTGCTGAGCTGGTCGAGGCCGCTTCAGAGGAGATCGACCGCACTCGCGTGCTCGGTCTGGGTGTGGGCATCGCGTGCCCGGTCGACCGGCGCACCGGCGTGCTGCGCGCCGAGGGCATCATGCCGTCCTGGGTCGGCGCGAAGCCGGCCGCGATGCTGACCGAGCGAACCGGCTTGCGCACGCTGGTCGTCAACGATGCCAACGCATGTGTGGTGGCTGAGCGGCGATACGGGGTGGCGCGGCACTGCGACGACGTGGTCTACCTGCGACTGTCGGCCGGGATCGGCGCCGGGGTGGTGTGCGACGGGCGGATGCTGCTCGGGCACGACGGCCTGGTCGGCGAGCTCGGGCACGTCTCGGTCGACCCGAACGGCGAGGTGTGCCGGTGCGGCAACCGCGGCTGTCTGGAGACGATCGCGAGTCCCACGGCGATTTCCCGGTTGCTGTCCCGGAGTTGGCGCCGGGAAGTGCTGAACGCAGAGCTGATGTCGTTGCTGCTGGCCGGTGATCGCGGTGCGGTGCGCGCGGTCGAGGACGCGGGCGAAGCCGTGGGCCGGACACTGGCGATGACGGTCATGGCGTTGAACCCGGAACTCGTTGTGGTGGGCGGAGAACTGGCCGCCGCGGGTGAGGTGCTGTTCGATCCGATCCGCCGGGCGTTGCGGCGCAACTCGGTCAGCGATCTGCACGGCGACCTGCAGATCATGGCCAGCGCACTCGGCGACGGCGCGAGTGCTCGTGGCGCGGCGGCTCTTGTCCTGTCCGCGGCTCTTGTCCTGTCCGAGACACCGCAGTTGCTGACTATTGACAAGGTTTGATCAAAAACCGATAGTTCAAGCTCATGCGCTGTGCAACTGTGTTATCACGGAGCGTGGTGGCGGTTCTGCTGGTGCTCGGTGTCCCCGCACCACCAGCCCAGGCGATTTCCCTTGTCACGGACCCGGTTTCGCTCGTCGACCCGATGATCGGCACCGGCAACGGCGGTGAGACCGTCGGCCAGATCAACAACTTCCCCGGCCCCGCCGTGCCGTTCGGCATGCTGCAGTGGAGCCCGGACACACCCGGCGCATACGCGGGCTATTCCTACGACAGCACCAAGATTCGCGGGTTCAGCCTCACGCACGCGTCGGTCGGCTGCACGCAGTACGGCGACGTCCCGATCCTGCCCGTGGCCGGTGAGATCGGCCCTGCGCCGTGGAACCGCACCGAGAGCTTCTCGCACAGCACCGAGATCGCGAAGGCCGGCGAGTACGCGGTGACGCTGGCAGACTCCAACGTCCGCGTCGACATGGCGTCCGCGACCCGTACCGGTCTGTCCGCGTACACCTTCCCCGCCACCGACCAGGCCCGCGTGCTGATCAAGGCGGGCGCGAGCCTCAACGGCGACAAGGCCGCGTCGGTGCGCACGGTCGGCGACCGCGAAGTCGTCGGATCGGCGGTGACCGGTGACTTCTGCGGCAAGAAGCACAGCTACACCATCTACTACTCGTTGATGTTCGACCGTCCATTCACGACGGTCGGCAGCTGGGACGGCACCGCGGTCAGTCCGCCGGGAAGTTCCTTCGACGTGTCCGGGCCGCGGTCCGGTGGCTATCTGACGTTCGACACCCGTGCCGATCAGACCGTCCGGGCCAAGGTCGCGATCTCGTACGTGGGGATCGAAGGCGCTCAGCGGAACATGCGTGAGGAGATCCCCGGCTGGGACCTCGCGCCGATCAAGGCCGATGCCCGCGAGCAGTGGCACGACGACCTGTCCCGCATCGAGATCGGTGGCGGTACCGCGGAGCAGCAGCGGACGTTCTACACCGCGCTCTACCACTCGTTGCTGTACCCGACGACGTTCAGCGACGTCGACGGCCGGTACGTCGGGTTCGACTCGAAGATCTACTCGGTGAGCGGCCGGCAGCGCGTCCAGTACGCGAACTACTCGTTGTGGGACACGTATCGCTGTCTCGCCGCACTACAAGCGTTGCTGCGACCGGACATCGCGAGCGATCTCGCGCAGTCGCTGGTGAACGACGCCGTGCACTTCGGGTGGCTGCCGAAGTGGCCGGTCATGAACTCCGAGTCCGGGGTGATGAGCGGCGACAACGCCACGCCGTTCCTGGCCTCGCTGCACGCGTTCGGCGCGCGGAACTTCGACACCGCCACTGCCCTGCAGTACATGGTGAAGGGCGCGACGACCCCGGCCCCGCCCGGTTTCCCCTACCAGCAGCGGCAAGGCGTCGTCGACTACCAGAAGTTCGGCTACGTGCCGAATGATCGTGCCGAGCAGGGGCACGTGCGGTTGGGTGGCTCGCAGACGCTGGAGTACGCGCTCGACGACTTCTCGATCTCGCAGTTCGCTGCTGCTCTCGGCAAGCCTGACATGGCTCGAACGTATGCGGTTCGGGGGCAGAACTGGCAGAACGTCTTCGACGGCGGCACCGGGTATCTGCGGCCGAAGGACAGCGTCGGAGCCTTTCCGTCCGGGCCGGGCTTCGTCGCGCCGCAGCCCGGGCGGTTCGGGCAGGACGGGTTCGACGAGGGCAACGCCGCGCAGTACAACTACTTCGTCCAGCAGAACATGGCCGGGCTGATCCGTGCGATGGGCGGCCGGGACGCCGTGAACAAGCGCGCCGACACGTTCTTCCAGCAGCTCAACGTCGGGCCGAACGCGCCGTACCAGTGGTCGGGCAACGAGGTCGACTTCGCGACGCCGTGGCTCTACGACTACACCGGCCAGCCGTGGAAGACCCAGGAGGTCGTGCGGCGCATCGAGAAGCAGTTGTTCTCCGCGACCCCGAACGGCGAGCCGGGCAACGACGATCTGGGCGCCCAGTCGTCCTGGTACGTGTGGGCGGCGCTCGGCCTCTACCCCGTGACGCCGGGCACTTCCGACCTCGCACTCGCCAGCCCGTTGTTCTCCAAGGCCGTCGTGCACCTGGCCAACGGGCGCTCCATCACGATCAACGCGCCTGATGCCGCCACTGATCGTCCGTATGTACGGCGACTGACCCTGAACGGCCGCAGCTGGGATCGCACCTACCTGCCGCCGTCGGTGTTGCGTGATGGTGCGACGCTCGGCTTCGACCTCTCGGCCACGCCGAACACGTCGTGGGCGACTTCCCCCAACGCAGCTCCTCCGTCCTATTCGGAGGGACAGGCCGGCGCGATCGGCTACACCAGCCCGACCGGTCAGGTGGTGGCCGGTGCCGGGACCACGTTCCCGTTGACCGTGGGTGTGGTGGACGCTGACGGCCGCTCCGATGTCGTGCGCTGGACCGCCGAGCCACCTGCCGGGATCACCGTGACGCCGTCGTCCGGGGTGTTGAGCGGCAGGGCTTCCCAACAGGTCACGGTGGCGGTGAACGCGCCGTCCGGATATCACTCGGTTCCGGTGCATTTCACGGACGAGACCGGACGTGCGCTGCCCGGCGGAACGATCAAGGTGACGGTTCCTGCCGCTGACGGCAGAGCGACCGTGTGCGCTGATCTCGCTGCGACCGACACCGAGTGCGGGTTGCAGCGGCTCGACAACGGCGACGGGCACAGCGAACCCGTCTCGGTCGCCGGCAGGTCGGCGCGCAGGACCCTCGACGGCTACCTGTACTTCGCGGTCACCGACGACCTCGTGCCTGCCGGTTCCGCGCATGCCGCGGCGATCACCGTCGACTACCTGGACCAGGGCACCGGGCAGTGGAACGTGCAGTACGACTCGACCGGTCAGCCGTACCAGGGCAGCGCCTCCTGGACGAACACCGGTACCGGCACGTGGCAGACGGCGACGTTCACGCTGCCCGACGCCGGGTTCTCCAACAGGCAGAACGCCGGCGCGGACTTCCGGCTGTCGACCGGGCCGGGGTTCGTCATCTCGCGTGTCCACGTTGGAGTGTCAGGTGGGAGCGTTCTCCCGTTGCACCTGTGTCCGAGTTAATGTGCGGCCATGCCCTCACGCCTGCTCGGCCGCGACGATGAGATCCGTTGCCTGGACGGGCTGATCGGCGCGGCCCGCGAAGGCCGGGGCGGAGTGCTCGTGCTGCACGGCGAGGCCGGGATCGGCAAGAGCGCGCTGCTGGAGCACGTGCGCGAGACAGTGTCGGGGTTCCGGGTCCTGGACGCCTCGGGTTCGGAGTTCGAGACCGAGCTGCCGTTCGCGGCACTGCACCAGCTGTGCGTCCCGCTGCTCGACCAGCTCGCCGGCCTGGCTCCCGGCAGGAGAGCCGCGCTGGAAGCCGCATTCGGACTGAGCAGTGCGACGCCGGACGTGCTCCGGATCGGACTGGCCACTTTGGACCTGCTCGCCGCGGCGAGCCCGGTGGTCTGCCTGGTCGACGACGCGCACTGGCTCGATGACGCGTCCGCGAAGGTCTTCTCGTTCCTCGGGCGGCGACTGGCGGCGGACGCGATCGTGCTGGTGTTCGCCGCACGGGAGCCCGGTGTGCTGACCGGACTGCCCGCGCTGGTGGTGAAGGGGTTGCCCGACGCGCAGGCGCGGGCGTTGCTGGCGGCCGAGCCGGTGGACGACAAGGTGCGGGAACGGCTGCTCGCCGAGGCGCGCGGCAATCCGTTGGCGCTGCTGGAGCTGCCTCGTGCGGGCGGGTTCGCGCTGCCGGACGTGTCGTCGGTGCCGAGCGCGATCGAGGCCGGCTTCCAGGCGAGGTTCGCTGATCTGCCGGACGACGCGCGGACGTTGCTGGTCGTCGCCGGCGCCGATCCGACCGGTGAGCCGCGGCTGCTGTGGACGGCCGCGCAGCGGCTCGGTCTGGACCTGACGACGGCGGGTGCGGCCGCCGAAGCATCCGGGCTGGTCACCCTGTCGACTCGGGTGCGGTTCTGTCACCCGCTGGCGCGCTCGGCCGTCTACCTCGCCGCTGATGCCGCCGAACGGCAAGCCGTGCACCTCGCGCTCGCCGCGGTGACGGACGCTCAGGCCGATCCGGATCGGCGGGTGTGGCATCTCGCGCAGGCCGGCACCGGACCTGACGACTCGGTCGCGGCCGAGCTGGAGAGATCGGCTTCCCGTGCCCGGTCGCGTGGTGGTGTGGCCGCGGCCGCGGCGTTCTTGGAGCGGGCAGCGGCGTTGTCGCTGGATCCACGGCTGCGGGCGGAGCGGACACTCGCGGCCGGGCGGGCGAAGTTCGACGCCGGAGCCGTGGACGACGCGGCCGAGCTGCTGAGCACTGTCGACACCGGTTTGCTGGGCTCGGCGGAGCTCGCGCAGGCCGATCTTCTGCTCGGACGGTTGGCGTTCGTCCGCAATCCCGTGAACGACGGGCCTGAGTTCGTGCTGAGCGCAGCACGGCGGATGAGTGGTGTTCCGGCGCGCGAGTGCGTGCTCGACGCGTTGGAGATGGGCCTGATGGTCGGCCGGGCCAGCGGTGTCATGGACGTCGTGGTGCGCGAGGCCCGGTCGATGCCTGCCGAAACGGACGTGCTGAACGCGCTGGTGGTGCTGTCCAGGGAGGGTCATCGGGCAGCCGTACCGTTGCTGCGGCAAGCTTTCACCGACGACCGTCTGATGTGGACCCGGCATCCGGCGCTGGCCACGATGCTGGCGGGCGAGCTGTGGGACACGTCGGTGCATCACGCCGTCACCGGCTGGCTCATGAGGACAGGGCGGGAGGCCGGGTCCCCGTTCGTGTTGCGGCTCGGGCTGGCGCAGACCGCCGTGGTGGCCGTGCACGCCGGCGACTTCGGGACGGCCATGTCGGCGATCGCCGAGGAAGAGGCTGTCGCGGACGCTCTCGGCGTGACTCCCCTGCCCTATCCCCGGTTGCACCTGGCCGCGATGCGCGGGTCTCGCGAGGAGCTGCGCCGGCAGACCGGGCACGCGACACACGCGGCTGGTCGCGTCGCGGGGCTGCTGGTCGCGAACGCGCACTGGGCTTCTGCCGTGCTGCACAACGCTCTCGGCGACTACCCGGCGGCACTGTCGGCTGCTCGACTGGCCGTGGAACCCGGAGATCTCTACCTGACCGGCATCTCGTTGCCCGAGCTGGTCGAGGCGGCGATGCGGTGTGGTGAGGAGAAGTCGGCACTGGCAGCTCTCGAGGATCTCACCGAGCGGACCACGGCGGCGGGCACCGAGTGGGGGCTCGGGGTCGCGGCCTCGGCACGGGCGCTGGTCTCCGGCGAAGAAGCGGACTACCGCGCTGCCCTGTCGCATCTGGAGATCACCACGGCTCGGCCCTATCTCGCGCGAGCTCACCTGTTGTACGGCGAGTGGCTGCGACGCGCTGGCCGTCGAGTCGATGCTCGTGAGCAGCTGCGGGCGGCACACGATCTGTTGTCCTCCATGGGAATGCAGGCCTTCGCGACGCGGGCGGCGCAGGAGCTGCGGGCAACGGGTGAGGTCGCCCGCAGCAGGTCCGCACAGGCTGCGGACGCCCTCACCGTGCAGGAGCAGCACATCGCGCGGCTGGTGGCCACCGGGGCGACGTCCAAGGAGGTCGCCGCCCGGCTGTTCCTCAGTCCCCGCACGGTCGATGCCCACCTGCGGAACGTCTTCCGCAAACTGGGCATCAACTCGCGGCGGCAGCTGAAGGACCTCAGCTGGTCCTAGGCATCAGGCCGAGCTGCTGAGCGGCCCACAAGCTGTCGGCGTTGGCCCAGTACTCGACGATCACACCGTCCACGACCCGCAGGATGTCGGTGCCGTAGAAGGAGATCTCCTCGGCCACGGCGTGCCAGCGGAGCACGTGGAACGGCTCCTGCACGATCGGCCCGACCTGGACGGTGAACTTCAGTCCCGGCATGTTCTCGTGCGCACCCCGCACCCACTCGGCGAGGTTCTCACGGCCCGTGTGGTCCTGAGGCGGCCCACCGAGCAACGGGGCGGCGTGCGAGACGAAGTTCTCGCTGACCGTGGTCTCCACGAGGGCGACGTCGCCGTTCCAGAGATCGGCCCATGCCTGCGCGACCATCACTTCTCCCCGTGCGAGCCGGGGGCGGCGCTGCCCGAGTACTCACCGAGGCCGGACACGAGCTTGGTCAGCTCGGGGTCGGAGTCGTACCGCTTCTGGTGCAGCGCGGCGATCTTCGCGCCCATCTCGGGGTCCTCGTCGTCGGTGATGTCGAACGACACGAACTTGTCCACGAGCGGCAGCCCCACGCGATCCGTGTTCCGGTGCGCCGGGTGGATCAGGTACTCCCAGTACCCGTCGAGGTCCTCGATGACGAACGTCGCGCCCCACTCGAACTCGCCACCGAAGTCACGCCCGACGACGAACGACTTGACGCTCGGAATCACCCGCCCCTGGTTGCGCAGGCTCTCCAGCGCCTCCTCGATCTGCTCGGGCGAGGCGTCCTGCCGCAGGGTGAACCGGTTGCCGTGGTAAATCATGTCATTTCTCCTTGTGTGCCAGGGCGAGGACCGCCCCTGCGATGGTGGTGACGACACCGGTCCAGGTGAACGCCGCCGGAATGGCGGCCGCGTGGACCAGTGGTGCGATGACGAGCGGTGACAGGAACTGCCCCAGGAAGATGCCCGCGACCAGTCCACTCAGGACTCTCCCGCGTTGTTGCGCGGTGGCCAGGTCCGCGAGCTGGAGGTTCAGGTTCGGCACGACCAGGCCAACGCCGAACCCGCCGATGAGGAGGCCTGCCGTGACCAGCGGGATGTTGTTGCCGTAGCCGATGAGGAGCCAGCCCAGTCCGAGGAGCGCGACGCTGGCCGCGGTGATTCGACCTTTGGGGAGCTTCGGGAATGCCAGCGCTCCGACGACGCTCGTCAGGGTGCTGCCGGCGACCACCACACCGATGACGGCCGGGCCGGCGCCCAGGTCCCTGAGGAGGAACGGGAGCTGCGTCGGGGCCATGTAGAACACCAGGGTTGCGACGAGCGCGAGCAGGTAGATGCCGATGGCCTTCGTGGGAAACGGCGCTTTCTCGGCTTTCTCGGCGGTTCTCGGCTCGTGCTTCAGGCCTGCGACGGCTGCCAGCGCGATGGCCGCCGCCACGCTGTAGAGCCAGAACGGCAGGCGCCAGTCGATTCCCGCGAGGATTCCCGCCAGCGGGAGGAAGACCACGCCGCCGAGGCTGGCCGCGGCTTGTTGGAGGCCGAGGAACTTGCCTCGTTCCGGGCCTTCGAACCAGTCGGTGATCAGCGCGCTGACTGAGGTCATGATGCCGCCGACTGCCAGGCCCAGCAGCGTTCTGGTGCCCAGTAGAACCGGGAGGCTGTCGACGAAGTAGCCCGCCGTGCCGGTGATGGCGTAGGCGGCGAGGCTGGCAGTGAGCAGCGGTTTGCGCCCGACTCGGTCTGCCGCCAGGCCCGCGACCGGGGCGCTGATCGCGATGGCCAGGGAGGTGATCGTGAGGGCCAGGCGGATCAGGACGCCCTCGCCGTACACCTCGCCCATCGCGGGCAGGCTCGGGGCGATGATCGCCGCGGCCATGATCGTCAGCGTGGCTGAGGCGAGAACCACCGCCCGTGCCGTTCGCGTTGGTACAGTTCGTGTCGTTGTCACGACGAGAAGGTTCGTGGCTGGTGTTGGCCGTTCGCGTCGGTAGGTCTTACGTAGATGGGCGGGTTACGTAGGTGGGCGCGCGGGCCGCGGACGAATCAGCGAAACGCGCGAGTTGTGCGAACGGCGACAGTCGCCCACGCGAGCACCAACGCGCCGTACAACGCGATCGCGATGCCGTGCAGCATCGACGACGAGACACTCCGGGCGAGCGCGCTCGTGCCGGTCACCAGCGTGCCGAGCGGGAACACGAAGCTCCACCACGTCAACGCGAACGGCAGCCCGCGCCGGGCCGTCCGCACCGTCACAGCCGCCGCCAGAGCCACCCACAGCAGCGCGAATCCCCACGTGATCGTGCCGTAGAGGACGCCGAACGCGGTCTGGCCGGGCAGCACGGGGACGCCCGCGAGGAGGTTGGCGGCGGTGATCGACTGGCCGAGCGGGCCGAGCACGATCCACAGCGTCGGCACGGTCGACGCGGCGCCGAGCCCGTGCTGGACGAGCCGTTGCCAGATCTGCGGCACGATCACCATCGTCGCGAACAGGCTCACGCCGAACAGCGCGTAGCAGCCGAGCACCATGGCTTGGCGCGGGCCTTCCGGCAGGTGCTGGGCGAGCAGAGCGCCCGACGCGGCGGAGACCATCGGCGGGACCACCGGCATCAACCAGCCGCCGAACGCGCGCTCGCCGCTGCCGATCATCCGCAGCGGCACCAGCACCGAGGTGGCCAGGCCGAGCAGTGTGCCGAGCGTCCACAGTGTCCAGTCGGCCGCCAGTGCGGCCGGCATGCCGATCCAGTCCTTGCCGAGCAGCAACGCGCCGGTGCCGACGGTCATCAACGCCATCGGTGGCGCGCCCCAGAACTGGGCCATCACGGGATCGGCGAGCTGAGCACGCACAGTCGCCCAGGTCCAGCGCTTGAGAGCGGCGGCCACCAGGAAGACGAGGAGTAGAGCGTCCAGCGCCCACACGAAGGTCGCCGGCGTGTGCAGGCCGGGCATGGCGGCTCCGGCCGTGGCGACGATCCCGGTTCCCATCACGGAAGCGAACAGGTTCGGGCCGAAGGGCGCCGCTCGTCGCACCTCGGGGGCACGGTGTGGGTGAGGTGCGGTGTGGGTGAGGTGCGAGAGCGGTCACGACACAACAATCCTCGCGGCACCGCGGGCCCGGTAGGTGGCAATCGCCGATGAACACATAGGCTGTCCCTATGCCTCTGCCGTCCAGGGTCACCGACCTGACCAGCTTCGACCTGCTGCTCAGCGTGGCCGAGCTGGGCAGCATCGGCCGGGCGGCCACAGCGCACGGCATGTCCCAGCCCTCTGCCAGCGAACGGCTCCGCACCCTGGAAGCCCGCGTCGGCGTACCGCTGCTCGAACGCACCCCGCGCGGCGCACGCCTCACCACGGCCGGGCAGCTCGTCGCGGGCTGGGCGGGTCCGGTCCTGGCACGAGCAGGAGACCTCGACGCGGGCATCACCAGCCTCAAAGCGGACCGCCACAGCCACCTCCGGATCGCCGCGAGCCTCACCGTGGCCGAGTACCTGCTGCCGGCGTGGCTGATCGCGCTGAGAACGGTCAGCCCGGACACCGCGACCGTGCTCACGGCGGGCAACTCGGTGCACGTCGCCGAGCAGGTGCTGGCCGAACGCGCCGATCTCGGCTTCATCGAGTCGACCGACGTGCCGTCCGGGCTCGCCACTCGCACAGTCGCCAAGGACGAGCTGGTGCTCGTGGTCGCGCCGAGCCATCCGTGGGCCAAGCGCCGCAAGGTCACCGCGGCGAAAGCAGCCGCGACCCCGTTGGTGAGCAGGGAATCCGGCTCGGGCACGCGGCAGGCCTGGGAGCACGCGCTCAAGGCGAAAGGCATCGACAAGAACGCCGAACCGTTGCTGGAGATGTCGTCCACCACCGCGATCAAGGCCGCCGCGATCGGCGGGATCGGGCCCGCGGTGCTGAGCGTGCACGCCGTGGAGGCCGATCTCGCGACCCGCGTGCTGATCCGCGTCGAGGTGAGCGACGTCGATCTGCACAGGACTTTGCGCGCGGTGTGGCCGGCGGGCAGGACACCCCGAGGCCCCGCCTCCGACCTGTTGACCATCGCGACCCGTAGTCTCACTCATCGTGCCGACCGGAGGTAGCAAGCAGGTTCGCGCCGCTCGCAAACGCAAGAAGCGGATGGCGCGGGTCGAGCACGACCTCACCGACGCGCAGTGGGACGCGCTCAAGACGTCCTGGGGCGGATGCGCTTACTGCGGCAAACCCGCGGAGTCCCTCCAGAAGGACTGCATCCAGGCGATTTCGCGCGGCGGCAGGTACACGCTCGGCAACGTCGTCCCGGCGTGCGGGTCGTGCAACGCCAGCAAGTGCAACGCCGAGGTCACCGGGTGGATGCGGCGCAAGAAGCTGGACGAGCGCTCGTTCCTGGTGCGGCACTACGAGATCTCGAAAGACCTGACCGCACACTTCGCCCCGCTAGATGGCGCCTGACCTGATCGCGAACGCCACCGCGTGCGTGCGGTTGCGCAGCTGGAACCGCGTGAGCACCTGCTGCACCATGCTCTTCACCGTTCGCTCCGAATAGGACAGTTTCTTCGCGACCTCTGCCGTCGTCCACCCCTCGGCGAACAGCCGCAGCATGTCCAGTTCACGCTCGGCCAGGCCGGCCATGGCGGGCAGTTCGGACCGGCCCTCGAACGCCGCCAGCACCGTCGACACCAGACCTTCGCAGGTGAGGTCCCGGCGCGGCAGGATCGCGACGACGCGGTGGTCGATGGCGCGCGGCAGTTCCTGGGCGCGCAGGTCGTCGGTGATCAGCACGACGCACGCGGACGTGCGTTGGGCGACGATCCGCAGCTCGGCCGTCAGCCCGGCGCCCTCGGTGGCGACGAGCACGACCTGGGCGTTGCTCAGCGAGTGCTCGGGCAGCACCTGGACCTCCGGCCGCAGCCGCAGGTAGCCCGCGATGCCCCAGCGGGTGACCGAATCCTTCGCGTGCACCGCGACTCGCACTCGTTCCATGTCCCGAGCTTTCGGCAGCGCTCTCCATTTGGACTCCACGCCGTCTCCACGCGCGTGCCCGATCGGGCAGCGCACCCCGGCAACCAGGGCGGATTTCCCCAAACGGAGGCCTGGCTGTGCCTAGGTTCGCCCCCTCCCCTGCGACAAGGAGGTCTGTCGATGTCCGCCACCATCGATGCCCTCGCGGAACTCGCCAAACCCGAGCAACGCCAAGATCCGTACCCGTTCCTGCACTGGCTGCGCGAGAACGACCCGGTGCACCGCACGAACTGCGGTTTCTACCTGCTGAGCAGCTACGACGACGTCGCTTACGCGCTGCAGCGGTCCGACGCGTTCGCGGTGCCGGACGAAGCCGCGATGTGGCGCGAGGTCGGTTCCGGGAAACGGAGCCATCCGGCGGTCAAGAAGCTGGTCACGGCGTTCGCGGCGAAGAACCACCCCTGTTATGCCCGATTGCGGGCCGCGATAGCGCGGGACATGACGCCCGCGCGGGTGCTGCAACTGCGGCCGCGAATCCTCGAACACCTGGGCAACCTCTTCGACGACCTCGGGCCGCGGCTGGTCGCGGGCGAGACGGTCGATCTGCACGCCGAGGTGTCCGTGCCGCTCACCCAGTACGTGTTCGCTGACCGAGTGGGCGTGCCCGATGTGGACCGCACCTGGATCGCGGACACCATCGCGTTGATGACTCGGGCATTGGCCTCCGACGACGCGCAGCTCGTGCTGGCGGCGGATCGGGCGAGCAACGCGGTCGAGGACTACTTCCACGCACGGGTGGCCGAACGTCGTGCGGCTCCTCGCGACGACCTGATCACGCGGCTCGTCGAGGCGCACGACGGTGAGGACGAACTGCTCATCGCGATTCTCTGGATCATGTGGATGACCGGGTACGAGAGCACCATCTCCGGCATCGACCGCGTTGTACAGGCGTTTCTCGCCAACCCGCCGCTCCGGTCGTGGTGTGACGGCGATCAGTCCCAGGTGCAGCGGTTCCTGGACGAAGCGCTTCGACACGACGGCGTCGTCCTTTACACACCGATTCCGCGCATCGCGTTGTCCGAGGTCGCGCTGGGTGGCGTGACGATCCCGGCCGGCGCGTCGGTCCGGATGCTGATCGCGGGCGCCAACCGCGACCCCCGCGTATTTCGGGATCCGGACACGTTCGACCCGACCCGCGACCCGCGCCGGATGCTGTCGACCGGCAACTGCTGCGGGACGACGCTGGGCCGCGCGGAGATGGCCCATGTGGTGACAGGACTGCAACAGCGGTTCCCCACGATCGTCGCCGCCGGTGAGCCGACGTGGAGCCCGGCCAGCGTCGCCCGACGGACCGTCGAAACGCTTCCGGCCCGATTGGCCTGATCCGCGTTGTTCGGACGGGCATCGCATTGCGCTGAACGGGCGAATACCCTGCCCGCATGGGCGAGCTGCGCGTCGACGTGCTCGGTGATCTGCGGATCACCGTCGACGGCGCGCGGCTGGAACCGTGCCAGCCGCGGCAACGCGCGGTGCTCGCGGTGCTGGCGATGCGGTCGCCGCACTCCGTCTCGCGGGCCGAGCTGATCGACGCGGTGTGGGGTGACGACCCGCCGTCGAGCGCTTCGGGCAGCCTGCACACGTACATCAGCGCGTTGCGGCGGCTGGTCGAGCCGGATCTGCCGCCGCGGGCGTGTGGAAGCCTGATCGTCACGACCGACAGCGGGTACGCCTGCGCGGTGGCGCCGTCCGATCTCCGCGAGTTCGAGTCGTTGCGCCAGAGCGGGCAGCTGCGACCGGCGCTGGAAACCTGGCGTGGCACCGCGCTCTCGGACGTGCCGGGTCCGTTCGCCGAACGCCAGCGCGCCCGGCTGGAGGAGCTCCGGCTGACCGCGATCGAGGACTGGGCCGAGGCCGCGATCTCGGCAGGTGAGCACGGCGAAGTGGTCGACACGGTGACCCGGGTCGTGGCCGATCATCCGGTGCGGGAACGGCTCGTGCGGCTGCTGATGCTCGCGTTGAGCAAGTCAGGCCGTCAGGCGGAGGCCCTGGCCGCGTTCCGGACCTGTCGTACCGCCCTGGTCGGCCAGCTGGGCGTCGAACCGGGCTCTGAGCTGCAGGAACAACACGCACAGATCCTCCAGGGCGGCCCGGTTTCCCGGGCTGTGCGGCCCGCTCAGACCACGCACGACACGATCGGTTTCATTGGGCGCGACAGTGAGATCGCCGAGCTGTGCGCGCGGTTGAGCGGGTCCGAGCCGCGCACGGTCGTGATCTCCGCGATCGACGGCACCGGCGGGATCGGCAAGACCGCGCTGGCCGTGCACGTGGCGCACCTGCTGGCCGGCCGGTTCCCGGACGGGCAGCTGTTCATCGACCTGCAGGGGTTCGCGCCGCACAGTTCGCCGGTGCCGCCGGACGAGGCGTTGCGGCGGTTGCTCGCCGGGCTCGGCATCGACCAGAAAGTGCTGCCGGACGACCTGGACGGCCGGGCCGGGATGTACCGCAGCGTGCTCGCTGATCGTCGGGTGCTCGTGTTGCTGGACAACGCTTTCAACGCCGAGCAGGTCCGCCCGTTGCTGCCCGGCGTGTCGGCCAGCGCCGTGCTGGTGACGAGCCGCAACCGGTTGAGCGGACTCGTGATCTCCGGTGGCGCGCACCGGGTCACGCTGGACGTGCTGCCCGAGGTCGAGGCCCTGGGGTTGCTGCGGTCGATCATCGGTCATCGCGTCGACGCCGAACCTCAGGCTGCTCGTGAGCTGGTGCGGTTGTGCTGCGCGCTCCCGCTGGCGTTGCGGGTGGCGGCGGAACGGGTGAGCGTCGGTCCGAACAGGACACTCACGGCCCTGGTCGAGGAACTCGCCGCGGAGCGCCTGGACGGGCTGGAGGCCGACGAGACCACGGCCGTGCGGGCCACTTTCTCCTGGTCGTACCGGGCTTTGTCGCCTGAGGTGGCGCGGATGTTCCGGCTGCTGGGCCTGCATCCCGGCCCGACGCCGTCACTCGGCGCGGCCGCGGCTCTGGCCGGGTTGCCGGTGCGGGAAGCCCGCCGGCTGCTGGACGTCCTGTGCGCGGGCCACCTCGTCGACGAGATCGCGTTCCGCCACTACAACTTCCACGACCTGCTGCGGACCTACGCGCACGAGAAGGCGCTCGAGGACGAGCCCACCCCGGAGAAGGCCGTCGACCGGTTGCTGTGCTGGTACCTGCACAGCGCGGACGCGGCCGACCGGCTGCTCTTCCCCGGCCGCAGGCGGATGCCGTTGCCAGAGCTGCCGGAAGACGTTGCGCCGCAGACGTTCGAGAGCGCGGACGACGCCCGCGCGTGGCTGCGGACCGAGTACGTGAACCTGATCGCCGCGATCAGGCACGCTGCCACGAGCGGCAACATCGAGCTGGCCGCGCGGCTCCCGCTGGCGTTGATGAGCTTCTTCGAGTTCGACTCGCACTTCGACGACGGTCTCGCGATGTACCGGCTCGGTCTGGACGCCGCCACCGCTTCCGGCAACAGACGCGCGGAAGCCGCGCTGTGCAACAACATGGGCATCCTGCACTCGGTCCGGCGGTCGTACGACGACGGTGAGCGCTGGTTCCAGCGCGCACTGCCGTTGTGGCAGGAGATCTGCGACGAGCACGGCGAGGGCCAGGCCCTGATCAACCTGGCCGGCGTCTACGTGGGCCGCGGGACCGGCGACGCGCCGGCCGCCGAACGGCACCTGTTGCGCGCGTTGGACATCTTCGCGCGCCAGGACAACCAGCTGGGCCGCGTCTTCGCGATGACCCACCTCACGACGGTCCTCAAACGCATGCAGCGCCTCGACGAAGCCCTGGCGTACGGCATGGAGGCCGCATCCACCGCCCGCGATCTGGGCGCCGACGTCATCGAGGCGGCCACACTCGGCGACCTCGGCCGGTTGCACGAGGAGCTGCGCGACTTCCCCGCCGCGCTGGCGTGCCACGAGGCCGCCCTGGAAATCCACGTGCGCGTCGGCAACCAGCTCCGCGAGGCCCGAGACCACCTCTGCATCGCCTACGTGTGCCGGGACATGGGCTTCTACGAACGCATGCGCGCCGAGTACACCCGTGCGTTCGCGATGCTGGAGGAGCTCAACCCGGCCGAGGTGGAATCGGAACGGGCCGCGTTCGGCCCGCTGCCCTAGGTTGGAGGGAAGGGGTACACCGGCATCGACCCGGTGTACGGCGCGGGCACGATCTTACCGCTCGTCGTCAGCGTGAACGACATGGCCGGGTAGTAGGCGTCGAGGTACCGCGCGAAGTTCCCCGGCGGTGGCGCCACCACCCCGACCTCGACCCCTGACCCGTCCACTTCCGGCCCGGCCTGCACGATCTCGATCCCGCGGCCCTTCCAGTACTCGCGGTCGTCCATGACCCGCGTGACGTGCTCGGCCATCTCGGCCTTCGTGTACCTGGCGTCGCGGAACTCGATCCGCGCGTCCGGCGCCACCCTGCGCACCTCTTCGTCGAGCCTCGGATCCGGCTTGCGGTGGACGACGATCATCGCGCCCCGGATCTCCAGCCCGGCGTAGGTGCCGGCGAACTCCTTCTCCAGCAGCGGCTGCACCGCGTCCGCGGCCTTCGTCAGCACCGGGTCGTTCATCGGCGTGGTCAACGGCACCGGCGTGGTGGTCAGCGGAGCGAGCAGGCCGGGTTCGCGGCGGTTGTTCCCGCAGGACGTCACCGCCACCAGCATCAACACGAGCAGGACAAGTCTCCCCATGGCCCATAGGACGGAGCCGGGAGCCTCAGAGGTTGCCCGCTTTCCGGAACGCGACCGCCTGCCCTGCCGCCACGGCCAGGTTCGCCAGCGCGAGAGCGACCCAGAGGCCGGTGAGCCCGTGCGCGGCGGCCGGGACCGCGACGATCGCCAGCACGCCGTAGCAGACCGCGAACACCGCGAAGCTCGGCGTCGTGCGCTTCCGCCCGGCCAGGCCGAACCCGAGCACCGCCTGCAGCCCGTCCGCGAGCACCACCAGCACGATCAGCCCCAGCAGTCCGGTGACCACGTCCACGACCGCCGGATCGTCGGTGAACAGCCGTGGGACGTCCCCGAGGACGATCACCGCGCAGATGACGGACAACGTGACCGCGGTGCTCGCGAGACCGGCCGTCATCGTGCGCTTGTCCACCTGCGGCACGATCGCCTGCCCGATCGCCACGGCGGCCGTGAACGCGAGGCTGACGAGCGCGGTCGCGATGTTGTGCGCGGCCGCCGCAGTTTCACTCACCCATGCGGCGGCGATCGCCAGCACACCCAGCACGGCGAACTTGACCAGCACGGTGCCCGCCATCGGGACGCCGACCTTCGCGAGCTCCCAGATCTGTCCGAAGTGGACCCGGAAGCCGAGCCGGCCGCGAAGCCGCTTTCGCAGTCCCGAAACGGTGATCAGGCATCCGACGAGCTGAGCGGCGCACAGGGCGACTCCCGCGCCGTTGAGCCCGAGTGGACGCACCAGCAACGGCGAGAGGATCACCGTGCACGCGGCACCGGCGAGACCCGCGTGCAGCACGACCCTGGACTGCCGCAAGGCGACCAGGCACGAGGTCGCCGCCGAGCCGAACCCGTTGAACAGCACGCCCACGGCCATCAGCAACGGGAACGGCCCGAGCTGCTCGACGGTCGCGGACGGCACTCCGCTGGCGCGTGCGATCAACGGGGTGGAGGCCACCGCGAGCGCGCCGGGAACGCCGACGAACACCGCGAGCCACCTGCCGTCGCGCACCGCTC
>NZ_JYJG01000056.1 GCF_000955955.1 Lentzea aerocolonigenes
TGTGTATAAGAGACAGCCGCTCGCAGCAACCCGGGCTGGTCGTCCGCCTGGGCCGCCACGAACGGCATCACCCCGCGCACAGCACCGGAAACCGCTGCCGTGGCGGGAAAGTAGACCGCGACCGTCACCGCGAAGCCTGCCAGCGCGCCGGTTCCGAACCTGCCGAGCGCCGCCGTGGTGACGAGGGCGCTCAGTGAGACGGCCACCATCGACAAATAGAGCGGCAGCGCGACGCGGCTGATCCGCCTGGCGTCGCTAAGCAGCATTCCGCAGTGCGTTGTAGCTCTTGAAGAGCTCGTCCCACGCCTTGCCGCAGCGGGAGTTGAGCTGACCGTCGGCTGTCGTGCCACCCGAGGCGAACCACGGCTCGCACGGCTTGATGTCGGTGAGGGCCTTGCGGACCTGCTCGATGGCGGAGCGGCTCTGCGGTGGCAGCTTGTCGGCCCGCTGGGAGACCTCGTCGATCACGCCTGCCACGTCCGGCATGAGGTGGGCGCAGTTGTCCACGCTCTCGACAGGTTCGCCGCGCAGCCTCGGGATGCAGGCGGTGAGCAGGACGCCGATGGAGTCGAGCCGGGGTTGCAGCTCCGGCAGCGGGGAGGCCGACGACGAGGTCGGAGCTGGGGTGATCGTGGGCAGGGACGTCGTCCCGGTACCGCATCCGACCAGTAGGAACACCAGCGCAATGGCGGAAGAGCGCATGACCCCACAGCGTAGCCACCCGCGAAAACCGCCAGAGCCGGGGTGGCTCTGACGGCAGTTTCAGGCGTGGAGACCAAGCAACACGGGCACCCGCGAAGCCGCCAGAGCCGAGCGACTCCGGCGGCTTTCAGGCCCGAAGATCAGGCCCGCGGCTCAAGCCTTGATGTACGACTTGGCGCCGTCCGGGAAGCCGAGGGCGGCCGTGTCGCGGACGTCGTCGGTCACGACGGCCGACTTGCCCTTGCAGCCCGGCTCGGACCAGATCTTGACGCTGCCGTCCGTGGTCAGCGACGGGAAGCCGCCCCGCAGGTCGTTGCACTGCGCCTCGGGCTTCACGCCGGTGGCGAAGTTGGTGCCGCTGAAGTCGTCGAAGTTCTTGCCGCTGAAGAAGGTGACGGAGCCGGCCGGCTTCGCACCGGGCGCAGGCGCGGGGGTGGTGGCCGGCGACTCGGCGGGCGCGGTGGCGCGCTTGCCCTCGGGGTTGATCACGAACCACTTGTTGCCGACGTTCTGGCCCTTGATGTCGCCGGCCTTCTCGTCCTTGGTGAACAGGTAGATCGGGCGGCCGCCGATCGTCACCTGGGTGGTCTTGCCGTCCTCGCGCTTGATGAAGCCGATGTTCTCCCGCTTGATTCCGGGGAAGAACAGCCTGGTGCCCTTGGTGACGGTGATGGGCGTCCACGTCTTCTCGCAGTCACCGTTGCAGTTGGACACTCCGCCGCCCACCGGATCGTCGCTGAACCAGTAGACGGTGCGGCCGGCGCCGTTCACGACCGCCGGTTCCAGACCTCCTGCGTTCGCAACGCGAAGCTCGACCCACTTGAGCCTGACCTCGGGCGCCGCGGCCGCCGGGGCGCGGTCGCCGGTGGCCTTGTCGGCCTTGTTGGAGTTCGCCGTGCCGCGCAGGAAGTCCACTTCGGACTGTTCTGCGCCGGGTTGCTGTGTCTGAGCCTGCTCCTGGACCGGAGCGGCGGTACCGGACTGCCCGGAACCACAGGCCGTCAGAGCGACGGCACCGAACGCGACGAGGGCAGCAAGGAACCCGACATTGTTGCGACGCATGGGGTTTCTCATTCCTGAGTGGACGATCATCAACCTGTTCGCCACCAACACGTGCGGCCCTGGGGAGCGGTTCAACGTGAGAGCGCGATCACACCGGCTTTTGCAGCCGCCCGGTACCGTTGGGACCGTGAACATCAGCCTGAGCAGCGAGTTCGCTGACGCAGTGCCCGAGATGGCGGTCGCGTGGGAGGCGGTACCGGTACGAGAACCGGTCCTGCTGGCCCTCAACGAGCCTCTCGCGAAGGAACTCGGCCTCGACCCGGCCTGGCTGCGCGCCGACGGGTTGTCGTTCCTGGTGGGCAACGAGGCGCCCGGCGTGGCCCAGGCGTACGCGGGCCACCAGTTCGGCGGCTACTCCCCCAGGCTCGGCGACGGCCGCGCGCTGCTCCTCGGCGAACTGCGCGACTCGGACGGCGAACTGCGCGACCTGCACCTCAAGGGCTCCGGCCGCACCCCGTTCGCCCGTGGCGGCGACGGTCTGGCCGCGGTCGGCCCGATGCTGCGCGAGTACGTCCTGAGCGAGGCGATGTTCGCCCTGGGCATCCCCACCACCCGCTCGCTGGCCGTGGTCAGCACCGGCGCCACCGTCCAGCGCGAAGAACCGCTCGCCGGGGCCGTGCTGGCCCGCGTGGCTTCGTCACACCTGCGCGTCGGCAGCTTCCAGTACGCCCGCAACACCGGCGACCACGACCTGCTGCGCCGCCTCGCCGGCCACGCCATCGCGCGCCACTACCCCGGCAGCACCTACCTGGAGCTGTTCTCGCAGGTGGTGGCCGCGCAGGCGTCGCTCGTGGCGCGTTGGATGCTCGTCGGCTTCATCCACGGCGTGATGAACACGGACAACATGACCATCTCCGGCGAGACGATCGACTACGGCCCGTGCGCGTTCATGGAGGCTTACGACCCGACGACGGTCTACAGCTCCATCGACCATCGCGGCCGCTACGCCTACGGCAACCAGCCGATCATCGCCCAGTGGAACCTGGCCCGTCTCGCCGAGGCCCTGCTGCCGTTGTTCAGCGACGACGAGGACGAGGCGGTCAAGCTGGCGCTCAAGGTGCTCGGCACGTTCGACGAGCACTTCGAACGCGCCTGGATGGGCGGCATGCAGGCCAAGCTGGGCGTAGCCGTGGACGTCAAGCCGCTGCTGAAGGACCTGCTCGCCCTGATGCACGCGAACCACATCGACTTCACGACGTTCTTCTGGAAGCTGTCCGCGGCCGCACGGGGGGACGCCGAGCCCGCGCGGTCGCTGTTCCTGGACCTGGCCGGCATCGACGCCTGGATCGCGCGCTGGCGTGCGCTGAACCCGGACGCCGACGCGATGGACCGGGTCAACCCCGTCTACGTCCCGCGCAACCACCTCGTCGAGGAAGCGCTCGCGGCAGGCGCGGACGGCGACCTCGAACCGCTTCGACGACTGCTGGACGCCGTGACCTCGCCCTACGGGGAACGCCCTGGGCTGGAGCGCTACGCCACGCCCGCCCCGCAGGACTTCACCACCAACTACCAGACCTTCTGCGGGACCTGATGAAACTGCAACCCGTCGGCCACGTCGAGTCGCCGCTCACCGACCGCTCGTCCGCTCCCAAGCAGGGTGACGAGGGCGCGCCGGACGCGTGCATCGTCTTCGCGCCGGAATACGCACGGGCGATGGCCGAACTAGCCCCCGGCCAGGACGTGCTGGTGCTGACCTGGCTCGACCGGGCCGACCGGTCGGTCCTGGCGGTGCACCCGCGCAGCGACCTCGAACGTCCGGCGACCGGCGTGTTCTCGACCCGTTCGCCGGACCGGCCGAACCCGATCGGCCTGCACCGGGTCCGGATCGTCGCGGTCGAGGGGCAACGGGTGCGGGTGGCGGAGCTGGAGGCCCTTGACGGCACGCCCGTGGTCGACGTCAAACCGGTGCTGGGTACCGAGCGCTGAAACGGGTACCCACCAGGCATGACGCAACCAGTACCGCCACCGGAACCCGTTCCGACCACGCCGGGACCGGACCAGCCGAGGCCGCCCGGCCCCGACCCGGATCCGCTCCCGCCCATGCCCGAACCGGTGTAGCCGGAGCCACCCGTTCCTAGGCCTTCACCAGCTGCCGCGCCGCCTCCACGATCGCCTCGGCGTCGATGTGGGCGGCGTGCAGGAGCTCGCCGGGCTTCCCGGACACCGGCATCTCGGTCACCGCGAGCTTGCGCACCGGCGGCCGGTCAGCACACTCGGCCAACGCGTCGAGCACGGCATCACCGAGCCCACCCTCGAGCCAGTGGTCCTCGACGGTCAGCACGGCACGCGTCTGCGCAGCCGCGTCCACCAAGGTCGGACGGTCGATGGGCTTGATCGAGTAGCAGTCGATGACCCGAGCCCTGACTCCCTCGGCGTCCAGCACCTCCGCGGCCTTCTCCGCCTCGCCGACGGTGATCCCGCACGCCACGATCGTCAGGTCGTCGTCATCGCTGTTGAACAACACCCGGCTGCCACCGACGCGGATGTTCTCCTCAGGCGAGGTCCGCACCGGCGTCCTGCCGCGCAACGTCCGGACGTAGGAAATCCCTGGCAGCGTGGCCATCTCCGCGACCAACGCCGCGGTCTGGTTGGCATCGGACGGGTGCAGCACAGTGCTGCCGTGGATCGAGCGGAACATCGAGACGTCCTCGAGAGCCATCTGCGACGGCCCGTCCTCCCCGATCGACACACCCGCGTGCGAGCCGCACAACCGCAGATCCGCGCGCGAGACCGCGGCCATGCGGATGAAGTCGTGCGCACGGGTCAGAAACGCACCGAACGTCGACACGAACGGCACCCAACCCCGCGCCTGCAGGCCGACCGCGGCGGCGACCATCTGCTGCTCGGCGATGAACATCTCGAAGTACCGCTCGGGATGCGCCTTGGCGAAAAGCGCGGACATAGTCGAGTTCGACACCTCGCCGTCCAGCACGACGACGTCCCCGCGCAGCCCGCCGAGCTCGGTCAACGCCTCCCCGTACGCCTGGCGGGTCGCGATCTCCTCGCCGATCTCCCACCGCGGCAGCGAGCCGCCGACAGTCGCGAACCGGCGCGGAGTACCGGGTGCGGGTGTCTTGACCTGCACCGAGACGGAGTGGTTCCCGCCGAGCTCGGAGACGGCCCCGGCCGGGTCCTCCAGGGGTTTGCCGTGCTTGCCGGGCTGGTTCTCGACGGCGGCGACGCCGCGTCCCTTGCACGTCCGAGCGATGATCACCGACGGCCGATCGGTCACGGACACCGCCTGCGAAAGAGCAGCATCGATGTCGTCCAGGTCGTGGCCGTCCACCGGAATCGCCTTCCACCCGAACGCCTCGCACCGCGCCACGTAACCGTCGACATCCCAGCCGAGCATGGTCTCGCGGGTCTGACCGAGCCGGTTCACGTCGATGATCGCCGTGAGGTTGTCGAGTCCCGCCCAGCCTGCGTGCTGGAACGCCTCCCAGATCGACCCCTCGGCCATCTCCGAGTCACCGCACAGCACCCACACCCGGTACGGCAGCCCGTCGAGCCGCTTGCCCGCCAGCGCAAGGCCGACACCGACCGGTAGACCCTGGCCGAGCGAGCCCGTGGCGACGTCGGTCGGCGGAATTCGGGGCGTGGGATGGCCTTCCAGCCTGCTGCCGAACGAGCGGAAGCTCAGCAGCTCGTCATCCCCCACTGCCCCAACGGCTTTGAGCATCGCGTAGTAGAGCGGTGAAGCATGTCCCTTGGAGAACACCAGGTGGTCGTTGGCCGGGTTGTCCGGGTGCGCGTAGTCGAGCTTCAGGTAGCCGTCGAGCAGCACGGCCATGAGGTCCGCCGCGGACATCGAGGACGTCGGGTGGCCGGAGCCGCCCGCGTCGCTGGCGCGCACAGAGTCGACCCGGAGCTGCTGGGCCAGTGAATGACGGAAGTCGTTGTGCGGCAAAGGTCACCTCCGAGCTGGTTGCAGGCTGTCGAAGAGCTTCTGGTACGAGTCCGCGAACTTCCGCACGCCCTGGCGTTCGAGCGTGTCGGTGATGTCGCGGTAGCTCAGCCGGATCTCGGCGAACCGTTCGAGCACGCGCCGCGCCTCGGCCACGCCCTGTGTGAGCGTGTCGGCGATCCGGCCGTGGTCGAGGAAGGCCTCGATCGTCTTGCGGGGCATGGTGGTCACGGTCTCCTGGCCGATCAGCTCCTCGACGTACCGGGTGTCGCGGTAGGCCGGGTTCTTGGTCGACGTCGATGCCCACAGGCACCACTGCGGCGTCGCGCCCGCCTGCGCCAGCTCCTGCCACGCCGGTCCGGAGAAGATCTCCAGGTACTGCTGGTAGGCGAGCTTGGCGTTGGCGATCGCCAGCGTGCCCTTCAGCACCTCGTGACCGTGCCGGGCGTCCAGCCGCGCATCAGCCTCGGTGTCCACTCTGGACACGAAGAACGACGCCACGGACGCGACCTCGGTGAGGTCACCGCCACGCGCGTTCAGCCGGTGCAGGCCGCGCAGGTATGCCTGGGCGGCCTCGCGGTGCCGGTCGAGCGAGAACAGCAGCGTGACGTTGACCGGGATGCCGCGAGCCACGCAGTCCTCGATCGCGGGCAGGCCCTCCCTGGTGCCGGGGATCTTCACGAACAGGTTCGGCCGGGAGATCATCTCGTGCAACCGCCGCGCCTCGTCGATCGTCGCCTCGGTGTCGTAGGCGAACCGCGGGTCCACCTCCATCGACACCCATCCGTCGCACGGCGAAGTGCCCTTCCCCGCCAGCAGGTCGCAGGCGTCGCGGACGTCCTGAGCGGCGAGGGCGAGGAAGATCTCCTTCGGGTCGTCCAGGTCCAGTTCGCGCCTTTGCGCTTCGTAGGCATCACCGCTGCTCATGGCGTCCTGGAAGATCGTCGGGTTCGACGTCACGCCGAGCACCCCCGAGCCGACCAGGCCGGCCAGTTCGCCTCCGCGGAGCAGTTCTCTCGACAGCTGGTCCATCCACGGACTCTGGCCGCGCTCGGCCAGGCCGTGCAGTGCGGTGCGCATGGCAAGTCCTCTCTGATGGCACTTTTCGAGTACCCGTGCGCGGGGTAGCCACACGCATGACCGCCCTGAGGCCGACGCCGGTCGTGCCGCATCCGGGCGTCGCGCGCCGACGCCCCAAAGGTGCTGTGTTCCTCGCCCTCCTGCGCACCACGGACCCCAAGCAGATCGGGATCCTCTACCTGGTCACGTCGTTCGTGTTCTTCATGGCGGGCGGCGTGATGGCACTGCTGCTACGCGCCGAACTGGCCCGTCCGGGCCTGCAGTTCCTCTCGAATGAGCAGTACAACCAGCTGTTCACGATGCACGGCACGATCATGCTGCTGCTCTACGCGACGCCGATCCTGTTCGGGTTCGCCAACTACGTCCTGCCGTTGCAGATCGGTTCACCGGACGTGGCGTTCCCGCGCCTGAACGCCTTCTCCTACTGGCTGTTCCTGTTCGGCGGCCTGATCGTCATGAGCAGCTTCGTGACGCCGGGCGGCGCGGCGGACTTCGGCTGGACCGGCTACACGCCGCTGTCCAGCGCCGCGCACGCTCCGGGAGTCGGCCCGGACCTGTGGATCATGGGGCTGGCCGTCAGCGGTCTGGGCACGATCCTGGGCGCGGTCAACATGACCACCACGATCGTGTGCCTGCGAGCGCCCGGCATGACGATGTTCCGGATGC
>NZ_JYJG01000371.1 GCF_000955955.1 Lentzea aerocolonigenes
ACGCCTCTGACTACACCCAACTCGTGTGTGGGATGGCGTACCTGCAGGTTGTGCGGTCTGGGGCGGGGATCAAGACTGGCTGCGGGTGCCAGCGATGATGAGGTGAGTGGTGGGCGCGGTTCAGGAAGCGGTTGGGCGTGGGCTTGCGCGGTGGCGTGGGGCTGCGTTGCCGATTGTCCAAAGTGCCCTGTCTGCTGGGCTGGCTTGGGTTGTGGCGACGTTGGTGATCGGGCATCAGCGTCCGTTCTTCGCGCCGATTGCCGCCGTTGTGTGCCTTGGGGTTTCGCTTGGGCAGAGGCTTCGGCGCGTGGGTGAGCTGGTTGTCGGGGTTTCGGTTGGCGTTGGGGTTGGGGACGCGCTGATCAGTTGGATCGGCAGCGGGCCCTGGCAGATTGCGCTCGTGGTCGGGCTGGCGATGTCGGCTGCTGTGTTGTTGGACGGTGGGTCGGTCATCGCGTTGCAGGCTGGGAGTAGCGCGGTGTTGGTGGCCACGTTGTTGCCGCCCAGTGCTGGTGGTGGGTTCGACCGGATGATCGACGCGTTGACAGGTGGGCTGGTTGGGCTGGCCGTGGCGGCGTTGTTGCCTGCTAATCCGGTGACGGTGGCGCAGCGGCAGTTGAAGGCGCTGACGAACACGCTCAGCGGTGCGTTGCGGGGGCTTGCCGAGGCGCTGGCCGAGAAGGACGCGGTCAAGGCGGCTGGGGTGCTGGCGGAGCTGCGCACCAGCCAGGCGACTATCGATGCTTACAAGGCTGCGCTGCAGACCGGGGGTGAGATCGCGAAGATCGCGCCGATTCGGTGGCGGGCCAAGGATGAGCTCAGCAGGTACCAGGCGGCGGCCGGGCCCGTGGACTACGCGGTTCGGAACACGCGGGTGTTGGCGCGCAGGAGCATGGCGGCGCTCAAGGCGGATGAGCGGATTCCGGATGGTGTGCCGGAGGTGCTGACGGACTACGCGGATGCCGTGGACTGTTTGCGGGGCGAACTGGAGAAGGGCAAGACGCCCAGCCAGACGAGGGAGGCCGTGCGAGACGCCGCGCGGCATCTCACCGCGCGGCGTCTCGGTGGGGACGGGTTCTCGTCCAAGGTGGTGCTGGCGCAGATCCGGAGTGTCGCGGTGGATCTGCTGCAGGCGACCGGGCTCAGTCGTGCGGAGGCCATGGAGGCGTTGCCGCCGCTCAGCCCTCCGGCCGGTTCAGCAAGGCCAGCAGAAGCGAGTGAACCGGTTCGTGATCACGGGGATCAGTGAGCGCACAAGAAGCGCCCGTGATGGCGTACCACTCCTCCGCGCCCTCGTAGCGGACCAGTGCGCGGAGCTTTCCGTCGTCGGAGAGCTCGGTGCACAGCTCCAGGTCGCCCGTGACGACGCCGACCTCGTCGGTCATCACGCCACCAGGGCCAGCCACGAAAAGCGAGGAAAGAGTCGTCATGGGCAGGTGTTCAACATCCCTGTCAGTGCGGTCTTCTCGGCGCTCTGCAACGTGAGTCCCCAGTTTTTCTTCGTGCGAACCCACATCTTGGCGTACGTGCAGTAGTAGGACGACAGCGGAGGCTTCCAGGATGCCGGGTCCTGGTCGCCCTTGGCCTGGTTCACGTTGTCGGTCACCGCGATCAGCTGCGGGCCGGACAGGTCATTCGCGAACGACTGGCGCCTGGCCGTGGTCCAGGACGATGCTCCGGACCGCCAGGCTTCCGCCAGCGGCACGATGTGGTCGATGTCCACGTCGGAAGCCGCGGTCCAGGTCGCGCCGTCGTACGGGGAGAACCAGCGGCCGGATGTGGCCGCGCAGGACGAGTCGGTCACGACGTTCGTGCCGTCCCGCTTGAGCACGACCTCACGGGTGTTGCACGTGCCCGACTGGGTGATCCAGTGCGGGAACTTGTCGCGCGAATAGCCCGTCATCGAGCCTTCACCGGCGACGGTCAGGGTGGCCAGTTCGGACTTGGCGATGGCGCCGGTGCTGGGGATTCCGGGGGGAGTCGCGAGTGCAGGGGAAACAAAACCGAAGGTGAGTGCCGTTGCGGCGACCAGGACACCAATGGTTCGGTTAACTTTTGACATCGTCCCGACCTTCCTTGTTGGAAAGTGATCGGGACTACCCTTCGTCACATTATGGAATTAGGCAATGCCTTTGGGTGACACCCACGTGAACGACAAGCGCACGGCTAGACGCCTCGCACCAGCCTCAGGTCCTCGGTGTGGCGGTACCAGGTCCACTTGTCGACCGGGCGCGGGTGCTTGTGACCATCCAAAACGGCGGTGGTGGGGAGACAGCCGAGCTGGAAAGCGCGCGGGCGGCTCTCCCGGACTCGTGAGCCGAGCAGGCGCTTGTTAACAATTCGCACAACGAGGCCCAAGCCGCCTTCGGGGTCCGGCGTGCACTCGATCCGGGAGGCCTGGCCGCGCAGCACGTTGTCCGCGTCGCTGTAACCAACGCCACGGACGGGTGACAACACGCCGAGACCCATCAGCACGCCGCCGACGTCGTCGCGAACGAACGGGACGGGATCTACGTCACCGTTCAGCGCGATGTCCAGGGCGCGGGCGGGGTCGGTCGAGAGGCCCCAGAGGGCGGCGACGGGAGAGTCGCCCACCGGCACGTAACCGAGGGTCACCGAGCCGAGCTTCTCCTTGCGCAGCAACCGCAACGCGACGGCCGCGAGGTCGGCGTCGGTACCCACCACGACGAGCCGTTCGGCGTCCAGGTGTGGATCCACGTGGTCCTTGCCGGGGCGGGACGGAACGACGTGGACGTCGTCACGTTGAGTGATCATTGGCAACTGCGAGTTTCCGCAGGCCAACACGATTCCGTGCACGGTCATCTCCTGGTCTACCCTCGCTTACCGGCGTTCGCTCGAACCAGTCCAAGCGCTTGGAGTTTCACATGCCGGCCGTCGTGCTGATCGGTGCCCAGTGGGGCGATGAGGGCAAGGGCAAGGCCACCGACATCCTCGGTGAGCGTGTCCAGTGGATCGTCCGCTACCAGGGTGGCAACAACGCGGGTCACACCGTGGTCCTCCCGGACGGCCAGAAGTTCGCCCTGCACCTCATCCCGTCCGGCATTCTCACGCCCGGTGTGAAGAACGTCATCGGCAACGGCGTCGTGGTCGACCCCGGCGTGCTGCTCGAGGAGCTCGCGGGCCTTGAGGAGAAGGGCGTCGACACCAGCGGCCTGCTGATCTCGTCTGACGCGCATTTGATCATGCCGTACCACGTGGCCATCGACAAGGTGACCGAGCGCTACCTGGGCAAGGCGAAGATCGGCACGACCGGTCGCGGCATCGGGCCGGCCTACCAGGACAAGCTCGCCCGCGTCGGCGTGCGCGTGCAGGACCTGCTGGACGAGAAGATCCTCCAGCAGAAGGTCGAGGCCGCCCTGGACTTCAAGAACCAGGTGCTGGTCAAGGTCTACAACCGCAAGGCGCTCGACCCCGACCAGGTCGTCGAGCAGGTGCTGGAGCGCGGTCAGCACTTCGTGCACCGCATCGCGGACACCCGCCTGCTGCTCAACCAGGCGCTGGACCGCGACGAGATCGTGGTGCTGGAGGGCTCGCAGGGCACGCTGCTCGACGTCGACCACGGCACCTACCCGTTCGTCACGTCGTCGAACCCGACGTCCGGTGGCGCGACGGTCGGCTCCGGTGTCGGCCCGACCCGCATCAGCACGGTGATCGGCATCCTGAAGGCCTACACGACCCGCGTGGGCTCCGGTCCGTTCCCGACCGAGCTCAACGACGACCAGGGCGAGTACCTGCGCAAGCAGGGCGGTGAGTTCGGTGTCACGACTGGACGTTCGCGGCGCACCGGCTGGTTCGACGCCGTGATCGCCCGGTACGCCTCGCGCGTCAACGGCATCACCGACTACTTCCTCACCAAGCTGGACGTGTTGTCCGGCCTGGAGAAGGTGCCCGTCTGCGTCGCGTACGAAGTGGACGGTCGCCGCGTCGACGAGATGCCGATGACGCAGACCGACGTGCACCACGCCGTGCCGGTGTACGAGGAGCTGCCGGGCTGGTTCGAGGACATCTCGCACTGCCGCACGTTCGACGAGCTGCCGGCCAACGCCAAGTCCTACGTCGAGTACCTCGAGAGCATCATCGGCGCCCGTGTGTCCGCGATCGGGGTGGGCCCTGGCCGCGACCAGACGATCGTCCGTCACGACGTTCTCGGCTGAGCGAGCTCACCGGAGGGCCGTGATCAGCTCCGCGAGCCGGCTGCGGCCCATCATCAGTTCTCTCGCCATCGTGCCGTCGTCCTTCGTCCGCCCCTGGATGGCGTCGGCGCACGCCTGCGCGCCCTTGTGCAACGCCTGCAGCGTCTCCGTCCACAGCGCACCGATCGTGGCGTCCGGTGGCGGTGAGAAGGTCTCTCCGGCGAGCTGAGCCAGTGCCACGCACGTGGGTTCCAGCCGGGCGTCGTTGTCCTGTGTCACCTCGGCCCACAACGCGAGGTTCGCCCGTTCCACGGCCGCGAGGCGATCGAGGCCGCCATCGGCCTTCCAGGCGCGCATCGCCTCCGCCGGGTCCACGGGCTTGGGAGATGTCGTCGTCGCCGTCGGGGTCGTGCTCGTCGGTGCGGCCGCTGGTGGCAGGAGGGGCGCCGCGTTCGGGGCTTTGGGCCACCACGACGCCACGGCGACCGAGACGACCGCGAGCCCGATCAGCGCCCACGGCCGTCCCTGATGTTCGCCGCGGCGCACCGCGTACAGGCTTCCGGCCAGCGCCGCGAGCGTGCCGAACAACGGCAACACCTGGTGCGGGCGCGCGGCGATGACGCTGTCGACCTCGGTGCCCTGCAGGTGGGTCAGCCAGATCACGCCGGTTCCGGCCAGCCCGATCAGCCACGCCACGAGCAGCGCGCCGATCCGGTCCAGCCACCGGGAAGCGGCGAACACCACGACGAACTGGACGATCACCACCGCCACGACCTGCCGGACAGAGCTGATCAACGGGTCGGTCCCCGAGCCGAGCAGCGTGACCGCGAAAGTCACGAGCACACTGCCCGCGGCACCCGTTGCCAATGCCGCCTTGGGGAACTCGCGGCGCAACACCAGCGGTACGAGCCAGACGAGGGCGAGCGACACGACGGTCAGCACGCGGTGCGAGTTCAGCAGGAACGGGACCAGGACAACGTCCACAACGGACTGGTGCAGGGCCGGTCCGATGTCGTCCCGCAACGTCGAATAGGCATACCGGGCCTCCGGGAACCAGCCCAGCAGGGTGAACGCGACCACGGTGGTGGACAGGCCGAGAAACCAGGCGTGCCAACGGGCGCGCACGAGCGTGGCGCAGTACCCGGCCCAGATCGCCACCAGCACGGCGGTGCCGGCGAGGACGAGCGCCGCGAGCGCGCTGGGCAGCGTGACGGGGTCGATGTTGTAGGTGTCCAGTCGTTCGCCGAGCACCAGCCCGAGCCCGACGGCGAGGCCCGGCAACGCGAACACCCCGCGCCTTGCTCCGAACGCGGCGCCGCGCCAGGCGATCAGCCCGATCAGCGCGGTGATCAGGACCGCCCAGCCGGCCCGCAGGACGAGGAACGACTCGTTGTCCGCCCGGTACCAGGTGAGCGCGTGCAGTCCGGCGCGCAGGTGCCACCACGCGAGCTGCACCGCGAGCGTGCAGCCCAGCACCTCCCAGAAACCCGGTCGCAGCAACGAGTCCGGCTCGCGCATCGCCGCGGATCTGGCCGCCGGCGCCGGATGCAGGCCGAACCACCGTTGAAACCGGCCTGAGGGCGCGAGCGTGCGGTACGGCTCCGCGGACCCGGTCCAGCGCGCCACGAACACGTCGGCGTGGTGTTCACGGGCTCTCAGCACCGCGACGCGAGCGAGGAACACCAGGGCCACCAACGCCCCGAGCCTCCCGATCAGGGCATACGAGCCGGACCAGTCGATGGCCACGAGGACCAGGTACGGCACGAGCACCACGAGCACGAACGCCCGCCAGAGCGCGAGAGTCGCGTACGTCGTGGTGACATCTGACCGAACGTGCGCCAGTTCGTGCAGAACGATGGCGCGGAACGTCGCGCTGTCGGTCCGGTGCAGCACGAGCATGCCGGCGTTCAGCACGACGTACTTGTGCCGGTGGTTGCCGAACGCGGCGCCACCGGCCCTGGTGCTGGTCGGGTCGAGCAGGAAGGTCGTGTCCGGGAGACCGGCTTGCCCGGCGAGTTCTGCGAGGCTCTCCCGCAGCTCTTCCGGTACTGGCACGAGCTTTCGCCTGCGGATGCGCCACGCGGGCCGGACCAGGTAGATCAGCAGGCTGACCGCGAAGAGCAACACGAGCCCACCGGAGAGCCACAGCGCACGCGGAACGACGAGTTCCGCCATGCACGCGCGATAGGCGACCCACCTGGACTCGTCGTGATCGGGGAAGTGGAGCGAGGTCAGGTAGAGCCCGGCGTTCACCTGGCAGCGCTCGTCCTCCGGCGACATCCCCGCGTACTGCCCGAAGACGAACAACGTGGTCGCGATCGCGAGCAGCACGAGCGACACGAACCTCAACGTGGTGCCAGAAGGCACCCTCGATCTCTCCCCCTCGTTCATGTCCGAATGGTGAGTGGTGGATCCGGCGCTGTCACTCGGCCATTGGGATGGAAACCACCGGCTCCGATTATCTCGACGTCCGACGCTTTTTCACGATTTGGGCGTCGTTGACTCACGTCCTGGACTCGCCTGTACTTCGGCCGTGGCCCTTTCTCTTGCTGGAAAACAGACGCTGCCGTTGCGCTGGCTCAGCCCCGTGGCGCTGGTTCTGCTGTGGCAAGGGGCCAGCTCAGCAGGGTTGCTGCCGCCGGACAAACTCGCTTCTCCGCTCACAGTGCTCGAATCCGCCGGTGAGCTGATCGCGGACGGCCAATTGGGCGAGGCATTCGCGGTCTCGCTCGGTCGCGTTTTCTTCGGATTTCTCATCGGTGGCGTGATCGGTGTTCTTCTCGGTCTTGCCGCCGGCCTTTCCCGGTGGGGCGAGACGTTGCTGGATCCGCCGGTGCAGATGCTGCGGACACTCCCGCACCTCGGCCTGATCCCGTTGTTCATCCTGTGGTTCGGCATCGGAGAGGAACCCAAGCTCGCGCTGGTCGCGGCCGGTGTGGCGTTCCCGCTCTACCTCAACCTGCACGCCGGCATCCGGCAGACCGACCCCGGCCTGGTCGAGGCCGCGCGGGTGCTCGGCTACAGCAGTTTCGAACGGATCGTGCACGTCGTGCTGCCGTCCGCGGTACCGCAATCCCTGGTGGGACTGCGGATCGCGCTCGGCACCGCGTGGCTGTCGCTGATCGTCGGCGAGCAGATCAACGCCGACGCCGGTCTCGGCTTCCTGATCAACAACGCCCGTGAGTTCCTCCGCACCGACGTCGTGGTCGTCGGCCTCGTGGTCTACGCGCTGCTCGGCCTGACGACGGACGCGTTGGTGCGACTGCTGGAAAGGAGAGTGTTGCGATGGCAAGCGCGGTGAGCATTCGTGGCCTGCACAAGGCTTTCGGTCCACGAACGGTGCTGGACGGGATCGACCTGGAGATCGTGCCGGGCGAGCTCGTGGCACTGCTGGGGCGCAGCGGCTGTGGCAAGTCCACGCTGCTGCGGATTCTCGCGGGCCTGGATCGGGAGTTCGACGGGGTGGCGACTGTTCCCGGAACGGTGTCGGTCGCGTTCCAGCAGCCGCGGTTGCTGCCGTGGCGCAAGGTCTGGCGGAACATCTCGCTGGGCCTGCACAAGCCGGACGGGCGTTCAGTCGCCTTGAAGGCACTGGAGGAAGTGCGGCTGCCCGATCACGCCGACGCGTGGCCGCTGACGTTGTCCGGTGGTGAGGCGCAACGGGTTTCGCTCGCACGAGCGTTGGTGCGCGAACCCGACGTGCTGCTGCTGGACGAACCGTTCGGCGCGCTGGACGCGTTGACCAGGCTCGCCATGCACCACCTGGTGGAAGACCTCTGGGCCGAGCACCGGCCAGCCGTGCTGCTCGTGACGCACGACGTCGACGAGGCGCTGCTGCTCGCCGACCGGGTCCTCGTGCTCGACGAGGGCCGGATCGTCGCCGAGCACCACGTCGACCTGCCCCGCCCGCGCCGCCGGGCTTCCGTTGTGGAGCAACGCACCCGCGTGCTCGCAGACCTGGGAGTGGATGTTGAAACAGCTGCCTAGCCGTAAATGGCTCAGTCTGCTCACTGCGATCTTGTTCACGACCGGGTGTGCGGCGACCGTGCAGGACACTCCGGCCGGCGAGGTCGTGCTCAAGGTCGGTGACCAGAAGGGCGGGGCCAAGGCGCTGCTCACGGCCGCCGGTCTGCTGAACGACTTCCCGTACAAGATCGAGTGGTCGACCTTCACCTCCGGCCCGCCGTTGCTGGAGGCCGCGTCCGCCGGTGCGATCGACCTCGGCGGTGTCGGCAACACCCCGCCGATCTTCGCCGCCGCCGCGAACGCCAAGATCGCCGCCGTCGCCGCGTCGAAGGGCGAGGTCGAGGCCGACGCGATCCTGGTGCCGGAGAACTCGCCGCTCAGGACAGTGGCGGACCTGAAGGGCAGGAACATCGCGGTCGCGAAGGGCAGCTCGGCGCACGGCCAGGTGCTGCTCACGTTGCGCGCCAACGGTTTGACCACCAAGGACGTGACGCTGAACTTCCTGCAGCCGAGCGACGCGTACGGCGCGTTCACGCAGGGCAAGGTCGACGCCTGGGCGGTCTGGGACCCGTACACCGCGCAGGCGCAGCAGGAAGCCAAGGCGCGTGTGCTGACCGACGGCCGGGGTAAGTCGAACGGCTACGGCTTCCAGGTCGCCGGCCGCAAGGCGTTGGACGACAAGGGGAAGAACCCGGCGCTCAAGGAGTACCTGGTCCGCTACTACAAGGCGCAGAAGTGGGCCGACACGCACCGCGAGGAGTGGGCGAAGGCGTGGGCGGCCGAGACCGGGCTCAAGTACGAGGTCGCCTTGGCCGCGGTGAACCGCAACGGCGACCTGCCGGTGAAGATCGACGACACGCTCCTCAAGTCGGAGCAGGAGCTCGCGGACGCGTTCAGCGAGGACAAGACGTTGCCGGGCAAGGTCGACTTCGCCAAGTTCGTCGACACGAGGTTCCAGGGAGATCTGGCATGAGCGTGACGCTGCACTGGTTCCTGCCGACGTCCGGCGACGGGCGCACGGTCGTGGAGCACTTCCACGCTCAGCGCGCACCTGCCGCCGGAGCCCGTCGCGAGCCGGACATCGACTACCTGGCGCAGATCGCGCGCACGGCCGAGCAGGTCGGGTTCACCGGCGTGCTCACGCCGACCGGCACGTGGTGCGAGGACGCCTGGCTGACCACGGCCGCGCTGATCGGGCAGACGACCACGCTGAAGTTCCTGGTGGCGTTCCGGCCGGGTGTGCTGTCGCCGACGCTCGCCGCGCAGATGGCCTCGACGTACCAGCGGATCTCGCGCGGCCGGTTGCTGCTGAACGTGGTGACCGGTGGCGATTCCGTTGAGCAGCAACGGTTCGGCGACTGGCTCGACCACGACCAGCGGTACTCGCGCACCGACGAGTTCCTGCAGATCGTGCGCGGGATCTGGACCGGCGAGCCGTATTCGTTCCAGGGCAAGCACTACCAGGTCGAAGGGGCGACGGCGCTGGCCGCGCCGGATCCCGTCCCGCCGATCTACTTCGGTGGCTCGTCGGACGCCGCTTTGCCGGTGGCCGCGCGCAACGCCGATGTGTACCTGACCTGGGGCGAGCCCCCGGCGGATGTGGCCGCGAAGATCGCGCGGGTGCGGGCGTTGACCGATCGGCCGATCCGGTTCGGCATCAGGCTGCACACGATCAGCCGGGACACGTCGGCGGAAGCGTGGGCGTCTGCTGCGAAGCTGCTCGACGCACTCGACCCGGCCGCCGTGGCGAAGGCGCAGGAGCAGCTGAGCAAGTCGGAATCCGTTGGCCAGCAACGGATGGTGGCGCTGCACGGTGGCGATCTCAGCCGTGGTGTGCGCGGTCTGGAGATCTACCCGAACCTGTGGGCTGGCGTCGGACTCGTGCGAGGCGGCGCGGGAACGGCGTTGGTGGGCTCGCACGAAGAAGTCGCCGACCTGATCGAGGAATACCACTCCATCGGTATCAGCGAGTTCGTCCTCTCCGGCTACCCGCACCTGGAAGAGGCGTACTGGTTCGGCGAGGGCGTGCGGCCCTTGTTGAAGCAGAGAGGTCTGCTCGACAAGGACCGCACGCCAGTGCCGCGACCGGCAACCTTCGCCGCGTCTTTCGGCGCTCAGCAGGGCACCTCGCGGCAC
>NZ_JYJG01000372.1 GCF_000955955.1 Lentzea aerocolonigenes
GGGGCCGGCACCACGATGCACCCGTCTGACCACCGAAATACGGGGCAAAGGCGGCCGCCCGCGGCACTGGTGCTCAGCGCTTGACCTTGGCTTCGATGGCCGTGTCGGGGTTGTCCGCGAACACGCCGTCGAGACCGGTCTTGTAGAACAGGTCGTACTCCTCGAAGGCCCGGCCGTACGCGGCCGGGTCGGCCGAGGACCGGAAGTCCGCGGGCAGGAACGAGTTCTCGTTGCGGAACGTCCAGGAGTGCACGATCAGGCCGACCTTGTGCGCATCCTTGACGAGGCTGGTCGGCTGCTTGAGGTAGCCGGCCGCGTCGCGCGGGATGATCAGGTCCTTGGTGACGCCCACGCCGTCCGCGTACGACCGCACGTCACGCAGCCCGGCCGGCGTGACCAGGTCGGCGTAGGTGCGCTTGTCACCGGCGACGATGAAGTCGTACGGCGCACCGGAACCGTTGACCAGCTGGACCAGCGGCACGCGCAGCGACTTGTTGAGCTGCTTGAGGTTCGCGACCTCGAACGACTGCACGTAGACCTTGGCGTTGCGGCGGTTGAGGCCGTTGTGGTTCAACGCGTCGACGAGCTTCGGTTCCAGCGCGAGACCGATCGACTGGAAGTACGTCGGGTGCTTGGTCTCGGGGTAGATGCCGATCTCGCGGTGCAGCTCGCGCGACAGGCGCTTGGAGAGGTCGATGACCTCCTGGAACGTCGGGATCTCGAACCGGCCGTCGTAGAGCGTGTTGCGCGGGCGGATCGCCGGGATGCGTTCCTTGGCGCGCAACGTTTTCAGCTCGGCGAGCGTGAAGTCCTCGGTGAACCAGCCGGTGATCGGGGTGCCGTCGATGACCTTGGTCTTCTGGCGGTCGTTGAACTGCGGCTTCGTCGAGACGTCGGTCGTGCCGCCGATCTCGTTCTCGTGCCGGGCGACCAGCTTGCCGTCCTTGGTCGAGACCAGGTCCGGCTCGATGAAGTCGGCACCCATGCGAGCGGCGAGCTCGTAGGACGCGAGCGTGTGCTCGGGCCGGTACGCCGACGCGCCGCGGTGCCCGATGACGATCGGACCCTTGTCGTCGTGTGCGGAGGCGGAGGGCAGGGACGCCACCACCGCACCCGCGAACACGAGGACTACGGCGGTTAGACCTCTCCGATACATCGTTCGACCTCCCGTTTCGTCTTGAGAGCGCACCCAAGCATCGCAACACGAAAAGCAGGTGAACGGTTACTCACGAGGCTGTGTCTATTCACGTGACAGGGCGGCTTCCTCCAAGTCCAGCTCGCGCAGCACGCGGAAGAGGACCTCGTCGTCGATCTCACCGGCGTCGCGGGCCTTGATGAACTCGTCACGCTCCGCGCTCAGCATCACCCTGCGCAGCCTGCGGTACGCAGCCGCCGGACTCTCCTCCTCCTGCCGCCCGAGCCGTTCCCACGCGGCGTTGCCCCGGTGCTCCGCCAGCGACCGCAACTGGTCCGCGACGTGCTCGGGAACGTCCGCGATCTCCTGGTCCAGCCGGTTGACCGCCGCCTGCGCCGCGCGGTGCTGGATCTGCGCCTCGGCCAGTGCGTCCTTGCGTGCGTCGTCGCCCTCGAAGCCGATCTTGTTGATCACCCACGGCAACGTCGTGCCCTGCAGCAGCAAGGTCGCGACCGTCACGACGAACGCGCAGAACAGGATGATGCTCCGTCCCGGAACTTCTTGCGGAATCGCGGCCGCGGCGGCGAGGGTCACCACACCGCGCATGCCCGCCCACGCGATCACCGTGACCTGACCGAGGTGCGGCCAGCGTTCCCGCTCGCGCATGCGTTTGGACAGGAACATCGGGATGTACGTGGCCGGGTACATCCAGACGAACCGCGCGAGGATCGTGGCCAGCAGCACGGCACCGGCACCCAGCAGCAGGCTCGTGTTCAGGTCGACGTCGGCGATGATCGCCGAGACCTGCAGCCCGATGAGCGCGAAGACGAACGACTCCAGCAGTGCGTCCGCCGACCGCCAGACAGCCGCGTCCTGCAGTCGCGTCGAGTACTTGCCTCGCGGCGAGTGGTGGCCGACGTAGAGACCCGCGACGACGACGGCGAGAACCCCGGAGAACTGGATGTCGAACGCGTGCAGGCCCTCTTCCGCGAGCAGGTATGCGCCGAACGGCACGAGCAGCCCGAGCGCGCTCTCCAGCACGCCCTCGCAAAGCCGTTTGCGCAGGAACCTGACCGCCACGCCGACGATGAGGCCGACCGCGATGCCGCCGACCGTGATGTATAGGAACATCCAGACGCTCGCGACCGGGTGCATGGCCGTGCCGACCGTGGCCGCCACCGCGACCTTGAACGCCGTGAGCGCCGTGGCGTCGTTGATCAGGCTCTCGCCGACCAGCAGGGTCATCGCCCGGCGTTGCAGCCCGAGCTTGCGTCCGATCGCGACCGCGGCGACCGCATCCGGCGGGGCGACCACGGCGCCGAGGACCAGTGCCGCGGCGAACGGGAGGTCCGGGAAGACGAGCTTCGCCGTTACGCCCACCGCGAACGTCGTGAACAGCACCAGCCCGACCGCGAGCAGGCCGATCGGCCGCAGGTTCGCACGGATGTTGAGGTACGAGCTGTCCAGCGCGGCGCTGTAGAGCAGCGGCGGAAGGACCAGGACCAGGATCAAGTGGGGATCGAGCTCGAACTCCGGCACCCCCGGGATGAACGAGACCACGAGTCCGACCGCGACCAGCACCAGGGGCGCCGACCAGTTCAGGCGGCGCGCGATGGAGGTGACGACCAACGCTCCGAGGAGCAGCAGCAGTAGTTCAGGCCCGACCATGCGTTCATTCTGCGTAAAGATGGAACGCATGACCTGTTCGCACGTGGGAGCGCTGCCCGCAGCGGTGGCGCCGGAGTCGACCGAGGGCTGTGTCGACTGTCTCGCTCTGGGTGAGCGCAACTGGGCTCACCTGCGGATGTGCCTGTCCTGCGGGCACGTGGCGTGCTGCGACTCGAGCCCGCATCGGCACGCGACCGCGCACTTCGGTGCGTCCCAGCATCCGGTCATGCGCTCGTTCGAGCCGGGCGAGGACTGGCGCTGGTGCTATGTGGACAGTGCCATCGTCTGAGGACTTTGCAGTCTCTTTGGATTGATGACCTGCCGGTGTGATCCCGGCCACCGTACGGTCGGTTCGTGGCCAACCCCGACCTCGCCCGCATCGTCGCGGAGCACGACGAGGAGATGCCGTCGCGCCCGCTCTCACCCAGGTGGGAGCGAGCGCTGTGGATCGCGGGCCTGCTGATCGCACTGCTGGTGCTCAAGCAGGTCTTCTTCCCGTTCGCCAAGGGAAGCCAGTACTACCTGATCATCTTCCTGGCGGTGACGCTGCCGCTGGTCTTCCTGTCGTACGGCCGAGGGCACACGCCTCCCTGGTGGGACTGGGTGCTGGCGTTGCTGACCTTCGTCGTCGGCGCCTATCCGCTGTTCGGGGGCTTTGACGAGTTCCTGAACCGGCAGGGCCAGCTCACGACGCTGGACGTGATCGCAGGCGCGGTGCTGCTCGTGCTGATCCTGGAGGCGTGCCGGCGCACGACCGGCTGGGTGCTTCCGGTGGTCTGCCTGGCGTTCATCGCCTACGCCTACTACGGCGGGTTCCTGCCGCCGTCGTGGTCGATCTCGCACTCCGGCGTCGACTTCTCGCAGATCATCAACGGGTTCTTCAACGACGCCAGCGGGTTCTACGGGACGCCGCTGGACGTCGCGGCGACCTACATCGTGCTGTTCACGATCTACGGCGCGGTGTTGAACGCTTCTGGTGCCGGGAAGTTCTTCGTCGACGTCAGCTTCGCCGCGTTCCGGAAGTCGCGGACCGCGCCTGGGCGTACTGCTGCGACCGCGGGCTTCCTGCTGGGCACGGTGTCGGGTTCGGGCACGGCGACGACGGTGTCGTTGGGCGCTGTGACGTGGCCGATGCTGCAGAAAGCCGGGTATCCCAAGGAGAACGCGGGTGGGCTGCTCGCGGCGTCCGGCATCGGGGCGATCCTGTCGCCGCCGACGCTGGGCGCTGCCGCGTTCATCATCGCCGAGTACCTGCAGGTGTCGTACCTGTCGGTGCTGATCTGGGCGATCATCCCGACGCTGCTCTACTACCTGGGCATCGCGCTCGCCGTCGAAGCCGACGCGCGGCGGTTCGGAGCGCAGCCGGTGGACGTGGACGCGCCGCGGTTCTGGGACGTGCTGAAGCTCGGCTGGTACCACTTCCTGTCGCTCGGGATCATCATCGTGTTCCTGGCCCTGGACATCCCGGTCTACCGCGCCGTCGTGTACGCGACGGGCGTGGCGGCGTTGTTCGCGTTGATCAACCACCGGCGTGACTGGTTCCGGCTGATCGCCGACGCGCTGTCCGTCGGTGTGCGGTCGGCGTTCCCGGTGATCGCGGTGTGTGCGGCGGCTGGTGTGGTCACGTCGACGATCACCAAGACCGGGCTGGGGCAAGCGCTTGCGGGGTCGTTGGTCGACCTGGCTTCCGCGGTTTCCTCCGAGCCCGTCGTGGTGCTGATGCTGACGGCGGTGTTGGCGGCCATCGCGGTGTCGGTGCTCGGTCTGGCCGTGCCGGTGACGGCGTCGTTCATCATCTCGTGGGTCGTCATCGGGCCGGCGTTGATCACTCTGGGCGTGGAGCCGGCCGAGACCGCGATGTTCATCTTCTACTACGCGGTGTTGTCCGAGGTGACGCCGCCGACCGCGTTGGCTGCCGTGGCTGCTGCCGCGCTGACCGGTGGCGATGTCATGAAGACGATGTGGCAGACGTGGAAGTACACGTTGCCCGCGTTCCTCGTGCCGTTGGCGTTCGTGCTGACGGACAACGGCGCCGGCCTGCTGTTGCGCGGGCCGTTGCTGGACTCGGTGTGGACGTTCGGTGCGTCCGCCCTGGGGGTAGCCGCTCTTGCCGTGCTGACGGGCGGCTGGTTGTTCGGTCCCGCGCGCTGGCCGGAGCGCGTGTTGTGCGCGCCGGCCGCGTTGTTCCTGCTCTACCTGCAGCCGTTGACGATCGCCATCGGGGCCGGGTTCCTCGTGGTGGCCGTGGCGGTCCACCTGGTCACTCGTGGGAGGGTTCGTGATGCTGCGTAAGTACGCGATCGGTGCGATCGCTTTGGCGCTGGCGGTTTCCGGGTGTGGCGGCAAACGCACGCCCACGACGCCGGACGCGTCGGGTGGCGGTGCGTCGTGCGAGGCGTCGGACGGGCGGATCACGATCGCGACCGGCAACTCCGGTGGCGTGTACTTCGTGGTCGGCGGCGGGCTCGCGAAGCTGATCTCCGACAACTCGAAGCTGAAGGCCTCCTCTGCCGAGACCGGCGCGTCGGTGCAGAACATCCAGCAGCTCGTCTCCGGCACGTACGACATCGCGTTCTCGCTGGCCGACACGGCCGCCGACGCGGTGAACGGCACCGGGGCGTTCAACGGCAAGAAGGAGAAGATCGCGGCGCTGTCGCGGATCTACCCGAACTACACGCAGGTGCTCGTGCGAGCCGACTCCGGGATCAACTCGGTGGCGGACATGAAGGGCAAGCGGATCTCGACCGGCTCGCCGAAGTCCGGTACCGAGGTGATCGCGGGTCGTCTGCTGAAGTCGGCCGGCCTGAACATCGACTCGGACGTGTCGGCCCAGCGGCTGGACCTGACCAAGACCGCGGACGGGATGAAGGACGGCAGCATCGACGGGCTGATCTGGTCCGGTGGGCTGCCGACGCCGCAGATCACCGACATCACGACGTCGATGAAGGACCGGGTGAAGTTCATCGACATCACGCCGTTGCTGCCGGAGATGAAGAAGATCAGCCCGGTCTACGACAAGGCGCAGATCCCGGCGGCGACCTACGGGGTGGCCGAGGTGCCCACGATCGTCGTGCCGAACCTGCTGCTCGTTCGTGAGGACTTCGCGGCCAACAACGCGTGCGCGGTGACCAAGCTGATCTTCGACAAGAAGTCCGACCTGGAGAAGGTGCACCCGGCCGTGAAGGACATCTCCAAGGACAAGGCATCGGCCACCGATCCCGTCCCGCTGCACCCTGGAGCGAAGCAGGCGCTCGGCTGAACTACGCTGGGGCATCGTGCGCGTCCTGGTCATCGGGTCTGGAGCCCGTGAGCATGCCCTTGTCCTCGCGTTGTCGCGCGACCCGCAGCTGACTGCTTTGGCGTGCGCGCCGGGCAACGCAGGCATCGCGGGCCACGCCGAGCTCTACGACGTGGACGTCGCAGATGCTTCGGCGGTCGCCGCTCTCGCCAAGGAGTGGAAGGCCGACCTCGTCGTCATCGGCCCCGAACAACCGCTGGTCGTCGGGGCCGCTGACGCGGTCCGCGAGTTGGGGATCCCCTGCTTCGGGCCGTCTCGTGCGGCTGCCCGGATCGAGGGCTCCAAGGCGTTCGCCAAGGACGTCATGAACGCGGCGGGGGTGCCGACGGCCCACAGCGAGGTCGTGGACAACCCGGCCCGTCTGGACGCCGCTCTGGGGCGTTTCGGCCCGACGTGGGTGGTGAAGGACGACGGTCTGGCCGCGGGCAAGGGCGTCGTGGTGACGTCGGACCTGGCTTTGGCCCGTGCGCACGCGATGACGTTGCTCGACGGCGGGCACCCGGTGCTGCTGGAGTCCTTCCTGGACGGACCCGAGGTGTCGCTGTTCTGCGTCACCGACGGTGTGTCCGTGGTGCCGTTGATCCCGGCGCAGGACTTCAAGCGCGTGGCTGACGGGGACCACGGCCCGAACACCGGCGGCATGGGTGCTTACGCGCCGCTGCCGTGGGCACCTGAGGGCCTGGTATCTGAAATTGTTTCACGTTGTGTGCAGCCGGTGGTCGACGAGCTGCGCGCGCGGGAGACGCCGTTCGTCGGCCTGCTGTACGCGGGTCTTGCGCTGACGTCCAACGGCGTGCAGGTGATCGAGTTCAACTGCCGCTTCGGTGACCCGGAGACGCAGTCGGTGCTGGCGCTGCTGAAGTCGCCGATCTCCGCTCTGTTCCTGGCTGCGTCGACCGGTTCGCTCGGAGATCTGCCTGCTCTGGAGTGGGAGAACGGCTACGCGGTGACCGTCGTCGTGGCCGCCGAGGGCTACCCGAACCGGCCGCGCACGGGCGACGTGATCTCCGGCGCCGAGGCCGAGGGCGTCCTGCACGCGGGCACGCGCCGCCGTGAAGATGGCGCGGTGGTCTCCGCCGGCGGCCGCGTGCTGTCGGTCGTGGGCACCGGCAAGTCGCTGTCGAAGGCTCGCGAGCGCGCCTACAAGCGCGTCGCGGACATCCACCTCACCGGCTCGCACCACCGCTCCGACATCGCGCTGAAGGCGGTCGACGGCACCATCACGGTGCCGTGAGCCTGCTCGGCTCGCTGCTGGGTGGCGCGGTCGGCGACGCTCTCGGCGCGCCGATCGAGTTCTCGTCGATCGACGTGATCAGGCGTGCGCACGGCTCTTCGGGTGTCGTTGATCTGCCTGTTCTGGAGATCACCGACGACACCCAGATGACGCTGTTCACGTTGGAAGGCCTTGTGCTGGCCCGGCAGTTCGGTGTGGACCCTGTTCTGGCTGTGCGCGCGGCTTATGGCCGTTGGCTGCACACGCAGGGCGGTCCACTGGTCGCTTCGGACGGCTGGCTGATGGCCGAACAGCGCCTGCATTCTCGTCGCGCGCCTGGCCACACGTGCATCTCGGCCTTGAAGCACAACGAGAAGAACAACTCCAAGGGCTGCGGCGGTGTGATGCGCGCCGCCCCCGTCGCCGTGTGGTCCTCGGACGTGCGCGAGGTCTTCTCACTGGCGGCGGAAACGGCGCGCATCACTCACCACCACCCGAGCGGCTACCTGTCCGCGGGCGTGCTGGCAGTGATCGTGCAGGAGTTGTTGCGTGGAGCGGACCTGCTTTCGGCCGTCGCTGTTTCGCGTGCCGAACTGGTCCGCTGGGACGGCCACGAGGAGCAGACCACGTTGCTGGACAAGGTGGTTTCGCTCGGACCTTTGACGCCGGAGGAGATCGAGTCCTCTTTGGGCGGCGGCTGGGTGGGCGAAGAAGCCCTGGCCATCGGCCTGCACGCCGCTCTCGTCGGTGCGGACTTTCCTTCTGCTCTTCGCCTCGCCGTCAATCACTCAGGCGACTCGGACTCCACCGGCTCGATCTGCGGCAACATCCTGGGCGCCCGCGACGGCGTGTCCGTGATTCCTTCTTCCTGGCTTTCCGTGCTGGAACTGCGAGACGTGATCGAACGCCTGGCCCTCAGCTGGTGACGGGAACCCACAGCTCGGCTTTGGCCTGATCCCCGTCGATCTGCGTTCGCAACATCGACGGCCCCTCGACGCTCTGGTAGTTGTTGGACGGGAACCACTGCGCGTACACATCCCGCCACATGTACTGAATGGTCTCGGGATAGGGCCCTTCCGCGGTGAACACGGCCCAGGTGTTCTCGGGGACTTCCAGCGCTTCCAGGTCGTCCGGCGCTTCTCGGCTCGTCACCACCCCCTGGAAGTAGTCGAGCTGATCCCCCTCCTCAACCCCTTCCTGGTTGTAGGTCAAGGCGAGCATCCCTTCCGGCTCGCCGTCGCTGAGCTGCTTGATGCGCTCCAGCGTCGGCATCCCGATGCCCTTCACGAACTCGACGATCGCGGGGTTCATCCCCAAGTGCACCAACGGCACCCGCGTCCCGCGCCCGACGACCTTGAACGCTTCCTTGTTGACGATCCGGTACTCCATGCTCGTGCTCCCTTCGACAACCAGCCTGAACGTGAGAATCTGCTGCGACTGCAACGGCTTGTTCCGCGTGCGAGCCTCCTGCGGCCCGACGCCGTGCATGGCCTTGAACGCCCGCGCGAAGGCCTCGTTGGACCCGTAACCCCACCTGACAGCGATGTCGAGGAGCGAGTCCTGTCCACTGAGGACTTCGCTCGCCGCCCTCGTGAGCTTCCTGCGCCGGACGTACTCGCTGAGCGGAATGCCCGCGAGCGCACTGAACATCCGGCGCAGGTGGTACTCACTCGTGCCCGCGATCCGCGCGAGCAGCTTGACGTCGACCTCGCCCTCGAGATCGGCCTCGATGCGAGCCATGGCTTCGTTGAGTCGTTCCAGCACGTCCACAACGCTATGGGCTTCGTCGTCGGCGCACCCGACTTCCTGTGCCCTATCCGATCGCCTTCCGCACCTCGTCGACCATCCGCTTGGCGACAGGCGTGAACACCTCGTTGTACTGCTTGGGGTCGTCCGGAGCCCAGTTGCCGAACCCGGTGAGCCGCACCTGGGTGCGTCCCGCGACGAACGACATCGTCGGCGAGTCGCCCACTCGGTAGCTGCACGTCGCGAAGTCGCCGATCTTCTCGTTCGTCAACACGGCTTCCCCGAACACCTTGCGCGACGGCGAGTTGGGATCGCAGTCATGCGCGTTCCGGACCGCCATCTCGGCGTCCCGGTACGTCTCCAGCTCGACCATCAACGCCTTGCCGTCACTGCGGGACTTGGCGTTGTACCATTCGGGCGAGAGCCGCCGGCAGTCCTGTTGGTTCGAGTAGTAGTAATGCGTCTCGTTCTTGTCGTTGACGAACTTCTTCATGCCCTCCCGCTCGCGGAAGTTCGCCTCCGCGATGCCGGAGTCCTTGCTCTGCGTCAGCTCCTGGAACAGTTCGGCGCTCAGGATGTCGCAGGCGCTCGGCACCTTCTCGTACCGTCCGGTGTGCACGTGTGTCGTCAGGCCTTGCGGCCCTCTGCTCAGGTTCTGGGCGACCAGTTCGAGCAGCTTCATGAAGGCGGCCTTGTGGTCGGTGATGTCCTTGACGTCGGACATTGTCGAGGCGCCCACGATTGCCTGAGTCTTGCCGTCATTCGTGGTGATCCGCGCATCGAAGCTGTCCGGCTTCAACCCGGGAGACATCGCGGTCCTGAGTCCGCCGACCGTGAGAAGCGTGTCGTCTTTGATCGCGCGGTCCGCCGGCAGAAGGCTGTTGAACGGTCGCTGGTAGATGGAAACGGTGATCCGCTCCATCCGGTTCTCGATCATCGGCTCGTACATGCAGACCGAGATCGGGTCCAGCTCGTCCTTGATGGTGGCCTCGGCCGTGGGCACCGATCGGGACAGGTAGGTCTGGTTGTGCCAGCCGTGTGCGGCGTCCTTGAAGCCCAGCTCCTCGACCGCTGACACGGGCAGGACCGTGCAGGCGTCGAACACAGCCACATCGCCGTACTTGGTGACCTCGCCGACCTTCTGCCCGATCACCGAGGTGTCTGCTGGACCGGGCGCCTGCTCCATCGCCGCCGCAGGCTCGTGGTCACCTTTGACGAGGATCACGGCGGTGACGCCTCCACCGACCAGGACCAGCGCTCCCAAGATCGCCGTGATGATCAACCCGGTGCGCTTCTTCCGCGGCGGCGGTATCTGTTGCGGCGGGTACTGCTGAAACGGATAGGGCTGCTGATACGGCTGTTGCGGCCGGTAAGGCTGCTGTGGCCCGTGCACGTGTTCCCCCAGGTGGTCGCGTGTGCCGTCCTCCCCCAGTCGCGGAAGCTACCGGAATCGACCGCTGGCGCCAGCGGAAACGAAACCGAGGGTGACGTGGAACCAACAAGGGGTGGTCTTCGTCCAACCACAGGTGCGTCTTACGCGGGCGTTGGTAGCCTGCGAAGCGGGACCGAACCGTTACCAACCGTACGGGGGTAGGACGTCGTGACACAGGAGAACGCGGGGGCGGATGCCGTTCTCGGTGCCGCAGCGGGACTGGCTGGTGGCGCGGTCGCGGGGGCCGTGGCTTCGTTCAAGGCTGCGTCGTCGATCATGGACAGAATCTCCTCGGGCCCGTCGAATCAGCAGTTCCACGTCGAAAAGGACACCGTCCTGCAGGCGGGCAAGGTCATCCACGATCAGTGGCTGTTCCTTCAGGAAAAGTACAGTGAGGTCCTTCCGAAGCTGCGGATCGTCACGATGGACGGCAAGGTCACCTCAGACGTGGTCACTGCGTGGAACGACCGGCTCCTGTTTCATGATGACTCCTACGCCAACCGGATCCTGGCTTATCTGAAGGCTCTTGAGAGTCTTTCTGACCAGTTGAAGACGTCGGCTCAGCAGTACGGCTTCACCGACGAAGAGATCATGACGAGCTTCAGGCCGAAAGCGTGACGATGCGTATCTCCAAGCTAGCAGCCGTGGCTGTCTTTGCGGTGACCCTATCGGCCTGCACGGTGGGTGGAGAAAAGGGAACTCCCACTCCCACGCCGCCATCAACCGGCTCGTCCGATGGCTCCGACTCCTCGAGCAAGTTGCCGAAACGTCCGGCGAGCCTGAAGCTGGACTCGGTGGACACTTGCAAGCTGCTCACCGCAGATCAGATGAAGCAGCTCGACACGCTTGCGAGCAAGCCCGAACAGCTGGATCTCGTCGATGGCCAGAAATCGCCCGCCTGCCACTATTCGAACGCGGGTCGCTTCACCTATGCGGTAGGTGCTGTGACTCACAAAGGCGCTTCTTACTGGCTCGAAGGTAGCGGAACCGTATCTGGTAGCGTGATCAAAGTCGCTGATTATGGCGCCGTTAAGGTGGAGTTCGTCGGTGGCAGCGGAATTGACTGCTCTATTGCGATTGATGTCGCCGAGGGGCAGCAGTTGATGGTCAGTTACATTCCGGCCACGACTGGCGAAAAAGATCAGACGGTGCTTTGTGGTAAGGCCGAGAAGGCCGCAGGCCTCGCGCTCTCGACGCTCAAGACATTGAAGTGAGGGGGAGCTATGTCGGGTTATCGGCAGCTCAATGACTGGAACTTCGAGGGTTGGTCCAACCAGGATCTCGCGAACGAGGTCCAGAAGCTCTCAGGCAGCACGATCGCTTCGAGGTTCGGCGAAGCGTCCGCGGCACTGCGCGATCTCGCCAACACCCTGGAGTCCGTGGACAAGACGATCCAGGGCGAGCTCAAGAAGCTCAAGATCGACTGGGGCGGCGCCGCCGGCGAGAAGAGCCACGAGAAGACGGACGTCGTGGCCGCAGGCATCGACAACAGCAGCCAGGCGTCGAACCAGAACTCCCAGGCGATGGCGCAGCAGGGCGAGAGCACCAGCACCGCCCGCTACAGCACGCCTCCCGAGCAGAACCTGCGCGGCGACTCCGAGCAGAACTGGAAAGACAAGGTCGGCAGCGTCGTCGGGATTGAGACCGACCACGCCAAGGAAGTCGAGGCGACCAACCGCGCCCGTCAGCAGGCCATCGACAGTCTGAACGGCTATGTCGCCGGCAGCCAGAATTCGTTGAACGGCTTCCGCGCGCCCGACAAGGCCCCGGACATCGTGGTGACCAGCGGCGCCGTCGTGACGCCGGTCGGACCTCCCGTGGGCACGCCTCACACCGGCATCCCGGGAACCCCTGGCAGCCCCGGCTTCCCCGGCGGTCCAGGCTTCACCGGCACCCCCGGCACCCCGGTCGGTCCCACCCCGGGCATCCCCGGCAACACCACGGGCATCCTCCCCGGCACCACCCCGACCCCGCTGGCGGGCGGCCCGGGCTTCCCCAAGCCGTTCCCGTCCGTACTCCCGGCCGGCATCGCAGCGGCAGGCGCGGCGGCCACGGGCATCGCGGCCACGGCAGGTACCGCGAAGGGTGCTCAGGTGGTCGGCGGCGGACGTGGCCCGAGCCAGGCACCCAAGACACCCATCGCGCCCACCGGGCCGAAGGGTGCGCCAAGCACCATCGGTGCAGGTGGCGGCAAGGGTGGACCGGGTGCTCCCGGTGGTCCTGGGGCAGCGGGCAAGGGGCCTGGCGGCGCCATGACGCCTGGTTCGGCGGCTGGCGTCGGCCCCGAAGGCAACCGGCCTGGCGCCACGCCCGGTAAGGGTGGAGCAGCCGGCGGCAAGTCCGGGTCGCTCATGTCTCCTGCGGCCGGTGCGGCCAAGGGTGAGGGCGAGGAGGACGGCGAGCACGTGCGCAAGTACGGCGTCGACTCCGATGATGTGTTCGGCGACGAACGCATGGTGGTGCAGTCCGTCATCGGCGAAGACCCGAAGGACCAGTAATCCCTTGAGCTCACCAGGTTCTGTGGTTTTGTCCACAGTGGAGTTCGCCGTGGTCTGGGAGGCGCAGCGCCTCCCGGCCGCGCACGTCGCGCTCGACACGCGGATTCCCTCCATCACCCACACCGAGAAGGCCGAGGTGGTGAAGCGGGCCTGGGAGTCACTCGAATCACGCGGCCTGGCGAACAACGGCCGGGTCGTGCCTGAGCTGGCCGACGGGTTTGCGCTGCTGGCCAACGCGAACATGTCGATCGACCTGTGGATCTGGGCCGACCGGCAGATCAGCGGGCTGGCGGCGGCCATTGGCGACGAGGCGATCCTGGCTGTGCAGGATCGCGACGAGATGTGGTTGATCGAGGCGCGCGGGACGGCGCTCGCCGAAGCGGCGGTCTCCGTCGCCGGCGAGATGCCCGCCGGGTTCGGGCGCTCGATCAGCCTGCCGTACGAGGAGCTCGTCAAGGCCGCCAAGGACGTCGGGACGGACGCGCAGAGACTCATCACCATGCTGGAGCGGCAGGGGATGCGGCTCGGTGACGCGCAGGAGCTGGCCGGGATGCTCGACGGCACGTCCACGCGCGGGCAGTTCGGGGTGCAGCGCAACGGACAGCGTGCGAAGAGGGTGGTCTCCTTCCACGACACGCACAACGGGCGGTATCTGCGGCAGCTCAAGCCCAGCAGTGACGGGCGGCAGTGGTGCACGATCACGCCCGTCGACAACCATCGGCTCGCCGCGGCCGTTTGGGAGCTCCTGCAAGAGGTCTGAGTGGAACGTCCGCGACAACCCCTGCGTCCAATCACCCGGCCGAGCAGAGCAATTCGTTCTAAGGTCGGCGGTAGACGTTTAGGGGGTAGGCGCGGATGGCTGTGGCGAAGTACAACACCGAGGCCATGGAACAGTGCCGGACAACCGTGAGCAGCCAGGCCGGACAATTCGGCGCGATCGGTGACGGCTTTTCCAATCAGTACGGCAATCCGGACATTTTCGGAAAACTCGGCGCTTCCGGTGCTGTCGCCGGCGCGGTGACGGCGATGGACCAGGCCGGGACGCAGGAGTTCGAGGCGGCCGAGAAAGTGCTGCGCAAGGTCGAGACCGCGCTCGACGCGATCCAGACCAACGTCACGGACACCGACGACGCCGCCAAGAACTCGCTGAAGGCGGTCTGACATGAGCGCGATGGACGAGGTCGCGGGGCTGCCCGGCGGGGCTGAGCTGGCCGCGCTCGCTGACAAGATCGAGACCGCGCAACCGCAGGCCGTGCGCGACATCGCCAACCGCTGGAAGCAGGCGGCCGGCAAGTGCGGCGACCAGTCGAACGCCCTGCAGAAGTCGGTGAGCCAGCTCGACGGCGCCTGGGAGGGCAAGTCGGCGGACGGTTTCGTCGCCTACATGGCGAACGTCACGAAGGCCGGCACGTCGATGACGGACGGGCTCAACGGCGCCGCGGCCGACCTGGAGGCGGCCGCGAACGCGTTGGAGACCGCCAAGACCCAGCTGACGACCATCTGCGAGAACGTGCTGAGCCGCGCGCGGCAGGCCCGCCAGCAGCTGCACGGCCAGCCGCAGGAGGACATCGACAGCGTCATCCGCAGCTACTGCGCCGAGGGCGCCAGCGACGCCAAACCCGTTATCTCCCAAGCGGAAAGCGCCGTGAACGCCGCCGCAGGAACCCTCAAAGGCCGTCCGGGCGCGCTCGCACCGAAGTTCTCGTCCATTGAGGACCCGAACACCCAGTCCTTCACGCCCGCGCCGGGCAAACCGGTCGAGTGGGCCCCGGCCCCGCCGCCAGACGACTCGACCAAGCAGTCCTCTTCGGACACTCCGCCCCAGCAGCAACAACCGGCCCCCTCCCAGCACCACGGTGGCGGCGGTGGCGGTGGCGGCAGCGAATCCGGCGGTGGAGGCGGTGGCGGCGGCGGTGGTGGCGGCGGCATGGGCCCCAGCGGCGGCCCGCCGTCGGGCAGCCCTCCTCCCGGCAACGTCCAGGAGTGGATCAAAGAGGCCATCAAGATCCTGCAGGCCAACGGCATCCCGGTCACCGACGACAACATCGACGAGATCTGGGCGATCATCGAGAAGGAGTCGAGCGGCAACCCGCACGCCATCAACCTGTGGGACTCGAACTACCAGGCGGGCCACCCGTCCAAGGGCCTGATGCAGTGCATCGACTCGACGTTCAACGCCCACAAGCTGCCCGGCCACGACGACATCTGGAACCCGGTCGACAACATCATCGCCGGCGTCCGGTACACGTTCTCGCGCTACGGCGGCTTCGAAGGCCACCCAGGCCTCAAGGCGATGGCTCACGGCGGTGGCTACCAGGGCTACTGACCAGCGGTTAGCCTGTCGGCATGCTGACCGTGGCCGCCCGCGCCGACGTACCGCCCTTCCACGTCATGGACGTGCTTTCCGCTGCCGCACAACGGCAGCGGACGCACGGCGACGTGATCTCGCTGGCCGCCGGGCAGCCGTCCAGCCCGGCGCCCAAGCCGGTCAGAGACGCTGCCGCTAGGGCCTTGAACGACCACGCGCTGGGCTACACCGAACAGCTCGGCATCCCAGAGCTGCGCAGCGCCATCGCAGGGCACTACAAGCGCCAGTACGACCTCGACGTGACCGCGGACGACGTGGTGGTCACGACGGGGTCGTCCGGCGCCTTCACGCTGGCGTTCCTCGCCGCGTTCGACGCCGGTGACAAGGTCGCCCTGGCCCGGCCCGGCTACCCCGCCTACCGCAACATCCTGAAGGCACTGGGATGCGAGGTCGTCGAGCTGCCGTGCGGCCCGGAAACCCGCTTCCAGCCCACGGTCGAGATGCTCACCCCTGACCTCAAGGGCGTGATCGTCGCCAGCCCGGCCAACCCGACCGGGACCACGGTCGACGTCGGCCCGATCGCGCGGTGGTGCGAGAGCAACGGCGTCCAGCTGGTCAGCGACGAGATCTACCACGGCATCAGCTACGGCGAACCGCTGCACTGCGCCTGGGAGACCTCGAAAGAAGCCGTCGTCGTCAACTCGTTCTCGAAGGCATTCGCGATGACGGGCTGGCGGCTCGGCTGGATGCTGCTCCCGGAGCGGCTCAGGAGAGCAGTCGACTGCCTGACCGGCAATTTCACGCTGTGCCCGCCCGCATTGGCGCAATACGCCGCAGTCGAGGCATTTCACGAAGACGCCTACGCGGAAACGGCACTGCACCTGAAAAGGTACAAAACCAACCGAGACATCCTCCTCGAAGGCCTGACGAACCTCGGTATCGACAAGCTCGCCCCGGCAGACGGCGCCTTCTACGTCTACGCGGACGTCCGGCACCTCACCGATGACTCGATGGAGTTCTGCCGCCGGTTCCTCGACGACACGGGCGTCGCGATCGTCCCCGGCATCGACTTCGACCCCGTCGACGGGCACCACTTCGTGCGGATGTCGTTCGCCGGTGCAACACAGGACATCGATGAAGCGTTGAACCGTCTGAAGGCATGGCTGTAGAAGGGGAGGGGCAACCATGTGGGCGATCATCGGCTGGCTGGTGGCGATCTGGATCGTGCTCGCCGTCGTCGGAGCCGTCGTGAAGGGTCTTTTCTGGCTCGCTGTGATTGGAGGACTACTCCTCGCAGGCACAGCCGCTTACGGTGCGATCAAATCCAGGCGGTAGCCCCTGGTCTAAATGCCGCACACCACTCACCATGAAGCGGTGTTGCAGTCCAACGAGGCCCGCCTGGAGCGGTGGGAGCGAAAGGTCGAGTGGCCCCTGACGGCACTCGCCGTGCTGTTCCTCGTCGCGTACGCGTGGCAGGTCTTCGACGACCACGGGGTGATGCACTTCTCGTTGGAGATCGTGTTGTGGCTGGTCTGGGCCGTGTTCGCGGCCGACTACGTCACCAGGTTCACGCTCGCCAACAACAAGTTCTGGTTCTTCAAAACCCACCTCTTCGACCTCGCCGCGGTCGTTCTGCCGATGGTCAGGCAACTGCGGGTCCTCAGGCTGATCACCGTCATAACGCTGCTCAACAAGAAGTTCCAGCACAAAATCCGGCAACGCGTGAGCATTTATGTCGCGGGCGTGACGGTGATCGTCGCTTTTTGCGCGAGCCTCGGGGTGCTGGACGCGGAAAGGCACGCGGAAAACGCGAGCATCACCACGTTCGGCGACGCGCTGTGGTGGACGCTCACGACCATGTCGACGGTCGGCTACGGCGACCGGTACCCCGTGACCGCCGAGGGCCGGCTGGTCGCGGGCCTGCTCATGGTCGGTGGCATCGCGCTGCTCGGTGTCATCACCGGAACGATCGCCAGCTGGCTCGTGGAGAAGCTGCGCGGTGTCGAGGAGGCAGAGCTCGAAACCGTGCAGGAGCTCCGGAAACTACGCGCCGAGCTCGCCGAACTCCGCGCGGAGCTCAACACGCGCAGCGGCGGCTGACGTCCACAGCCGCGCGTCCCACCCGGCGATCAAAGCCCCTTCGACGTTCGAGGCGCGGTCGTCGAAGAAGATCAGGTCGGACGAACCGACGACGGTCTCGACGTGGTGCCAGATCGCGGCATCCGGCTTGGCGAAACCGAGATCGCCGGAGAAGACCAGGTGCCGGAAGTGCTTGGCCCACGGCACCTTCTCGGCCAGCCGCGCGAACGTCGACGGCGCGTTCGACAGCAACGCCAGCGGCACGCCCAAGGTGTCCAGATCATCAAGCAGCGCAACGGTTTCCGCCACCGGCTCGTCCAGCCAGCCCGCGTTGTCCAGCGCGGTCATCTCGCGCACTTCAGCGTCATCCAACGACAACCCGAGCGACGCCCCGATCAACCCCCAGTAGTCCGCGTCCGACCCGCCGCGGTCGTAGGCGTCCCGGTCCCAGTACGCGGATTCGAACTGCTCCACCGACACACCGAGCCGCGCGGCCATCGCGGGGATCGCCGGGTTCCGCTGGCTGATGACCTCGCCGAAGTCGAACACGATCCAGCGCATCTCAGGCGTCCTCTCGTATGCGGCGCAGCACCTCGGCGATGTCGGACGAGTCGACGTCGCGGTGCATCACGAACCGAACCTTGCCGGACATCGGACTGGCGAAAACCCCGACCTCGCGCAACGACACCAGTGTTTTGTCCAGGTCCGGCACCGACGCCAGCACGATGTTCGTCGCAGGCTCGGCAACGTCCCAGCCCAGCGAACGCAGCCCGGCAGCCAGCGCAGCAGCGTTCGTATGATCAGCAGCCAGGCGATCGATGCGGTCCAGCGCGACGAGACCGGCCGCCGCCAGCACCCCGCCCTGCCGAACCCCGCCGCCGAGCATCTTCCGCACGCGCCGAGCCTCGACCACGAAGGAGGCAGAGCCGGCCACCACGGACCCGACCGGCGCCCCGAGTCCCTTCGACAGGCACACCTGCACGGTGTCGGCCCCGGCAGCGAGATCGGCAGGCGACACCCCGAGAGCCACCGACGCGTTCCACAACCGGGCCCCGTCGAGGTGCACGGCCAGCCCGACAGACCGAGCTGCAGACACCAGAAGAGCGTGCTCATCAACCGTGGTCACCGTGCCACCGGACGCGTTGTGCGTGTTCTCCAAGCACAACAACGTGGTGTTCAACCCGTAGTAGGGAGACTCGCCACCACCAGCGGCGACCACGGCTTCCGGAGTCACCGGAGCAAGCGCGTGCGGCATCCCGCCCGCCAGCCAGGCAGCGGTACCGAGCTCGGCGTCCAGCACGTGCGCGCCGAGCGGAGCCAGGAACCGGTCACCGCGGCGGAGGTGCAGGAACAACGCGATGAGGTTGCCCATGGAGCCGGAGGGAACCCAGAGAGCGGCTTCGACACCGAGAAGCGCCGCAACCCGCTCCTCAAGCCGAGCCATGGTCGGGTCGTGGTCCAGCACGTCGTCGCCGACCTCGGCCGACGCCATCGCGCGGCGCATCTCCTCGTCCGGCTGGGTGACGGTGTCCGAGCGCAGGTCGATGGGGGTCACGACCCCGATCACATCACATCCGGTGAACGACCGAGGGGGTGATGTAGCTCTCGCCGATGGTTCGTGCAACCGTTGTTGCCTCAGATTCCGTCCCGTCAGTGCAACTCGAGGAACGAGCGGAGAGCAGTCCGCGTGGATCAGCGCGACGAGCAGGAGTTCGCGGAGTACTTCGTGGCTCGCCGTGAGGCCGTGCGCCGAACGGCATACCTGCTGTGCGGCGACTGGCACCGCGCTGACGACTTCGCGCAGACAGCGTTCGTGGCGGTGCACAGGAGGTGGCGGAAGATCCGGGACAAGCAGGCTCTCGACGCCTATGTGCGGCGCACGCTGGTGCGCGCGGTGATCGACGAGTCGCGCCGTCCGTGGCGGCGCGAGAAATTCACCGACGAGCTGCCCGAGTCGCCGACGACGGACAACGAGATCGGCGAGACGGTCGCGACGCGCGAGGCGTTGATGAAAGGCCTGCGCAGAGTCCCGCCCAGGCAACGAGCCGTGCTCGTGCTGAGGTTCCTCGAGGGCCTCGACGTGACGGCCACGGCCGAGGTGCTGAAGTGCTCGGAAGGAACTGTGAAAAGTCAGACCGCACGCGGGCTGACCGCGCTGCGGGAAGCTCTTGGCGACGCCATCGACGATTTGCGACCGGCGTCGTGAACGTCGTGACCAGCGAGAGGAGGACGTAGATGGACGAGCAGAAGCTCGCGGACCTGTTCCGCGACGCCGCGCACGACGCACCACCGGCGTCCTTCGACGCGGGCGACGTCCGCACGGCTTCGCGACGCGCCACGCTTCGCAGGCGCAACTCCATCGCCGCCGGCACTACGCTGGCCGTGGTGCTCGGCTTCGGTGGTGTGATGGCGGGTGCCGGCTGGTTCGGCACGAGCAACACCGCCGACAACGCGGGTCCGGGTCAGCAGGTGGCAGCACCGCAGACCGAGCTGAAGGCCCCGCAGCAGCAACAAGCTCAACCGAACTTCCCTGGCGACATGTCCACGCAGGGGGACATGTCCACGCCGGGAAGCACCGGCCCCTCGGCCGGTGAACGCGCAGTGCAGGGCTGCGTGGAGGTGGACCGAGAGCTCGCCGACGCCCTCGCCGGAGAGCTTTCGGTCTCACCGGGTTCCGCGGTGCCCCCCACCGTGACCTGCTCGCCGGACTCGCGTTCGGCCTCGTTCAAGATCGACGGGCTGACGGTCACCGCGATCGTCACGCCGCAGTCGTTCGAACCTCCGGACGGCGCGCTCACCGAGAAGAAGCCGACGGCGAGCGGGCAGGAGCTTTACGTGTTCACCCAGGGCGACGGCCAGTTCAAGGGCAAGGCCAAGCCCATCGCGGACGCACTGGCCCCCAGGTTCTGATCAGCCGCCCAGTACTCTGGCGCGACTATGACGGCAGCAACCCCCAAGGGTGAGCGCAGGAGGCAGGCGCTCGTCGAGGCCGCGTCCGAACTGCTCGTGGAGGGCGGGTTCGACGCGGTCAGGCACCGCGCGGTCGCCGAACGCGCAGGTCTGCCGCTCGCCTCGACGACGTACTACTTCGACTCGCTCGACGAGCTGATCACCGCGGCGGTGGAGTTCCACGGTCGCACGGAGCTGGCGAGCTGCCGTGCGCGCCTGACGGAACTGTCTCAGGGGCTGGCCGACGACGACGTGCTGATCGAGCTGATCCTCGACCTGCTCATCGGTCAGGACGTCACCGACACCGAGACGATGCTGCTGCGCTACGAACGCCTCGTCGCTACCGGCCGCCGCCCCTACCTGCGGCCGTTGATGCGGGTGCTGTCCACGGAGCTGCACGCGCTGATCGCCGACATCTTCGCCCGCTCCGGCCGGGACGTCGCGCCGGACCGGGTCGAGGAGCTGATCGCGCTGGTCGACGGCTCGGTGGTCAACTCGTTCATCGAGCTCAAGTCGGATCCGCGCGGTGTCGCGGCCAGGATGCTCCGAACGGCCCTTTCGCGTCACGAGTGATGCAACCTCGCGTTCCTCTGATGCGTTCCCCTGGTTGAGGACGTGAGAGGGGAACGCATGCGCAAGGCCGATGAACAGGGCTTTCGCGAATTCGCGGCAGCCAATGCCGCGTCTTTGCGACGTACTGCGTACCTCTTTTGTGGCGACTGGCACACAGCAGAAGACCTGATGCAGTCGAGCCTGATGAAGATGTACATGGCCTGGAAGCGCATCAAGGACCTCGACAACCTGATCGCCTACGCCCGCAAGGTGCTGCTGCGCACCTGGCTGGACGAGAAGCGCAGGCCGTGGCGCAGAGCCGAGCAGCGCGACGGGGAGCTGCCGGACGCCGCCGATGCCACCTCCGATCCCGACACGACCAGCGCGAAGCTCTGGGCCCGTGAGCTCGTGCACACCGCGTTGCTGCAGGTGCCGCCGAGGCAACGAGCGGTGCTGGTGCTGCGTTATTTCGAAGACCTGTCGGTCGCCGAGGTGGCGGTGGCCATGGGTTGCACCGAGGGAACGGTCAAGAGCCAGACGGCGCGCGGCCTCGCGACGTTGCGCGCCATCGTGGAGAAGCTCGACAGCAGTTCGGGGAGGGTCGCGTCGTGAGTGAGCAGGAGATCCGCGAGGGCATGCTGCTGGCCGTCTGGGACGAGCCGCCGCTCGACTTCGACCCGGACACGCTGATGAGGCGGGTCGAGCAGAAAAAAAGTCGCCGACGAGCGCTGGTCGCTGTGGGCGTGGCTACGGCGATGATCGCCGTGGTGTCGCTGGCGCTGCCCGGCCTGTTGCCTCGTGACCGGGACGGTCAGCTCGGCTCCGACGGCCAGACGAACTCGTCGGCGCCCCCGACCGAGGCCTACGAGAAGAAGCTCCAGCGGACCGGCGACGCGGTGGCGGAGAAGCTCGCGCTGACCATGCCGAACCTGAAGGAGGTCTACGCGGACTTCCGCCAGGGTGGCTTCAGCTACAACATGCCGAACATGTCGTCGGCGCCTCCGTCGGGTCAGCCGCGGAAGTCGAACGAGCCCCAGTTCACCGGCTACCTGTTCCTGACGGACGAGATCGGGCCGACCTCGCTGCGCCTCGAAGGCGCCAAGATCGAGCTCTCCACGAAGAACTTCTGCTCGGGTGCGGTCACGTGCCGGGAAGTGCCGCAGAAGGACGGGTCGGTCGTCACGGAGGCCGAGTTCACCGACGGGAGCCCGGACATCACCCACTCCGAGGTGGTGCGCAGCTTCCCGAGCGGGTTCCACGTGCGGATCGCGAGCTACAGCTACAACCCCGCGTCCGGCAGCGGTCTGCGCCAGACCGTGCCCGTGCGCGTGGGAGTGCTCACAACGCTGGTCACGGACCCAAAGGTGGACTGGGAGTGAGCACGACTTGCACTAATCTGGCCAGGTGACCAAGCCGCGCATCACCAACGTCCTCGCAGGTCGCTACGCCTCCACGTCGCTCGCGACGCTCTGGTCGGCCGAGCACAAGATCGTGCTGGAGCGCCAGCTGTGGCTCGCCGTGCTGCGCGCCCAGGCGGCTGCGGGCATCGACGTGCCGGCCGGTGCGGTCGCCGACTACGAGCGCGTGCTGGAGCGGGTCGACCTGGAGTCGATCGCGGCGCGTGAGCGGGTCACGCGGCACGACGTGAAGGCGCGCATCGAGGAGTTCAACGCGCTGGCGGGCCACGAGCAGGTCCACAAGGGCATGACCTCGCGCGACCTGACCGAGAACGTCGAGCAGCTGCAGGTGCTGCGGTCGCTCGAGCTGATCCGGTCCAAGGTCGCGGCCGTGCTCGGGCGGCTGGCGCGGCTCGCGGCCGAGCACTCAGACCTGGTCATGGCCGGTCGTTCGCACAACGTGGCGGCACAGGCCACGACGCTGGGCAAGCGGTTCGCGACCGGGGCGGACGAGCTGCTGGTGGCGTTCTCGCGGCTGGACGAGCTGATCTCGCGGTACCCGTTGCGCGGCATCAAGGGCCCGGTCGGCACCGCCCAGGACATGCTCGACCTGCTCGGCTCGCCGGAGAAGCTGGACGAGTTGGAGCGCACGGTCGCCGGCCACCTCGGCTTCGAGCGCGTGCTGACGTCGGTCGGCCAGGTCTACCCGCGCTCGCTCGACTTCGACGTGGTGTCCACGCTCGTGCAGCTCGCCGCGGCGCCGTCGTCGGTGGCGAAGACGATCAGGCTCATGGCGGGCCACGAGCTGGTGACCGAGGGCTTCAAGCCCGGCCAGGTCGGGTCGTCCGCCATGCCGCACAAGATGAACACCCGCTCGTGCGAGCGCGTGAACGGTTTCGCCGTGATCCTGCGCGGTTACCTGTCGATGGTCGGCGAGCTGGCCGGCGATCAGTGGAACGAGGGCGACGTGTCGTGCTCGGTGGTTCGCCGGGTCGCGCTGCCGGACGCGTTCTTCGCGTTCGACGGGCTGCTGGAGACTTTCCTGACGGTGCTGGACGAGTTCGGCGCGTACCCGGCCGTGGTCGCGCGGGAGCTGGACCGGTACCTGCCGTTCCTCGGCACGACGAAGGTGCTGATGGCGGCCGTGCGCGCAGGCGTCGGCCGGGAGACCGCGCACGAGGCCATCAAGGAGAACGCGGTGGCCGTGGCGCTGGCGATGCGCGAGCAGGGGCTGGCCGAGAACGACCTGCTGGACCGCCTGGCCGCGGATGAGCGCCTGCCGCTCGACCGGGCTGCTCTGGACGCGCTGCTGGCCGACCGCCTGTCGTTCACGGGCGTGGCGTCGGCGCAGGTCGCGTCGATCGTCGAGCAGGTCGCCGCGGTGGTCGACAAGTACCCGGCCTACGAGCCGGAGCCGATTCTGTGATCGTTTCCAGCCTGCACGTCTATCCGATCAAGGGCTGCGGCGGGTACTCCGTCGCGGCCTCTCCGGTCGACCTCACGGGGTTGCGCGGCGATCGGATGCTGATGCTGGTCGACGACGACGGCGTCTTCCTGTCGCAGCGCAAAGTTCCGGCGATGGCCGCGCTGCGCCCGTACCTCACGGACGCCGCGTTGTTCCACGGTGGACAGTCGTTCCCGATCATCGTTGACGGGCCGCGGGTTCCGGTCGTCGTGCACAAGTGGCAGGGCACCGGGATCGATCAGGGGGACGACGCCGCCGCGGCTTTCTCCGACTCGCTCGGGATGTCCGTACGACTCGTGCGGACGCCTCCTGACCTGCGCCGGGAGTCGGGCGGCCAGGCCGCGGGCCTGGTTGGGTACGCGGACGCGCACGCGTTGCTGATGATCTCCTTGTCCTCTTTGGACGGCCTGAACGAGCGGATCCTCGAACGCGGCGCCGAACCGGTGCCGATGAACCGGTTCCGCCCCAACATCGTCGTGTCCGGCTGGCCTGAACCGCACACCGAGGACCGGGTGCGGCGCGCGGTGATCGGTGACGTGGAACTGGGATACGCCAAGGACTGCGTGCGGTGTGCCGTGCCGATGGTCGACCAGGAGACCGGTCTGAAAGACGGCCCGGAGCCGACGCGCACGCTGGCGACCTACCGGCGTGACCCGGACGGCGGTGTGATCTTCGGGATGAAGGCGGCCGTCGTCGGCACCGGGACCATGGCGGTCGGCGACAAGATCGACGTGCTGGAGTGGGCCGTCTAGA
>NZ_JYJG01000373.1 GCF_000955955.1 Lentzea aerocolonigenes
ACTGCTCGCCTTCGGCATCGCTTGGGTGCCGTTGGCGGGGCGGGGCATCGCGTGTCAGGTCAGGGAGGCGACTTGGTCGCTCACCACTTGGGCTGCGGCTGATACCAGGGCTGTCACTGCCGGGTTCGTCGAGTTGTCCTGGCGCCAGCCGAACTGCGTGTAGACGCGGAACGTCGGGGACCAGGGCAAGCGGACCAACCTGCCGTCGGCGAGTTCGGAGGCGACGGTGACTTCGGGCATCAGGGCGATGCCGAGGCCTGAGGCGACGGCTCGTTTGGCGGCGTCCACCGAGTCCAGTTCCAGGACGGGGGCGCGGGTGTCGTCGTAGCCGAGGGAGTGTTCGAAGAGTTCGTGGTAGGAGGCGCCGTTCTCGGCTCTGATGAGGGTGCTGCTGGTGAGGTCGTCCTCGGTCAGGGACTGGCGTTGGGTGAGCATGTGGCTCGGGCCCGCGACCATGACGAGAGGTTCGGGGCAGAGGACTGTGGTTTCGAGGCCTTCGCGGGGTTCGATGGCGCCGATGAAGAAGGCGCAGTCGAGGGCGCCGTCGCGTACGGAGTTCAGGTTGTTCAGGGTGTTTCGGGAGTGCAGCGAGAGTTGGACGGACGGGTAGCGCCAGCACATGTATTCGATGAGCGGTAGCAGACGGTAGTCGGTCAAACTCTGTGCGGAGCCGATGACGAGTTTGCCGTGCGGCTCGCCGTTCATCGTTATGGCTTTTCGGGCCTTTTCGGTGAGGTTGATGATGTTTCGCGCGAACGGGAGCAGTTCTACGCCCGCGGACGTCATCTGGATACCTCGTGGGAGGCGTCGGAAAAGGACGACTCCCAAGGCCTCCTCGAGTGCCTTGATGCGGGTCGTGATGGTCGGCTGCGAGCAGTTGAGCGTGGCAGCGGCCTTGGTGAAGCTCCCTGTCTGAACCACGGTTGTGAACGCGAGAAGCTGGCGTGTCTCCATCAGGCGGATCCTCGGATTAAAACGGTGCGACGACTTTTTCTCGTTCGTTCCCGTGGTCCTGTTACGCATGGTGCGAGCGTCGTAACGCTACCTGTCGGTCGCGCGCCGGAGATTAGTGCTAACGGAGTCATCTTGATCGGTCTGGAATCGGTGTTGCGGCCGAAAGAGTGAAATTGAGATGGGGCGTTTGACGGGCGGTAGTTGCGCGACTCTTTTCCGTGAAGCCTTTCGCCACGCGAACAAAAAACGCCGCCGTCCGGGGGTGGGCGGCGGCGCTCTGCGGGCGGGCTAGCAGGAGGCTGCGGTGGTGTTCGTGAGGAGGCGGTAGGTCGTCGGGGGCTGGGCCGGGTCGGGCTGTTGCCTGATCACCAGCGCGTGGCCCCTGGCCGCCGTGCGGGCCCGGTCGGCGTACTTCGCGAACGGTTGGTGGCCGGTCAGCTGGTCCACGTCGGACACGGTGACGATCGAGACGGTGGTGCGGGCCGGGCTGCCGCCGGTGCGGTCGCCTGGCGTCACGTCGTCCAGCGTCAACGGGCCCGAGTTCGGCGTCACGTCGACGAGCTGGCCTCCGCGCCGCACCTGGAACCGGGTCGGGTTCGGGTTGCCCGACCAGATTTCACCGGTCTTGCTGTCGCAGGTGACGCCGCCCTCTGCCTGGATCACGGCGAACGGCAGTCCGGACGGGTCCTCGTCCACCAGCGACAGGGTTCCCCACGAGCTGCTCCCGCTGACGCCGTCGCCGTCGTGGTTCGAGCCCGCGATCCCGATCGCGTAGTCCCAGGCGGGCGCGGTCGCGTCGTCGGACAGCCGGATGTCCCAGCCGGGATGGGCGGTGGTGCGGCCGCTCGCGTGCTCGGACTGCCGGAACTCGTTGTGGTCGCCGGGGCGACCGCTTTCGACCACGAGTGACTCGGTGCGGTCGCCCACCTGGAACGAGTAGAGGGCGGCGGTCGCCTCCAGGGCGAGCGGGTCGGCCTGGGCGGGCCCGGCGGTCGCGCCGATCAACGCCGCGCAGGCAGCTGTGGCGGTGGCGAGTCTGACGGTGGCGAGTCTGCCGACGGCAGGTGGCATCGAGTCCCCCAAGTGATCACTTCGAACCCCAGGTGGCGGCTCCGACGGCCGCCGGATCCGACGCTAGCGAGAGGGTCCGACAATTCCGGTCAACTGTGCCGGGAGAGGTCTGGTCCGGGGCGGCGGCGGTCACAGAGCGGGTCTCGCCTAGACTCGCTGGGAATCCGGGCGCCACCTAAGGCGGTACCGGCTGTCTGCACGTTCTTGTTCGTTACGAGGAGTCCACGTTGAAGAGCACCGTCGAGCACCTGAGCCCGACGAGGGTCCGGATCAACGTCGAGGTGCCGTTCGACGAGCTCAAGTCGAACTTCGACCAGGCGTACCGGAAGCTCGCGAAGCAGGTCCGCATCCCCGGTTTCCGTCCGGGCAAGGCCCCCGCCAAGGTGCTGGAGAGCCGCATCGGCCGCGCTCCGGTGCTGGACGAGGTCATCCAGGAGGCCATCCCGGCCAAGTACCTGGAAGCGGTCAACGCGGGTGAGGTGCGCACGCTCGGCCGTCCCGACTTCGAGGTCACCAAGATCGAAGACGGCGAGACGCTCGAGTTCACCGCCGAGGTCGACGTTCGTCCCGAGATCACCGTGCCCGCGTTCGGCGAGCTGGAGATCTCGGTCGACGAGCAGGAGGTCACGGACGAGGACGTGGCGACGCAGCTCGACGAGCTCCGCGCCCGCTTCGGCACGCTGACCGGCGTCACCCGCCCCGCCGAGACCGGTGACTTCGTCATCGTCGACCTGTCCGCGACGGTCGACGGCGAAGAGGTCGAGGAGGCGCGCACCAGCGGCCTGTCCTACGAGATCGGCTCCGGCCAGCTCGTCGAGGGCATCGACGACGCCCTGGTCGGCGCCTCCGAGGGCGAGACCAAGACGTTCAACACGACGCTCGTCGCCGGCGACCACCAGGGCCGTGAGGCCGAGGTCACCGTGGTGCTGAACAGCGTCAAGGAGCGTCAGCTCCCGGAGCTCGACGACGAGTTCGCGCAGCTCGCCAGCGAGTTCGACACGCTCGACGAGCTCAAGGCCGACCTGCAGACCCGCCTGGGCCGCGTCAAGAAGATGCAGCAGGGCGTGCAGGCGCGCGACAAGGTCCTCGAGGCGCTGCTGGAGACCACCGAGGTCCCGCTGCCCGAGGGCATCGTCCAGGGCGAGATCGACGCGCGCAAGCACGACGCCGTGCACGCGTTCGACCACGACGAGGCGAAGTTCGCCGAGTGGCTGACCGAGCAGGGTCAGACCGAGGAGGAGTTCGACGCCGAGCTGCGCAAGGCCGCCGAGCAGGCCGTCAAGACGCAGCTGGTGCTCGACTCGATCGCGGACGCCGAGCAGGTCACGGTGTCCGACGGCGAGCTGACCGAGCGGATCATCTACCAGGCCCAGCGCTTCGGCATCAGCCCGGACGAGTACGTCAAGCGCGCGCAGCAGTCCGGTCAGCTCGGCGCGATCTTCGCCGACGTGCGCCGCGGCAAGGCTCTCGCGAGCGTCGTGCGCCAGGCTTCGGTGTCCGACACCTCTGGCACCAAGCTGGACCTCGACGAGCTCTTCGGCGAGACCAAGTCCGATGAGGACAGCACTCAGCAGTAACGCTGTCAGCGAACGCGGGCGGTGTCGGGCATCTGACGCCGCCCGCCTTCGTTAAGGTCGGTTGCAGAAGGTTTTGGCATTCCAGATTCGTTCCACCTGGAGTTAGGCAGGCAGACGTGACGCAGCACTCCTTCCCGACCCCCGAGATGCGGTCGGCCACCGCCGGGATGAACCTCAACGACTCGGTGTACGAGCGGCTGCTCCGCGAGCGGATCATCGTCCTGGGATCACAGGTCGAAGAGGGCATCGCCAACCAGATCACCGCTCAGCTGCTGCTTCTCGCCGCTGAGGACCCCGAGAAGGACATCACCCTCTACATCAACTCGCCGGGTGGCTCCGTCACGGCGGGCATGGCCATCTTCGACACGATGCAGCTCATCGAGCCGGACGTGGCCACGTACGCCATGGGCCTCGCGGCGTCGATGGGGCAGTTCCTGCTCTCCGCGGGTGCTCCCGGCAAGCGCCACGCGCTGCCGCACGCCCGCATCCTCATGCACCAGCCGTCGGCCGGTGTCGGCGGTACGGCCGCGGACATCGCGATCCAGGCGGACATGCTGACGCGCACCAAGCGCGAGATGGCGGAGCTCATCGCCGAGCACACCGGCCAGTCGGTGGAGACCATCACCCGTGACTCCGACCGCGACCGCTGGTTCACGGCGCAGGAGGCGCTCGAGTACGGCTTTGTCGACAAGGTCGTCACCCGCCCCCAGTCCGTGCGCTCGGGCAACTAGGAAGCTGAGGAGATCTCGAAGTGAGCCAGTTCCACACGCCTCAGTCGCGCTACGTGCTGCCCTCGTTCGTCGAGCGCACCAGCTACGGCATGAAGGAGTCGAACCCGTACAACAAGCTGTTCGAGGAGCGCATCATCTTCCTCGGCGTGCAGGTTGACGACGCCTCGGCCAACGACGTCATGGCGCAGCTGCTCGTGCTCGAGTCCGAGGACCCGGACCGCGACATCCTGATGTACATCAACTCGCCGGGTGGCTCGTTCACCTCGCTGATGGCCATCTACGACACGATGCAGTTCGTGCGCCCGGACATCCAGACGTACTGCCTCGGCCAGGCCGCCTCGGCCGCCGCGGTGCTGCTGGCCGCCGGTACGCCCGGCAAGCGCCACGCGCTGCCGAACGCGCGAATCCTGATCCACCAGCCCTCCATGGAGGGTGCGTACGGTCAGGTGTCCGACCTGGAGATCCAGTCGAACGAGATCCAGCGCGTGCGCCGCCTGATGGAGACCACCCTCGCGCGGCACACGAACCGGACGGCAGAGGAGGTCCGCGAGAGCATCGAGCGCGACCGGATCCTCACGGCCGACGAGGCCAAGGAGTACGGCATCGTCGACTCCGTGCTGCCCTACCGCAAGCTTTCCGCCAAGTCCTGAGTCGGTGTCCCGGGCTGTGGGAAACCCCAGAGCCCGGGCACTGTCGACCCACCCGACACGCCGATGTGACCGGTTAACTGGCCTGATCGACGTGCCGGGGGGACGCTGGTCCTCCCCTGAAACGGGGTAGGCCAGGTACCGTCAGGAGAACGGGCTCAGCACCCACAGCCAGTGGGACTGCCACAGCAAGTCAGCAGGCGCACTACAGCAGGTGTGCGCCGGAGGGGACATAGGTCAGCGGTCATGGCGCGTATCGGTGACGGCGGCGACTTGCTGAAGTGCTCTTTCTGCGGAAAGAGCCAGAAGCAGGTGAAGAAACTCATCGCCGGCCCCGGCGTCTACATCTGCGATGAGTGCATCGATCTCTGCAACGAGATCATCGAGGAGGAGCTGGCCGAAGCCGGCGACGTGAAGCTCGACGAGCTGCCGAAGCCCGCCGAGATCCACGAGTTCCTCGACCAGTACGTCATCGGCCAGAGTGATGCCAAGCGCACCCTCTCCGTCGCCGTCTACAACCACTACAAGCGCATCCAGGCGGGCGACCGCGGGCGCGAGGGTCGTGATGACGGCGTTGAGCTGGCGAAGTCGAACATTTTGATGCTCGGCCCGACGGGCTGTGGCAAGACCTACCTCGCGCAGACGCTCGCGAAAATGCTGAACGTGCCGTTCGCCATCGCCGACGCGACGGCACTGACGGAGGCCGGGTACGTCGGTGAGGACGTCGAGAACATCCTCCTGAAGCTCATCCAGGCCGCCGACTACGACGTGAAGCGCGCCGAGACGGGCATCATCTACATCGACGAGGTCGACAAGATCGCTCGAAAGAGTGAAAACCCGTCGATCACGCGCGATGTGTCCGGTGAGGGCGTCCAGCAGGCGTTGCTCAAGATCCTGGAAGGCACCACCGCATCGGTGCCACCGCAGGGCGGCCGCAAGCACCCGCACCAGGAGTTCATCCAGATCGACACGACGAACGTGCTGTTCATCGTGGCCGGCGCCTTCGCGGGCCTGGAGAAGATCATTCAGGACCGGGTCGGCAAGCGCGGCCTGGGCTTCGGCGCCGAGGTTCGCTCCAAGGCCGAGGTGGAGGCGTCGGACTTCTTCGCCGACTCCATGCCGGAGGACCTGATCAAGTTCGGCCTGATCCCCGAGTTCATCGGGCGTCTGCCGATGGTCGCCTCCGTCACCAACCTCGACAAGCCGTCGCTGGTGATGATCCTCACCGAGCCGAAGAACGCGCTGGTCAAGCAGTACCAGAAGCTCTTCGAGATGGACGGCGTCGAGCTCGAGTTCACCAAAACCGCGCTGGAAGCGGTCGCCGACCAGGCGATCCTGCGCGGCACCGGTGCCCGAGGTCTGCGCGCGATCATGGAAGAGGTCCTGCTCCCGGTGATGTACGACATCCCGAGCCGCACGGACGTCGCCAAGGTCGTCATCACCGAGCAGACGGTGAAGGAGAACGTGAACCCGACGATCGTGGCCCGGCAGCCCTCGCGCCGGGAGAGGCGAGAGAAGTCGGCGTAGTTTTTGATCGTTCCGAAAGGGCGTCGGTGGCCGCACCGGCGCCCTTTCGGCGTTCTAAGGTGGAGGCATGTCGCTGCCTCACGTGCTCCTGATCCACGGCTACACCGGTTCCGGTCCCGGTCACTGGCAGCGCTGGCTGGCCCAGACGGTGTCCGAGCACGGCGGCATGGCTGACATGCCGCACTTCAGCGACCCGGACCAGCCTGACCGCGACACCTGGCTGCGCGAGCTCGACACCCACCTCGAAGCCGCGCCCACCGACCGCGAACGGGTCGTGGTGGCGCACTCGCTCGGGTGCTACCTCTGGCTGCACCACGCCGCCCGCGAGGGCATCGGGCACGTCGACCGCGTGCTGCTGGTGGCCCCGCCCGCGCCGGACTACCCGGAGCCGGCCATCAAGTCGTTCTTCCCGGCCCCGCTCGACCCCACCGGCCTGCGCCGCGCCGCCACGGAGACGCGCCTGGTCGTGGGCGACGGTGATCCGTACTGCTCGATGCCGGCCGCCAAGCAGCTCGCGGAGACGTTGCGGATCGAGGTCGACGTGCTGCCCGACGCGGCACACATCAACATCGACGCGGGCTACGGGGAGTGGCCGGCGGTGCTCAAGTGGGTGCGGTCGAAGACGGTGCCGCTCTCACCGCGCTAGACGATTCACTTCCTGGGGGGAACGTGAACAGCACAGCCGAATGGTTGCGACGCAGGCTGCCCGAACTGATCGCGGAACACTGCGTGGTCGGCGCGCAGGCGGCGGTCCTGGTCGACGGCGAGATCTTCGACGCGGCCGCGGGCGTCCTGAACAGCGAGACCCGCGCGCCGGTGACGGGTGAGTCGCTGTTCCAGATCGCGTCCATCACCAAGATCTGGACGGCCACGCTCGTCCAGGAGCTGGTGAACGAGGGTCTGCTCGACCTCGACCGGCCCGTGCGAGACGTCCTGCCCGGGTTCGAGCTCGCCGACGAGCGCGCCGCGCGGGTGGTGACACCTCGGCAGCTGCTGACGCACACCGCGGGCTTCGAAGGCGATCTCTTCTTCGACACCGGCACGGGTGACGACGCCGTCGAGAAGTTCGTGGAGCTGCTCGCCGGCGCTGCGCAGGTCTCGCCGCCCGGTGAGCTCTGGTCGTACTGCAACAGCGGCTTCTCGGTGCTCGGCCGGATCGTGGAGGTGTTGCGCGGCAAGCCGTTCAACACAGTCCTGCGGGAGCGGCTGGCCGCACCGCTCGGCCTGACCATCGAGACGGACATCGTGCGGGGGCCGCACGTCGCCGACGGTCACCTGCCGGACGGTCCCGTGCACGACTACGGCCCGGTGTCCGACTACCCGGCCGGTTCGGCGCTGGCCACGAGTGCGCGTGACCTGCTCGCGTTCGTGCGCATGCATCTCGGCACGCCAGGGCTCGCGGTCATGCGCGAGCCGCAGTTCCGGCTGCCCGACCTGGGCGACCACTGCTCGTGGGGCCTCGGCTGGATGATCGTGGACGGCGTCGACGGCACGGTGATCGGCCACAACGGCGGCAACAAGGGCATCGCGTCGTTCCTGCGGGTCGTGCCGGAAACCGGTGTCGCCATCGCGGTGCTGACCAACGGAGGCGACGCCCAGCCGGTGTTCGACGCGCTTCGCGAGCAGTTCTCCGGCGTGCGCGCGCATCCCCGGCCCGTCCCACCGGCCGTGCCGATCTCGGTCGACCTGGAGCGGGCCGCTGGTGTCTACCGCTGCGCCGGGTACGACATCCACGTGACGCCGGCCGACGAGGGCCGCGTGCAGGTCCGCTTCGAGGGCCGCACGGAGCTCACCAAGTCGATGGAGCGGCCGGTCCGCGAGTTCACCGCCCTGCACGACAACGCCCTGATCGCCGTCGACGAGCCGCACACCGTGCTCGGCCTGATCGGGCGCTGGCTGTACTTCGGCCAGAACGCCGAACGCGTCGAGACGCCGGCCGAGTGGATCACTCGCAGGCTCCCCGAGTTGCTGGAGGAGCACGGAGTCGTCGGCGCCCAAGTGGCTGTGCTCGCGGACGGCGAGATCGTCGACGTGGCCGCGGGCGTGCTGAACGTCGAGACCGGCGCCCCGGTGACGACGGACTCGCTGTTCCAGATCGGGTCGATCACGAAGATCTGGACGGCCACGCTCGTCATGCAGCTCGTCCACGAGGGCCTGCTCGACCTGGACCGCCCGGTGCGCGACGTCCTGCCGGAGTTCGAGCTCGCCGACGAGCAGGCCGCTCAGGTGGTGACGCCTCGCCATTTGCTGACCCACACCGCGGGTTTCGAGGGCGACAAGTTCGCCGAAATCGACAGCGGCGACCCGGACACGATCGACACCTACGTCGCCCAGCTGGCCGAGGCCGTCCAGATCAGCCCGCCCGGCGAGCTCCACTCGTACTGCAACTCCGGTTACGTCGTGCTGGGCCGGATCGTGGAAGTGTTGCGCGGCAAGCCTTTCCACGCCGCACTGCGCGAGCACCTCGTTGATCCCCTCCGCTTGGCCCACGTCGCCACGCACCTCGCCGAGTACCCGGACCAAGAGGTCGCCACCGGTCACCTCCGCGGAAAGCCTGTGGTCGAACCGTTCCGCGAGTGGGACGCCCCGGCCGGCCGCGTGCTGGCGATGAACGCCCGCGACCTCCTCACCTTCGTGCGCATGCATTTGGAGACAACGACTTTCGCTGCCATGCGCGAGCCGCAGATCGCGTTGCCGGACTTCGGTTTCGGCGGCCACCAGGGGCTCGGCTGGATGCTGCTGCACTACGACAACGACGTCGAGGGCGTCGGCCACACCGGCCTCACGATGGGCTACCAGGCAATCCTGCGCGCCATCCCGTCGGCGGGCGTGGCGGTGACCGTCCTGACCAACGGCGGCCGGGCGATCCCGCTCGTGGAGGCGATCTACGACCATCTGCTGGGCGAGCTGGTCGGCGTCAAGCTGCCCGCCTTCCCGACACCACCGGCCACGCCGCTGCCCGTGGACGTCGAAGAAGTCGTTGGCACGTACCGATCTGGCCACGTCAACCTGCACGTGACGCCGGGCTCGCCCGGTCGCGTCCGCGTGCGGTACGAGCCCCGCAACCGGGTGGGCGAAGCGCTGATGGTGGATGAGGAGCGCGAGTACACGGGCCTGCGTCACGACGCGATGATCTCCGTGGAACCTGCGGGCGGGCGGCACGCGGTGATCGTCCTTTGTAGACGTGACGGGCACGTGCGCTGGCTTCATTTCGGCCGCGCGGCATCCAAGGGGGAAGCATGATCAGCGAGTGGATCGAGCGGCGGCTGCCTGAGCTGCTCGAGGAACACGGCGTCGTCGGCGCGCAGGTAGCGGTCTTGCACAACGGCGAAATCGTTGATGCCGCAGCAGGTGTGCGCAACGCCGTCACGAAGGAGCCGGTCACCACGGACACTCTGTTCCAGATCGGGTCGATCACCAAGGTCTGGACGGCCACCCTGGTCATGCAGCTGGTGAACGAAGGCCTGCTGGACCTCGACCGGCCGGTGCGGGATGTGTTGCCGGACTTCAGGGTTGCGGACGAGGACGCGGCGAAGGTGATCACGCCGCGTCAGCTGTTGTGCCACACGGCAGGGTTCGAAGGCGACCTGAAGTTCGAGACCGGCTCGGGCGAGGACCTGCTGGAGAAGTACGTCGCGCTGCTCGCCGACGCCGGCCAGGCCACTGCTCCCGGCGAGCTCTACTCGTACTGCAACGCCGGCTACGCGGTGCTGGGCCGGATCGTGGAAGTGTTGCGGGGCGAGCCTTTCCGGGACGTCCTGCGGGAACGGCTGGTCGAGCCGCTCGGGCTGAGGAACGTGGCCGCGGCACGTGCCGAGTACGCCTCGCACGAGATGGCACACGGGCACCTGAAGGGAGAGCCCACCACCCAGCACCTGCCGGAGTCGTGGGTGGCGGGTGGTTCGGTGCTCGCGATGCCCGCTCGAGAGCTGCTTCAGTTCGTGCGCATGCACCTGGAGACCACCGAGTTCGACGCGATGCGCGAGAGGCAGGCCACCCACCCGGACTTCGGCACCGGCGAGTGGTGGTGGGGCCTCGGCTGGGAGCTGTCGAACTTCGACGGCGGCGAGGTGATCGGGCACACCGGCATGACCATGGGTTGCGTGGCGATCCTGCGGGTCGTGCCGGCGGCAGGGGTCGCGGTGGCTGTGCTGGCCAACAGCGGTGACGACGCATGGCCGTTGTTCAGCGCGGTTCTCGACCACGTGCTCGACGAGCTGGCGGGTCTGCGCAAGCGGAAGTTCCCGGAGATGCCGGCCGAACCGAAGCCGGTGGACCACGCGGAGGTCGTGGGGAACTACCGCTGCTCGGCTCTCGACATCCACATCACGCCGGCCGACGGCGGCAAGGTGAAGGTGCGGAGGAAGGGACGTGACCCGATCATGGCGACCCTCATGTCGGAGGACGAGGTCGAGTACGTGCACCTGACCGACGACGTGCTCATCGCTGTGGACAAGAGCAACGTGCTACCGCTGGGTGGCAGGGACGAGCACGGGCGCGTCGGCTGGGTGCACTGGAGCCGCGCGGCGATGCGGGTCTAGACCGCCCGCTTGGCGTACTTGGCGAGGAACTGCACGACGTCTGGCGTCACCTTGCGGTAGAAGCCGTCGTCGTGCCCGCCGCCCTTCACCGTGCCGACCTCAGGACGCACGTCGCGGATGAAGCGGCGGGTGCCCTCGATGAACCTGTCGCGGTCACCGATCCATACGCCGAGCGCGGTCGGGCCGGTGGAGGTGAGGTGCCGCAACGGGTCCAGCGACGTCCACTCGCCCTCGTCCTTGAACGCGCGGCGCTTGGCCATCTCCGGCCAGGTCGTGATCAGGCCGGGGGAGATGGCCGCGGTGGCCGCGACCGGGTCGCCGCGTTCGGCTCGGCGGCGGGCGTACAGGAGCGCGCCGAAGCCGCCCATCGACGCGCCCGTGATGGCGAAGGGTTCGCCGTAGCCGCGTTCGCGCAGCCACTGGGGGAGCTCGTCGAGCAGCATGGCCATCGGGTCGTCGCCCGGGATGTTCTCGTGCCAGTAGTTGTCGCCGCCGTCGACCGCGACGAAGCCGAACGCCGGGACCGAGCCCTTCTTCACGGCCGAGGCCAGGACGTCGGCCAGGTCGCCGACGGCCGCGTGGCGGGCGTCGCCGTGCAGGCCGTGCAGCAGGATCGACATCGGCAGGCCGCGCGGGGGCGTACCGGTCGGGAGGTAGAAGGCGAGGGTGACCCAGCGGTGGCGGGCGTTCGAGTACACCCGCTCGAAGTGGACAGCCGGCTTGGCGCCCGTGGTGCGGCTGACGCGGTCCGAGGTGGCGATCTGCTCTTCTGGGACCTGGGAGGAGGCCGACACGTACGTCGCGACGCCGGTGGCTGTCGCGATGACCACGCCTATCGCCGCGAAGAGTGTGCGGCGGCTGTACCTCGGTTCCCCCATGCTCACCTCATCGCGTGGGTACCGGTCCTCGTTTCCTTCTCAGAGGACGGAACGAACGCGTAAGGAGGACAGTTCCTCATCTGAATAGCCCAGCCAGCGCAGCACGTGATCATTGTGCGCGCCGAGGTCCGGGACCGCACCCGGTGACCACTCGAAACCGGCCACGGGAGGCGGCAGCATCCTGGCAACCCCGCCAGGAACTTGCACGTCAACCCACGTGGAGAGCTGCGGGTGGGTGGGCAGGTCGGTGATCGGGCGGGTCAGCGCGGCCGGCACGTCGACGGCGTCCAGCGCGGCCAGCAGCTCGTCCGCGGTCATGGCACAAAACGCCCGTTCGAGGAGCTTCCGCAGCTCGTCCCGGTGCTCCACACGGGAGGCCACTGTGGCGAACCTCTCCTGCGCGCCGAGCCCGATCAGCCCGCACAGCCGCTGCCACTGGCCGTCGTTCTGCACGGCCAGGTGCACGGCGCCGTCCGCGCACGTCACCGGCCCGTACGGCGCGATGCTCGGGTGGTGCGCGCCCGACCGCGGGGCCGCGGCACCCGTCCCGGCGGCGTAGAGCATCGGCTGGTGCATCCACTCGGCCATCGCCTCGAACAGCGACAGCCGCAGCCGCACGCCCTCGCCGGTCCGCCCTCGTTGCAGCAACGCCGCCAGCACCGCCGCGTGCAGCTGGACGCCCGCCGCGATGTCCGCCACGGAGATGCCGGCGCGGGCCATCACGTCACCCTCGCCGGTCAGCGACACCAATCCGGCCTCGGACTGCACCAGCGCGTCGAACGCCTTGCGGTCCGCGTACGGCCCGTCCCAGCCGTAGCCGGACAGCTCACCGACGATCAGCTTCCCGGGCAGGCCGAGGCCGAGGCGTGACCACACGCGCGGCGACAGGTTGCACAGCAGCACATCAGCGCGTGCGACGAGCCGTTCCAGCACCTCACGGCCATCGGGGTGGTTGATGTCGAGCGACACCGACTCCTTGCCGACGTTCGTCCACGCGAAGTACGACGACACCTGGCCGCACGACGAGTCGTAGTGCCGCGCGAAATCACCGGAGCCAGGCCGTTCGATCTTGATCACGCGGGCTCCGAGATCGGCCAGCAGCCGCGTCGCGTACGGCACGGCGACGGCCTGCTCCAGGCTCACCACCACGACGCCGTCAAGCGGTCTCAAGCACGCGCTCCCCACCGGTGTAGACGTTCATCGAGTCGCCGCGCAGGAAGCCGACGAGCGTCATGCCCTGCTCCTCCGCCAGCTCCACGGCGAGCGACGACGGCGCGGACACCGCGGCCAGCACCGGAATTCCGGCCATCGCGGCCTTCTGCACCAGTTCGAACGACGCCCGCCCGGACACCATCAGCACCGCACCGGTCAGCGGCACCAGGTTCTGCAGCACCGCCCAGCCCAGCACCTTGTCGACGGCGTTGTGCCGCCCCACGTCCTCGCGCACGACCAGCAGCTCGCCGTTCACGAACAGCCCGGCCGCGTGCAGCCCGCCGGTGCTCTCGAAGACCTTCTGCCGTTCCCGCAACGCGTCCGGGAAGCCCGTCAGCGCCTCCGGAGTGACCCGCACGGGATCGAGCGCAGGGGAGTAGCGGGTCTTGAGCTTCACCGCATCGAGCGCCGCTTTGCCGCACACACCACACGATGAGGTGGTGTAGAAGTTCCGCTCCACCCCGGTGTCCGGCGGCGGCACACCCTCGGCCAGCGCGATGTCCAGGACGTTGTAGGTGTTCATCCCGTCCGGCCCGGTGCCCTCGCAGAACCGGGCGACCGAGATGTCCTCCGCAGACCCGATCACACCCTCGCTGAGCAGGAAACCGTGCGCGAGCTCGACGTCCTGGCCGGGGGTGCGCATGGTGACGGCCAACGGCTTCCCGCCGACCCGCAGCTCCAGCGGTTCCTCGGCGGCCAGGGCGTCCACCCGGCGCCGCCGACCGTTCGACGACACGCGTTCGACCGCTCGGCGAACCGTCACTCGGCCCATGTGCACATCTCCTTCGGACCGCTATCTTCCGTTACCCGAAGTATCGGTGAAGGCGACTTCACTCCCTTCGGGCAGCCGTCGCCTTGCGGTGGCGGCGTTGGCCCGCGCACGTCAGCGCGGGTCTTCCCGTGGCGTTACCCGCTGCCCACACGATGTGGGTCTGACGTGGGTTTCCAGCGGGCTGGTTTTCGTCCCGGCGCAACTCGCCGCGGACGTGCCTCCGATGTCCTCACCAACGAGCGAGGCAAGGTTGCGGGCGGCGTTGAGATCGCGATCGAGCACGAATCCGCACTCGTCGCAGTTGTACACCCGGACGCGTAGAGGCAGTTTGGCTTTCACCGCGCCACAGTCCGAGCAGGTCTTCGACGACGGGTACCAGCGGTTTGCGACCACCAGTTGGACGCCGTTCCAAGCAGTCTTGTAGGTGGTCTGTCGCCGAAGCTCGCTCATGCCGACGCCAGAGATGTGGGACGCCAGGCGCCGGTTGCGCAGCATGCCCGACACGTTGAGGTTTTCCAGCACGATGACACCGAACCTGCGGACCAGGTCAGTTGTGAGCTTGTGCAATCCGTCCCTGCGCGCGTTCGAAACCCGCCCGTGGAGCCTCGCGATGCGAGCCTGGGTGCGCCGCCAGCGGTTCGACGGGGCCTGGCCAGTTCGTTTGTCTGGACCGATACGCCGCGCGGCTTGGCGTTGCAGGCGGCGCAGGTCTCGACGTGCCACATCGAAGTGCCTCGGATTGGGCACGACCTGTCCCGTGGACAGCACCGCGAGCGATTTGACCCCGAGATCCACACCAACCACCCTGTCCGGGAACCTGGACACCTGGTCGATGCGAGTGATCTCCACCGAGAACGCGCAGAACCAGCGTCCGGACTGGTGGGACACGGTGGCCGACCGAATGCGAGCTGTGCCGCGCTGCAGATGGCGGACCAGCTTGCGGGTGGACTCGTGCGCGCGGACCTCACCGATGCGGGGCAGTCGCACGTGTCGCCGATCATCAGTCAGGCCGAACGCGCCAGTCGTGAACCGGCACGACGATCGGGCTCGCTTGCCCTTGAACTTCGGAAACCGAGCCTTCGGGCCGCGCCGCGAGTTGGTGCGGGAGCTCTGCCAGTTCGTCAATGCAGTCGCGAGGTTGGCCAGACCCGACGCGTAGGCCTCCTTTGAGTTCTCGCTCCACCACGGCGCGACCTCGTGCTTGGCTTGATTCCAAGCCTTCCTCAGGCTGTAGGCAGACCACGACACTGCCGGCGTGACCTGAACGTCAGGGATGCCGTAGGACTTCTCTGCCGCACGCTGGTCGAGATTCACCTTGACCTGTGCCAGGCCCCAGTTGAACGCGTAGCGCTGCCCGCCGCAATGCGATCGCAGTGCCGCTTCCTGTGTCGGCGTCGGATCAAGAGCGAACCTGTACGCCTTGATGAACACGCTCATCCGAGATCCCGGTAGGTTCGTGCCACAGTGGCCACCCGGCAGTAGAACACATGCTCGATCGCAACTTTGATGGACCCCGAACAGTTCGGAGGGGATCGAGGCGCATGGACGACGTCGTGATCGTGGGAGGCGGGCACAACGGGCTGGTAGCGGCCGCGTACCTCGCGCGGGCGGGGAAGTCGGTCAAGGTGCTGGAGAAGCTGCCGCACGTCGGCGGCGCGGCGGTCAGCGCGTCACCCTGGGAGGGTGTCGACGCGAGACTGTCCCGCTTCTCCTACCTGGTCAGCCTCTTACCGGACCAGATCGCCGAGGATCTGGGCCTGAACCTGACCCTGCGGTCTCGTTCGGCGTCGAGCTACACCCCCAACGGCAAGTCGGGGCTGCTGGTCGAACGCGAACCCGGTGCCGCGACCCTGAAGTCGTTCGAGGCCGTCTGCGGGTCGCTCGACGACTGGGAGCGGTGGCAGCGCTGGTACGCCGACCTGGAGCTGATGGCCGCCGCACTGGCCCCCACCCTTTTGGAACCACTGGTGTCACGGGACCACCTGCGCGTGCACGTCGACGCGGTGGCGCGCGGCCGGTTGTGGGACCAGGTCTTCGAACGCCCGATCGGCGCGACGCTGCAGGAGCTGTTCGACAACAACCTGGTGCGCGGCGTCGTGGCCACCGACGCGTTGATCGGCACGCACTCGTCGCTGCATTCGTTGCGCGCCAACAAGTGCTTCCTCTACCACATCGTCGGCAACGGCACGGGGGAGTGGAAGGTGCCGGTCGGCGGCATGGGCGCGGTGACCGCCGAGCTGGAACGGGTCGCGCGCGAGGCGGGCGTGGAGATCATCACCGGCGCCGAGGTCACCGCGGTCGAGTCGGACGGCAAGACCGCGTCGGTGGCGTGCGGTGGCGAGACGGCTGAGGCTCGGTTCGTGCTGTCCAATGTGGCGCCTTCCGTGCTGGGACGGTTGCAGGGCAAGGAAGTCCAGGACGCACCCGGCTGCCAGCTGAAGATCAACATGCTGCTCCGGAAGCTGCCGGAGCTCAAGTCCGGGGTCGACGCGCGGCTCGCGTTCGCCGGCACGTTCCACCTCGACGAGTCCTACGACCAGCTGGAGACCGCGTACCTGGAGAGCGCCGCGGGCCAGGTGCCGTCGGTACTGCCCGGTGAGATGTACTGCCACTCGCTGACCGACCCGTCGATCCTCGGGCCGTCACTGGCCGGCCACGAGACGTTGACGTTGTTCGGCCTGCACCTGCCCGCGTCGTTGTTCGAGGGCCGCAACTCCGAGCTGCGCGACGAGCTGGTGCGGCGCTACCTCGACCAGCTCAACGCCCACCTCGTCGAGCCGATCCAGGACTGTCTCGCGACCGACGCGAACGGCAAGCCGTGCATCGAGGCCCGCACGCCGCTGGACCTGGAGGAGGAGCTCGGGCTGCCGGGTGGCAACATCTTCCACGGCGAGCTCGACTGGCCGTTCGCGGAGAGCGACGACGAGGTCGGCAGGTGGGGCGTCGAGACGGACGTGGACAACGTGTTCGTCTGCGGGGCTGGCTCCCGGCGCGGCGGCGGGGTCAGCGGGATCGGCGGCCACAACGCCGCGAGGGCGGTCCTCGAGCGCGTTTGATATTTCTGATGACAATCCATGCCATCTCTGGTTACAGTTGGCGGCGTGGGGGACTTTTACGGAATCGCGGAGATCGCTGACGCCATGGGGCTCAGCCGGCAGCTGGTGGCTGTGTGGCGCAAGCGGCGCTCGCACGGCATTCCCGAGCCGGACGCGGAGCTGGCGTCCGGCCCGATCTGGCGGCGGGAGACGGTCGAGCCGTGGATCGAGCGCACGCGCGGACGGCTGGGGCTCGCGGGTGCGCGGGAGTCGGCCAGTCGCAGCTTGAGGTTGCGCACGTGCCGGCGGGTGCTGCGGCTGGCGGCGTTGATGCTGGAGGAACCGCAGCGGCCGCGGGTGCTCAACGAGGCCGCGGACCAGTTGCGCGACCTCATCCACGAGGTCGACCAGGCCGCGGACGACGTCGTCGGGGCGTTGTTGCGGGAGCTCATCGAGCCGGTGCGCGACCCGGACGCGCCCGCCGAGTTGTTGCGGGTGCCGGTCATCGAGTCGTTGCCGCTGGTGACCGCCGTCGCGCGTAACTCACCAGACTGGTGATGAGGGCGCCCAGCGCGGCCAGTGCCATGTCCGCGTGGGCGTCCCACATGTCGCCCTGCTGGCCGTTGTAGGCCTCGGCGACCTCGGGCGCGAGCGTCATCGCGATCGCCCACTCCAGCAGCTCGTAGGCCGCGCTGGTCGCGAGCACGATCTCCAGTGAGCGCACCGGCTTCTGCCGCAGCACCGCGGTCAGGCACACGCCGTACGCGAAGTGCACGAGCCGGTCGAAGTTGTTGCGCTCCCACGAGAACAGCTCCGACAGCCGCACGCCGAACAGTGCGTTCGTCCAGTCGTCGTACGGCACGAACGAGTAGATCCAGCGCGCGGCGATCGTGTGCAGCGCCAGGAAGAGCAGCGTCCACGCCCACTGCGCGGTGTCCAGGCGCTTGCGCAGCAGCACCAGCGCGATCAGTGCCACCGCCGTCAACGAGCTGTGCAACGCCTGCTCAGCGGGCCACGGCGGGTTGATCCACGTGACCGCGACCAGTACTCCGAACGCTCCCAACAGCCACAGCTGCCCCCGAGTCATGCGCACAGCTTGGCCGATCATGGCCGGTTTTATATCAGGATTTATATATCAAGGAACCTTGCTAAAGGTTTATTGATACGCGTACGGTGGTCGCATGACGGACGCTCCCATCACTGACCCCAAGACGCTCCGTGCGCTCTCGCACCCGTTCCGGTGGAAGCTGATCAACCTGCTCACCGAGCAGGGGCCGAGCACCGCCACCGAATGCTCGGCGAAGCTCGGGGAAAGCGTCGCCAGCTGCTCGTACCACCTGAACATGCTGGCCAAGTACGGCTTCGTCGCCGAGGTCGAGGGTCCCGGCAGGCAGAAGCCGTGGCGGATCGCCAAACGGCACCAGATGATCTCGTCGGAAGGGCTCGACGAAGAGGGTGCGCTGGCTGCGGAAGCCGCCGAGATGGCGTACCTGGAGCAGGAGTTCGAGCGCATGCGGGGCGCCCTGCGTCAGCACGAGCACCTGTCGGACGAGTGGCGCGACCACTACGGCGTCATCAGCTCAACGACGTTCCTGACGCGCGAGGAGCTGCGCGAGATCCAGGTCGGGGTGCGCGCGTTGTTCGACCGCTTCGACGAGCGCGTGGAGAACCCGGAGCTGCGCCCCGAAGGTGCCCGACCTGTGCGCTTCTTCATGAACACCGCCGTTTCGCCCGAGTAGGACCGAACTGAGGGGATTGGCCATGTTGTCGCACGACCAAGCGTTTGCTATCGCGAAGATGAGGCAGGCCGAACTGGAGTCCGACGCCGAGGCTCGGCGACTCGTTCGCGCACCCGAGGAACCCGCTCGCAAGCCTGGCGGAGGAGTGCTCGCGTCAGGCCGCCGCCGCTGGAGGCTGTTCGGCCGCGTTCGACCGGCGTAGCGTGTGGACTCGCCGCCGCTGTAAAGGTTTTCACCTAGTTTCAACCCGATCCGAGGGGAGAACATCGGTGTTCCGGAGACTCGGCATGGCGGTGAGTGCCGCACTGTTAGGTGTCGCAGTGCTCGCTGAACCCGCACAGGCGGCGGAGTTCAACGTCAAGGACTACGGCGCGGTCGGCAACGGCAGCGCCAACGACACGGCGGCCATCGACAAGGCGATCACGGCGGCGAACGGCGCGGGTGGCGGCACGGTGAGGTTCCCGTCCGGCACCTACCGCTCGCCCAACTCGATCCACATGAAGAGCAACGTGACGCTGCAGCTCGACGCGGGCGCCACGATCATGGGCGCGAGCGGCAGCGGCTACGACAAGCCAGAGCCGAACCCCAACGACAAGTACCAGGACTACGGGCACAGCCACTTCCACAACGCCATGATCTGGGGCGACCGGCTGACCAACATCGGTTTCGTCGGCGCCGGCACCATCGACGGCGGCGGCGCGCTGATCACCGGCAACCCGGACAGCGGCCAGGCCGACAAGATCATCTCGTTGACGCGCTGCGAGAACCTCACCGTGAGCGGCATCAAGCTGCGGCGCGGCGGGCACTTCGCGATGCTGATCAACGGCTGCAGGAACGTCGTGTCCGACCGGCTGAACGTCGACACCGCGAGCGACCGCGACGGCTGGAACATCATCAGCACCACCAACGTCACGATCACCAACGGCACCTTCGCGGGCAACGACGACGCGCTGGTGTTCAAGAGCGACTACGCGCTCGGGCAGAAGCTGCCGAACGGCAACGTGAAGGTCTACGACTCGAAGCTCAGCGCGGGCTGCTGCAACGCCCTGATGTTCGGCTCTGAGACGTGCGGTGACTTCACCGGCTACGACTTCCAGCGCATCGACATCAAGGGCTCCAACAAGTCCGGGCTCGGACTGGTGTCGATGGACGGCGCGGTCATCTCCGACGTGCACTACAAGGACATCACCGTCAGCAACGTGAAGTCGCCGATCATGATCAAGGTCGGGGCGCGCAAACGGTGCGGGAACAGTCCCGGCGTCGGCACGGTCAAGAACATCACCTACGACAACATCACGCTCAACGGTGCCTCTGGCGGGTTCAGTCCGACGATCATGGGTGACGTCGACGGGCACGTCACCGACGTGACCTTCACCAACGTGAAGATCAACGTGCCCGGCGGCAGCGGCACGATGTCGACCAACCCGCCGAGCAACGACCGCACCAACTACAACCCGAACAGCATCGGCACGCGGCCCGCGTACGGCTGGTACATCCGCTACGCCGACCGCATCAAGTTCCTGAACGGCAGCGGGGTGTCGTTCACCAACAACGACGGCCGGCCCGCGGTGATCACCGACAACTCGACGGACATCTCGTTCGACACGTTCGGCTGGGAACGCGGCACGAACAGCCCGACGGACTTCCTCTTCCGCAACACCAACGGGTTCTGCGTGCGCAACTCCGGTTCACCGCGGATCCAGAACACGTCGTCGACCGAGAAGTGCGGTGTCGGCAACGACTTCGGTCTCGCCGTCGACCCCGCCGCGCGGACGATCCAGCCCGGTGAGACCGCGTCGTACGCGATCCGCACGACCGCCACGGGCTCACCCGGCCCGATCGCGTTGGACGCTTCGAACATCCCAGCCGGCGCGGTGGTCCAGTTCAACCCGTCCACGGTCAACCCCGGTGACACCGCCACGATGACCGTCGCGACGCTGCCGGAGACTCCGCACGGCACGTCCGACATCACCGTGACGGGCAAGGCGGGGTCGATCACGAAGTCCGCGACCGCTCGGCTGACGGTCGGTGACGCGCCGGACGAGCTGGTGCTGAGCGCGTTGTCCGTGGCCGACACCGGGAACGCGGGGGACTGGTCGTTGCAGTCCAACCTGCGCACCGGAGTCGCGCAGTACGGCGACCGCGACTTCACGTTCAGCGCGGTGCCGGCCGAGGTCGCGGGCTCGCAGTGGGTCCGCACCGCCAACGACTCGAAGTCGGCGACGCAGAACCCGTTGGCGCGCTTCACGATCAACCGCGACGCGGTGGTCTACGTCGCGGTCGACACGCGGCTCGGCAAGCGTCCGTGGATGGACGCGTTGTGGTTGGACAGCGGGATGTCGCTGGTCAACAACGAAGGGTCCCCGAAGACCTTCCGCCTGTACGTCAAGGGCTTCCCGGCGGGGGAGGTGCAACTGGGACCCAACGGCGGAGCCAGCAACTACAGCGTGATCGTCAAATAGCAAACGATGAAGG
>NZ_JYJG01000374.1 GCF_000955955.1 Lentzea aerocolonigenes
CGCTCTAGGCCTGCTCCAGACGCACGATCACGGACTTGGAGGTCGGCGTGCCCGACGTGTCCGCCTTGGAGTCCAGCGGGATCAAGGGGTTCGCCTCGGGGAAGTACGTGGCCACGCATCCCCGCGCGGTCGAGTAGGAGACGATCCGGAACGACTCGGCGCGGCGTTCCACCACGCCCGTCGGGTCGTCCTTCCACTCCGACACGATGTTCACCATCTGACCGTCCCTGAACCCCAGCTGCTTGATGTCGTCGGGGTTCACGAACACCACGCGCCGGCCGTCCTTCACGCCGCGGTAGCGGTCGTCCAGACCGTAGATCGTGGTGTTGTACTGGTCGTGGCTGCGCAGGGTCTGCATCACCAGGCGGCCTTCCGGCACCTCGATCACCGTCATCGGGGAGGCCGTGAAGTTCGCCTTGCCGGTCGCCGTCGCGAACTCCTGCGAGTCGCGCGGCGGGTGGGGCAGCACGAATCCGTCGGGCTGACGCACCCGCGTGTTGTAGTCGGTGCAGCCCGGCACCACGCGCGAGATGTGCTCGCGGATGATGTCGTAGTCCTTCTCGAACTGCTCCCACGCGACCGGATGCGACGATCCGAGCGTCTTGCGCGCCAACCTGCACACGATCGACACCTCGGACAGCAGCTGGTCCGACGCGGGCTTCAACCGGCCGCGCGAGCGGTGCACGACCGACATCGAGTCCTCGACCGTGACGAACTGCTCGCCCGAGTGCTGGACGTCGCTTTCGGTGCGCCCCAATGCGGGCAGGATCAGCGCGGTGCGACCGTGGACCACGTGCGAGCGGTTGAGCTTCGTGGAGACGTGCACGGTCAACGAGCACTGTTCCAGCGCCTTCTCGGTCACCGGGGTGTCCGGGGTGGCGCTGACGAAGTTGCCGCCCATCGCGATGAACACCTTGCCGCGGCCGTGACGCATGGCGTTGATGGCGTCCACGGTGTCGAAGCCGTGCTTGCGCGGCACGGAGATGCTGAACTCGTTCTCCAGTGCCAGCAGGAACTTCTCCGGCATCTTCTCGTAGATGCCCATCGTGCGGTCGCCCTGCACGTTCGAGTGACCGCGCACCGGGCACAGGCCGGCACCGGGCTTGCCGATCATGCCGCGCAGGAACATGACGTTCACGACCTCTTGGATCGTGGGCACGCTGTGCTTGTGCTGCGTGAGGCCCATGGCCCAGCAGGCGATCGTGCGCTTCGAGTCGACGAACATGCCGGCCACGCGCGTGATCTGCTCGCGGGTGAGGCCGGTCGCGGTGAGCACCGCGTCCCAGTCGAGCTCCTTGACGTGTGCGGCGTAGGCGTCGAAGCCGTGCGTCTTGGCGTTGATGAAGTCGCGGTCGACCTTGTCCCACTCCAGCAGCAGGTGGCCGATCGCCTGGAACAGCGCCTGGTCGCCGCCGACCTTGATCTGCACGAACTCGTCGCACAGCGCGGTGCCGCGCCCTACCACGCCCGCGACGTTCTGCGGGTTCTTGAACCGCATCAGCCCGGCTTCCGGCAGCGGGTTCACGGCGATGATCTTCGCGCCGTTCTTCTTCGCGTCTTCCAGCGCGCTCAGCATGCGCGGGTGGTTCGTGCCGGGGTTCTGGCCGACGACCACGATCAGGTCGGCGAGGTCGAAGTCCTTGATCGACACCGAGCCCTTGCCGATGCCGATGGTCTGGTTCAGCGCGGAACCCGACGACTCGTGGCACATGTTCGAGCAGTCCGGCAGGTTGTTGGTGCCGAACGAGCGGACCAGCAGCTGGTAGAGGAACGCGGCCTCGTTGCTGGTGCGGCCGGACGTGTAGAAGATCGCCTCATCGGGTGACGACAGGGCGTTCAGCTCGTCCGCGATCATGGTGAACGCGGCGTCCCAGCTGATCGGCGTGTAGTGCGTGGCGCCGGGCTTGAGCACCATCGGCTCGGTGAGGCGACCCTGCTGGCCGAGCCAGTAGTCGGTTTTCGTGCGCAGGCTCTCGATCGAGTGCTCGGCGAAGAACGCCGTCGTGATGCGCCGCTTGGTGGCTTCCTCGGCGACGGCCTTGGCGCCGTTCTCGCAGAACTCCGCCATCTTGCGGTGGCCCTGCGGCTCCGGCCACGCGCAACCGGGACAGTCGAAACCTTCACGCTGGTTGAGCAGGCGCAACGTCTTGACGGTCCGGCCGACACCCATCTGCTCGACCGCGCGGTCGAGCGACACGAGCACGCCGGGAATACCCGCCGCCCATGTCTTGGGGGTGCTGACTTCGAGCGCGGACTCGTCGACGTCGTGCTGCGGGGGCTTGCTGCTCATGGGTTCATTCTTCGCTGATCGACGTCGGCGCCGCCAGCGCCCCCGAAGAACGCGGCGGCGTCGTCGTCACGGGCCCCAAGGGGTTGGACGGTCCGTGACGGCAATTGTGATCGCCGTCACTCCCGCCCGGCACCTCTGAAAGGGTGATCAATCGCAGGTGTTCTCGTCGGGCATCTGCCCGTCCACGGAGAAGTACTTCCGCTCGTCTCCCGGCAGGCCCTCGCCCGGCTTGGACGGTTCGGTGAACTGCGGCGCGAGGAAACCCTGCTTCGCCGCCTCGCACGCGATCGAGTACTGGAACCCGTCGGAGTCCGCGAGCCACAACCCGTCCGGCGTGACCATGTAGGTCACCTTCTCGCGGATCGCCGCGACGATCTCCATCTGGTCGACGAGCTTCTTCGGGTCCGGCGGCTCGAACGCGTACGCGAAGACGTAGTCCGTCGTCACCGCGGGATAGCCGTCCTTCTCGCCGAGCGTCATCTTCCCGGTCACCCGGATGCCGTTCGGGAGCAGTTTCGTGCCCGTCTTGAGCAGCGTGACCCAGCCGGACAGCTCCTTGCTGACGTGCTCGCGCACTTCCGGGGCCAGCATCGCGAGGAACTTGTCGGGCTTGTGGTCGTAGAGCGTCGCGGGGTCCATCCGGGAGGCGACGAGCGCCTGCCGCACCTGCTCGTACACCGGGTTGCCGTCCGGCGCGACGATCCCCTTCTCGCCCTCCGGCCACTGCTCGGCCGGCGTGCTCGCGAACGGGATCTGGGTGTTGACGCCGATCTGGGGCAGTTTCACGTCCGGCAACGACACCTCGCCGAACTTGCCGGCTTTGTAGAAGCCGAACACCACGGCGCCGATGACCAGCAACGCGATGACGGACACGATCGTGCCGCCGTGCCGCTGCCCGCGCGCCTGCCGTCGTTGCCGGCGGATCTCCTTCTTGGCGCGCTTGTTCGCGGCGCGGATCCAGGCCGCGTCCTTGAGGTCCGGGTGGTCCTCGATGTCGTTCTGCACTTCATCCCCCAGGTGGTTCAGATCTCGCCGCTGGGAACACCACGCTCGTGGGCTCGTCGCGGTTGCCGCGCCGTCAGCAGGGCTGCCGGGCCTCGGCGAACTTCGGTGCCACCAGACCGGTCACGTAGGCCCCGCAGGCCGCGTCGTGCCACCGGATGCCGGAGTTGGTGATCCGCAGGCCTCCCGGCGTCTGCTGGAGGTCGAGGCGTGCCTCCGCCATCACGATGAAGTCCTCTGGGCGGTGGATCGCGGCCGGGTCGTCGGGCGCGAAGGCGTACGCGATCCGGAAGTCGGTGCGGACGACCTTCTCGCCCTGCTCGTTGACGACCTCGCCGATGGTGCCCTGCGCCTTGACGCCGTTCGGCAGCAGTTGCACGCCAGGGCTGAGCTGGGTCACGAACAGCGGCAGCTGCTGGCGCCAGACCGGCCTGGCCGCCTCCGGGAACAGGGCCAGGAACGCCGCGCCGTCTCGTCGTTCGAGCTCGGCCGGGTCGATCCGGGCCGCGATGACGGCCTTGCGCATCTCGTCGAACTCGGGTGCCGCCACGACAGCCCGTTCACCGTCCGCCCACGACTCGTAGTCCGTGCCGGCGAACGGCCGCGAGAAGTCCACGCCGGGTCGTTCGGCAGGCGTGTTCCCGAGCCACTCGGGCGCGTACTGCCAGGCCACGACGGCGATCAGGGCGATGGCGGCGAGAGCGGCGACCGCGATTGTCTTGCCCGCCGTGCGCTGCTCACGGCGCCACTCGCGCTCCACGCGCTTGCCCCACTGGGCGTCGCGCAGGTCAGGATGATCTTCAATTCCCCCAGGAATCCCCACGAGCGGGGGATCGTAGCCACTCGGCGTCTCGTTAGCAGGTATCTCGTTTCAAGTCGATACCCACGCCTCCGTAGACTTGACAGCTGTGACTGAACTCGACACCGCACCCCAGCCTCCTGACCTCCCCGCCGCGTGGACTCCGGCGGAGGTAGAGGCGGAGCTGTACCAGCGGTGGGTCGACCGGGGCTACTTCACGGCGGACCCAGGCAGCGACAAGCCGCCGTTCACCATCGTGCTGCCGCCGCCGAACGTCAACGGCAGCCTGCACATGGGCCACGCCCTGAACCATTCGGTCATGGACGCGCTGACCAGGCGCCGCCGCATGCAGGGCTACGAGGTCCTGTGGCTGCCCGGCACCGACCACGCGGGCATCGCGACGCAGAACGCCGTCGAGCGCTCGCTGGCCGGTGAGGGCCTGTCGCGGCACGACCTCGGGCGCGAGAAGTTCGTCGAGCGCGTCTGGGAGTGGCGCGAGGAGGTCGGCGGCCGGATCCTCGGCCAGATGCGCCGCCTCGGTGACGGCGTCGACTGGACGCGCACCCGGTTCACCATGGACGAGGGCCTGTCGCGGGCCGTCCAGACGATCTTCAAGAAGATGTTCGACGACGGCCTGATCTACCAGGCCGAGCGGATCATCAACTGGTGCCCGCGCTGCCAGACGGCGCTGTCGGACATCGAGGTCGACCACAGCGACGACGACGGCGAGCTCGTCTCGATCCGTTATGGCGACGGGGAGAACTCGATCGTCGTCGCGACCACGCGCGCCGAGACGATGCTCGGTGACACCGCGGTCGCCGTCCACCCGGACGACGAGCGCTACCAGCACCTGATCGGCACCGAGGTCGAGCTGCCGCTGACCGGGCGCCGGATTCCGATCGTCGCGGACTCCCACGTCGACCCGAAGTTCGGCACGGGTGCCGTCAAGGTCACGCCCGCGCACGACCCGAACGACTTCGAGATCGGCCAGCGGCACGGCCTGCCGAACCTGACGATCATGGACGAGCGGGCCACGATCACCGCGCACGGCCCGTTCGAGGGGCTGGACCGGTTCGAGGCGCGTCCGGCGGTCGTCGCCGCGCTGCGCGCCGAGGGCCGGATCGTCGCGGAGAAGCGTCCGTACGTCCACGCGGTCGGGCACTGCTCCCGTTGCGACACGGTCGTCGAGCCGCGTCTGTCGCTGCAGTGGTGGGTCAAGGTCGAGGGCATCGCGGCGGCGGCTTCCGCTGCCGTGCGCGACGGCCGGACCAAGATCCACCCGGCCGAGCTGAACAAGCGCTACTTCGACTGGACCGACAACCTGCACGACTGGTGCATCTCGCGGCAGCTGTGGTGGGGCCACCGGATTCCGGTCTGGTACGGCCCGGACGGCGAGGTCGTCTGCGTCGGACCGGACGACGAGGCGCCCTCCGGTGAGGGCTGGCGTCAGGACGAGGACGTCCTCGACACCTGGTTCTCCAGCGGGTTGTGGCCGTTCTCGACGCTGGGCTGGCCGGACGAGACCGAGGACCTGAAGAAGTTCTACCCGACCACGGTTCTGTCGACCGGCTACGACATCCTGTTCTTCTGGGTCGTCCGGATGATGATGTTCGGCCTGTACGCGATGGGCGAGACCCAGCCGTTCGACCACGTGTTCCTGCACGGCCTGGTCCGCGACCAGTACGGCAAGAAGATGTCGAAGTCCAAGGGCAACGGCATCGACCCGCTGGAGTGGATGGACCGCTACGGCGCCGACGCGACGCGCTTCACGTTGCTGCGCGGGGCGAACCCCGGTTCGGACCTCGCGGTCGCGGAGGAGTGGGCGGCCGGTTCGCGCAACTTCACCACGAAGCTGTGGAACGCCACGCGGTTCGCGTTGTCCAACGGCGCAACGGTTTCGCGGCCGCTGCCCGCGCGTGACGAGCTGACCGCCGCCGACCGCTGGATCCTGGACGCGCTGGACGAACTCGTGTCCACTGTGGACACGAACTTCGAGGCGTTCCAGTTCTCCCGTGCCTGCGAGGCGCTCTACAGCTTCACGTGGGACGAGTTCTGCGACTGGTACCTGGAGATCGCGAAGGTTCAGATCGCGGAAGGCCGCGTCGAGGCCACGCAGTCCGTCCTCGGGCACGTCCTGGACGTTCTGCTGCGCCTGCTGCACCCGTCGATCCCGTTCATCACCGAGACGCTGTGGACCGCGCTGACCGGCGAGGAGTCGCTCGTCGTCGCTTCGTGGCCCAAGGCTGCCGGTGGAGAGCGTGATGAGGACGCTCGCGCGCAGATCGAGGGCCTGAAGAAGCTGGTCACCGAGATTCGCCGGTTCCGTTCCGAACAGGGCGTCAAGCCGGGGCAGAAGGTCGCGGGCAAGGTCCGCGGCGCGTGCTGCGTCGGCCTGGTCGACCAGGTGCCGTCGGTTCGCTCGATCACGCGCCTGACCGAGCCGGGCGACGAGTTCACCGTCTCGGCGACGCTGGAGGTCGGCCTGCCCAAGGGCGCGGTGAAGGTCGAGCTGGACCTGTCCGGCGCGATCGACGTCGTGGCCGAGCGCAAGCGTCTGGAGAAGGACCTGGCGGCGGCGAAGAAGGAGCTCGAAGGCACGACGAAGAAGCTGGGCAACGAGGCGTTCCTCGCCAAGGCGCCCGCCGACGTTCGCGCCAAGATCGAAGAGCGCAAGGCAGCTGCCGAGTCCGACATCATCCGCATCAACGAGCGCCTGGCCGCGCTGCCGGAGGCGTAGTTCCGTGGAAACCAACCTCGACGAGTTCCTCGACGTCGAGAACGAGCTCAACCAGCGGTGGCCCGAGACCAAGCTCGAGCCGTCGCTGGACCGGATCAAGGCGCTGGCGCACGTGCTCGGCGACCCGCAGACGAACTACCCCGTGGTTCAGCTGACGGGCACCAACGGCAAGACGTCGACGTCCCGCATGGCCGATGCGCTGTTCACGCGCATCGGTCTGCGGACCGGCCGCTACACGAGCCCGCACCTGCAGCTCGCGACCGAGCGGATCAGCCTCGACAACCAGCCGATCGACCCCGATCGCTACGTCGAGGTCTACCGCGACATCGAGCCGTACATCGCGATGGCCGACGCGAAGTCCGAGATCCGCCTGAGCAAGTTCGAGGTGCTCACCGCGATGGCCTACGCGGCCTTCGCGGACGCGCCGGTCGACGTCGCGGTCGTCGAGGTCGGCCTGGGCGGCACGTGGGACGCGACGTCCATCATGGACGCGAAGATCGCTGTGGTGACCCCGATCGGTCTCGACCACACCGAGTACCTGGGCAACCGCGTCGAGGACATCGCCCGCGAGAAGGCCGGCATCATCAAGCCGGACTCCGTCGCGATCGTCGGCGAGCAGACGCCAGAGGCGATGAAGGTCATCCTCGAGCGCGTGGCCGAGGTGGACGCCATGATCGCCCGTTTCGGCAGCGAGTTCGGGGTCATCTCGCGCGCCGTGGCCGTCGGCGGCCAGATGATCACGTTGCAGGGCCTCGGCGGCGTCTACGAGGACATCTTCCTTCCGCTGCACGGCGAGCACCAGGCGGCCAACGCCGCTCTGGCGCTGGCGTCGGTGGAGGCGTTCTTCGGCGCCGGCCCCGAACGCCAGATCGACATCGAGGCGGTGCGCGAAGGCTTCGCGTCGGTCGTCACGCCGGGCCGCCTGGAGCGCGTTCGCTCCTCGCCCAACGTCTTCGTGGACGCCGCGCACAACCCGCACGGCGCCGCCGCTCTGGCTCGCGCGCTGGACTCCGAGTTCGGCTTCCGCAAGCTCGTCGCGGTCGTCGCGGTCATGTCCGACAAGGACGCCGAGGGCATCCTCTCGGCTCTGGAACCGGTCGTGCAGGAGCTGGTGATCACCACCAACTCGTCCCCGCGCGCCATGGACCCGGACGTGCTCGCCGGCATCGCCGTCCCGATCTTCGGCGAGGACCGCTTCGAGGTGCGCCCGCGCCTCGACGACGCCATCGAGGAAGCCATCCACCTCACCGAGGACGAGCTGTCCGGCGGCGGCGTGATCGTCACCGGCTCGGTCGTCACCGCGGGCGAGGCCCGTGCGCTGTTCGGAAAGGAGCCGGCATGACCGAGGCTGCGTCCACCCCGGCACCTCTGAAGAAGGACCCGATGAAGGCGTTCCGGGGCATCATGGCCGGCACGCTGATCCTCGAGGTCATCGTCGTGGCCCTGGCCCTGCCGGTGATCGCCAAGCTGCACGGCGGCGTCGGCACGCTCGTCGGCTGGACCGCGTTCGGCTTCATCGCGGTGTTCATCGCGATGTGCGCCTTCGTCCGCCGCCCGTGGGCCATCGCCGCGGTCGTGGCCCTGCACGTGCTGCTGATCGCGACCTGGTTCTTGCTGCCCGCGCTGGGCGTGATCGGCGTGATCTTCGGCCTGGTGTGGGCCTACCTGCTGTGGCTGCGCAAGGACCTGCTCAAGCGCATGGCGGAGGGCCGCCTCCCCGCGCAGCAACAACAGCAGTCCTGATCAGGTCCGGTCGTAGGCCATCAAGGCATCCGCAGCCAGCAACACCTTCCGGTCCGCGTCGTCGTAGTCGGCCTTGAACGGCGTCCTGGCGTCGCTGCTCCGCTGCAGTTCGACGCTCCACACCGACCCGTGGCCGGGGATCTCGATCGTGTAGGCGGCCTGGTCGGAGGTGGCGAACCTGGGCATCTCGGTGCGCACCGCCTTGCGTCCCTTCACCTGCGTGACGGTGCCGAGCGGGTTCGGCTCGGTGAACCAGTCGAACGAGGCATTACCGGGCTCGTAGGGCGCCAGATGAATACTCAGGGTGTTGTTCAGCCCGGTCTTCCTGCTGACCGCTATTTGGCAATAAAACTTGCTGGAGATCACGCGGATGACGTCTTTCGTGCCCAGCACTTTCTCGGCGACGTCGTCCGTGATGGCTGCACACCAGTAATAGGGACCCCACTGCGCACCCTTGCCGATGCCGGTCTCGTCCTCGTTGATGGGCTTCACCTGAGAGAAGGTGTGCGGCTCGGGCGCAGTCCACGCGACGCACGACTCCGGATCACCGGTGAGCACGTTGTCGCAGTTCTCCTGAGGCCCGGCCGCAGGCGTCGGCGGAGTGATCTTGGCGGGGACCGCCTTCGGTTCCACTGACGAACACGAAGCGAGCAGTAATGCGGCGCTGACGAAAAGCGCCAATGAACGAACCATGCCGCACTTCGTACCCTCACATGTCGCAATGCGATGGTGACACTTCGTCGTGTTCACCCGATCGTGCCTGGAACCCCGGACAAGGCCCCTGACCCGGCGCTATGCTGCTTAGCGCACGAATCTGCAAGGAGGGGTACTGGGGATGACTGGGACCAAGGTCGATCTGGAGACGCTGCGCGCCGCCATCAAGGAGTACGAGTCGATCAAGGACGAGCTGTTGCAGGCTCACTCCTCTGGCGAGGTGCTGACGGCGGTCAAGGGCGCAGGCAAGGACATGCCGAGTCAGGTCTACGCGACCTGGGCCGCCGCCGCGGGCAAAGCGCACCAGGACTCCAACAAGCAGCTCCAGGACGCACTGACCACCAGGATCGACAACCTGAAGGCCACGCTGGCTCAGTACGAGCGGACTGAGCAGGGCAACCAGGCAAACCTCAAGCCGAAGGACTGAGCTGTTGCGCATCCGAACCATCGCCGCCGGCGCCGCTGCACTCGCACTGCTGGCCGGTTGCGGCACGGGTAATGGCGGTACCACCGGTACGCCGACGACTGTCACCCAGCCGACCAGCGACAGCAACAGTGCGCCCAAGATCAAGAGTCCTCTCGACCTGAAAGCCTTCGAGGCCGACCCGTGCAGCACGGTGACCGCGGCCCAGGTTCAGGCGTTCGGGCTACCGGGAGTCAGCGGCAAGGTGAACGCGACCTCTCCTGGGCCCGCATGCAGCTGGTTGGGCTCGAGCACCCCGGCGAAGATGACTCCCGCCGTGTCGATCTTCCCTGAGGGCACGAACCTCTCGACCATTCTCCCCAACAAGGACACCACCTACGAGAAGTTCGAGCAGCTGCCGGACATCCAGGGTTACCCCTCGTACATGGCCCTGGTGTCCGACCAGCGCAGCGGCGGCAACTGCTCGGTTCTCACCGGCGTCTCCGATACGAAGGCGATCCTCACCAGCTTCCAGAGCGACAAGGGCAGCCCCAAGTACGCGGACCCGTGTGCTGCGGCCACCGAGTTCGCCAATCTCGCCATCACCACGATCAAGGCAGGTGCGAAATGACACGGCCCGCGCCCGGCAACAGCTGCTTCTCCCAGGACACCACGCGCGCTGACGGCCTCTCGGGGCACATGATCCACTTCCTGATGACCAGCGGCCCGGGCACGGTGTCGGCGCAGACCGCCGCGAACACGGCCACCTCGCTCGAGCGCAGCTACGCCGGTGTCGAGGCACGGCTCAAGAGGGTTGGCGAGACGCTCGGTGAGGCGTGGACCGGTGCCAGTGCGGACGCCGCACAGGCTGCCGGCAACCCGATCAACCAGGCCATGATCCAGATGCAGGACGCACTCCGGCAGGCAGACCACTCGCTGTCCAATCAGGTGTACCAGTTCAACCTGAACAAGGGTCAGCTGAAGAACATGCCGGACAGCAAGCCGGAGACCGGGTTCTGGGACGACGCGACCCCGTGGGACACCGACACCGAGGACGCGGTCAACGCCTACAACGGCGACGAGTCGCACAACCGCAAGGTCTACAGCGAGTTCCAGAGCGCCAGCAACACCAACCGCGGTGAGCTGCCGAAGGAGTTCCCGGCGGTCACGGGCGACAACCTGAAGGTCGAGGTCACCGACACCGGTGGCGACGACGGCCGCGACAAGACCAGCAACAACGTCGACAACTCCAGCATCCCGCGCGGCACGCCGAACTTCCCGACCTCGACCGGCCACCCGCAGAGCACGACCGGCGACACCTGGACCCCGCCCAGCAACACCACCGGCGGCAACAACGACACCACGACGTCCCAGGCCGTCGGCGGCGACGTCAACAGCCCGCTGAGGACCGAGTTCCCCGGTGGCGGCAAGCCTCCCGTCGGCAGCGTGATCGACCGGCCGCCGAACACGGGCATCCCGCCGATCGGCGTTCCTCCCGGCCTGGGCGGTCCCGGCGGCACCGGTGGCGGACGTGGTCCCGGTGGCAGCGCGGGCCGCGGCCCCGGTGGTCCCGGCGGCAGCGGCGCGGGCGGCAAGTTCGGTGGCGGCAGCGGGTCCGGCAGGCTCGGCGGTGGCGGCCTCGGTGGCGTCGGCACGGGCAGCAGCAGCGGCTCGAACGCGCAGCAGCCCGGCGGCAAGTCCGGTGTCTTCGGCGGTATGGGCGCAGAGGGTGGCCCGAACGCGGCAGGGCGCGGTGGCGTCGGTGCGGCGGGCCGGGGCGGTGCCGCTGGTGCGGGCGGCATGGGCGGCCACGGTCAGAAGGGACAGGGGGAGGACGACCTGGAGCACAAGTCGGCCGACTACCTGGTCACCGAGGAGAACACCAACGAGATCATCGGTGACATGCCGATGGTCGCGCCGCCGACGATCGGGGGGTGAGCGTGCTGCGTTCGTCCATTCAGCTGTCCGACCTCGCGTTCGACGTGCTGTGGAAGCAGGAGCGGCTCGGGGAGTACCACCCGGCGCTGTCCGTCGACTCGCCCGGTGAGACCGAAGAGGAGCGCGCGCTGATCGAGCGCGACGTCATCGGCGAGCTGCGCAGGGTCGGTCTCGATCACCCGGACGTCCGAGGCACGCTGCACCTGATCGCCAAGGCGGACCACGACTACTCGGCGTGGATCGCGGTCACGCCGAGCGAGACCAAGCCGGTGGTGGTCGCGGCGAACTCGCAGCACGGTGTGCTCGCCGTGCACGACAACGGGTTCGTGCAGCTGCACCCGATCCGGCCGGAGAACGCGCCGGAGGTCCTCGCGATGCAGCTGCCGGACGTCCCGGCCGGCCGCGGCGCGTCGATCAACGTGCACGAGTCCGAGATCAACGTGCACCAGCACGGCAAGGCGTCGCCGTCGATCTCGCTGCGCCAGCTGCTCGCCCAGCCCCGCAAGGGCACGGCGAAGCTGTACGCGGCGAAGCGCAACGGCGAGGGCCGGCAGCGCGCCAAGACCTTCCTCACCACGATCGACTTCGAGGACGGCCGCTGGCTCGTGGTCAAGTACACCGACCAGAACCACCAGACGTGGGTGCACGCCACGCCCGCGTCCCGCCAGATCATCACGGACTGGCTGAAGCGCCTCACGTAAAAGGGATTTACCGCTGCATAACCGGACTGCACCAGCGTCGCGGCTGTGAGAAAGCCACTTGCCCTCGCCGCCGCACTGGCCGCGACGCTGCTGTCCGTCGGGGTTGGCACCGCCAACGCCGAGACCGTCCCCGGTTGTGCCTCTGCCAAGCAGATCGGCACCACCGGCGCCATCACCTACCAGGGCAAGCAGATCGGCTCCGTGAAGCAGTTCGCCGGCTGCGGTAAGAACTACCCGTACCTGTGGGTCTGGGACTCGTACTACAACTCCCACCGCAACGTCCACGTCAGCAACTGGATCGCGGAGTTCAGCGGCGGCGAGGAGATCCCGCACGGCGGCGGCGAGGCCACCGGCAAGCAGGAGCTGTGGGGCGCGGGCGCGGCCACGCTCGACAAGTGCACCAAGGCCGTCGCCACCATCCGCACCGGCTCCGGCGTCACCGACTACGTGTGGGGCGCCACGGACAAGCGCTGCTGAAGTTCATCTCGGGTTCGGCAGCCGGTCAGAAGCGCAGACTAGAAACCGCGCATGACCTTCGACCGTCGCACGTTGTTCAAGGCAGGCGCAATCGGTACGGCCGCGGCGCTGGTGCCCTCGGGCATCAGCCTCGCCAAGACCGACCGTCCCGTTCTCACCCACGGCGTGCAGTCCGGCGACGTCACCTGGGACGGCGGCATCGTGTGGACCCGCGCGGACCGGCCGTCCCGGATGCTCGTCGAGGTGTCCAACGACCCGGAGTTCCGCCTCTCCCGCCACGTCCGCGGCCCGCTGCTCACGCCGGAGACGGGTGGCACCGGGCAGGTCCGGGTCGGCAACCTGCTGCCCGGCCGCACCGCCTACTACCGCGTCACGGCCGAGGATCTGCACGGCCGCACCTGCAGCGAGCCCGTCACCGGGAGCTTCGGCACCGCCCCGCTCGGCCGTGACCAGGTCCGCTTCGTGTGGTCCGGTGACGTCGCCGGGCAGGGCTGGGGCATCAACCCGGACATCGGCGGCATGCCGATCTTCAAGGCCATGGCCGACCGCAAGCCCGACTTCTTCGTCCACAGCGGCGACAGCGTCTACTCCGACGGCCCGATGAAGGAGTCCGTGACACTCCCGGACGGCCGGATCTGGCGCAACGTCGTCACGCCCGAGAAGTCCAAAGTGGCCGAAACGCTCGACGAGTACCGCGGCCAGTTCGCCTACAACCTGTTGGACGACAACCTCAAGCGCTTCGCCGCGCAGGTTCCCACCTATGCACAGTGGGATGATCACGAGGTCACCAACAACTGGTACCCCGGCGAGATCCTGGACCTCCCGCAGTACACCGAGAAGCGCGTAGATGTGCTGGCACAGCGCGCTTTCCAGGCGTTCCACGAGTGGCTGCCCGTCGACCGCCACAAAGCCGTCGACGGCCGCGTCCACCGGAAGTTCTCCTACGGCCGCAACGTCGAGATCTTCGTGCTCGACATGCGCACCTACAAGGACAAGAACACCTCGCCCAAGGACCAGCCGGGCGTCATTCTCGGCGAGAAGCAGGCGAAGTGGCTCGTCGACGGACTGTCCCGCAGCACCGCCACCTGGAAGATCATCGCGGCGGACCTGCCTATCGGCCTCACCGTCCCGGACGGCACGGACATCGAAGGCGTCGCCAACGGGTTGCCGGGCGCTCCCAACGGTCGTGAGCACGAGATCGCGTGGGTGTTGCGGGAGCTCAAGAAGCGCCGGGTCCGCAACACCGTGTGGCTCACCGCCGACGTCCACTACACGGCGGCGCACCACTACTCGCCGGACCGCGCGGCCGTGGGCGACTTCGACCCGTTCTGGGAGTTCGTGTCCGGCCCGGCACACGCGGGTGCGTTCGGCCCGAACACGCTCGACCCGACGTTCGGCCCGGAAGCGGTGTTCGTGCACGCGCCGCCCGCTCCGAACACCTCGCCGCTGGACGGGTTCCAGCACTTCGGCGAGGTGCAGGCGAACCAGCACGAGCTCACCGTGTGGCTGCGTGACGCAACCGGCGCATCGCTCTGGTCCAAAACGCTGAGGGCCGGCTAGAGATCGCAATAGGGTCGAGTGCGTGCCCATCTCGTTCGACATCACCGGATTCCGCCAGCTCGACCAGACAACCTGGCAGCACGCCAACGGTGACCACGTTGTGCTGGAGTACTACGACCTGGTCCCGGACCTGCCCGCCGGGCTGGACGACCTGCCCAAACTGAGGCACGACCTCGCTGAGCTGCACAGCAAGGACGGATGCCTCATCGAAGCGCACGTCGTCCAGCTCGCCGGTGTGCCCGCGCTGCTGCGGATCATCAAGGTGCCGCTGCCGAACCGTCCGGCCGGGCAGGGGTTCCTGTGCTCGTTCACGGTGCCGAAGGCGACCTGCAGCGCGGTGTTGCAGCTCATCGCGCCGGAAGGCCCGGTCTCGGGCATGCGCGAGGCGGCGCTGGCACCCGAGGTCGGGTTCGAGCGCTGGATCATGCAGCACCCGTACGCACCGCAGCTGCAGGGCAAGCTGCCGTTCCACGCGGGCGACGACCCGCGGTTCGACAGCCGGTTCCCCGACCACCCGCTCTCCCGCGCACGGGCCTGGGCCCACCACGTCGTGCGGACCGCCCGGCTGGATCCGCAGTTCGCCGCCCTGCCACCGTTCCAGCCGAACGCACAGCAGAACCTGCCGCCCGAGGTCGCAGGACTCCTCAACTCCCAGCTGGTCACCGCGGTGTGCGGGGTCCCGGTCGGCGGCCACATCGCGTTGCAGATCGGCGAACGCACGACGTACTGGAAGATGCCCGACGGCCACCTGCTCAGCAGGCTGGGCAGGGGAAACCTGTCGCGATCTCCGCTCAGCGACGGCAGGTTCCGCGACGTGATCATGGTCGACGAGCAGAGCGGCCAAGCACTGCTGATGGACCGGTTCATGACGGACGGGAAGTCGCTCGGCGTCCAGACGCAGCTGCAACCGGTGACGCGGGAAGCCGCCTACGCGGCGGTCACCAACGACACGCTCAGGGAGGCCTACCGCTGGGTCGGCCGGATGATCGAGGTGGCGGACGGCCGGCGGGAGTACCTCACCCTCGAACCCGTTGTGAACCAGGGCGAACGGGTCGATCCGTTCGCGATGATGGCTCTGCGGAACCACGAGGGTGAGGACATCGTCGTCGTGTCCTGCTCCCCGGCTCCGTCGCAGAACACGCCGTTCCAGGGCACCCCGGGCATGAACGCGCCGGTGTCGCGGGAGACCCTCCAGGGCATCGGCGAGCTGGCGATGTCCGCGATGCTGGAGTGGGGCCCGCACCCGCTGGACATGGCGATCACCTTCACCCGCTACGGCGACGGCATCGAGTCGCAGGGCACCCCGGAAAGCCTGACCGGCGAGGCACGCGCGATGTTCACCGGGGCTCCGGCCACGGTGGTGCCCGGTATGGCCGTCGGCGGTTACGTCGCGTTGCAGCAGGGCGAGCAGCGCACGTACTGGCGGCTACCCGACGACGACCTCGCGCACCGGCTCGGCTTCGGCGTCCTGGCGCGCGCCCACTCGCCGGGCCACCGGTTCCGCGACGTCCTGCTGATCGACCAGCGGACGGGCGACCTGCTCGTCCCCCATCGCTACAGCGAGGACGGCTCGACCGCGGGCAGCAGGACGACGGTGGTGCAGGTGTCGCCGGAGGAGGCGATGGCCGCGGCCACGCCGGAAGCCTGCAAGGAGGCGTTCGAGCGGCTCGGCTGGGCGGTGCTCAGCGCGGCGAAACGCGGCGAGCACCTCTTCGTCGAACGGCTGGAGAACGAGCTGAGGCAGGACCCGTACGTGCGGCTGGCGGTCCTGAGTCTCTTCGACGAAGACCCCGTGGCCGTGGCCTCCGCTTCCCCGGCGCCGTCAGCGAAGACGCAGTTCAACGACCTGCCGACGCTGGAGGCACCAGCCTCGGCCGACAACATCCTCAGCCTGGGCCCGTTGGCGTTGCAGGCGATCAACGACTGGGGGCTGCACCCCCTGCACGTGGTGCCGACGTACCACCGCCCGACGCGCTGATCGCAAATATTTGCAAGGCCCGACGTATTGTTTACCGTTGTTTGTCGTGGTTTCGTGCAGCAACCCTGCAAGAAGTTGCGACAAGGAGGTCGCGATGCGTCGGGTCGTCGCCGCGCTCGCTGCACTGGTTCTGCTTCCCCTCACGCCGGTCCACGCCGTTGCCGCACCAAAGCAACGGCTGGCCGTGGGGGAGGTGGTGGATGTCGCGCCCGGTGTGCGCGACGGGGACGCGAAACTCGCGTTGCCACCGAAGCGCGACGACCTGCGGGGTGAGCGCTTCTACTTCGTGATGCCCGACCGGTTCGCGAACGGCGACCCGTCCAACGACAGGGGTCGGAGCAACGCCGCCGAGAACGGGTTCAACCCCGCTGACAAGGGCTTCTACCACGGCGGTGACCTCAAGGGCCTGCGCGGGAAGCTCGACTACCTCGACGGCATGGGCATCACGGCGATCTGGATGACGCCGATGTTCCTCAACCGCTGGGTGCAGGGCGATTCCGCGGGCTACCACGGGTACTGGACCGTCGACTTCACCAAGCTGGACCCGCACTTCGGCACGACGCAGGAGATGCGTGACCTGATCCGGGACGCGCACCGGCGCGGCATCAAGGTGTTCTTCGACATCGTCGCGAACCACACCGCCGACGTGATCAAGTACGCCGAGAACAAGAACGCCTATGTCAGCACAGGTGCGCAGCCGTACCTGGACGCCGACGGCAAGCCGTTCAACATCGCGGACTACGCGGGCAGCAAGGACTTCCCGAAGCTGGATCCTGAGAAGTCCTTCCCGTACACCCCGGTCAAGGACGGCCCGACGAAGTTCCCGTTGTGGCTCAACGACACCACGCTCTACCACAACCGCGGCGACTCGACGTTCTCCGGCGAGTCGAGCGAGCAGGGCGACTTCTCCGGCCTCGACGACCTGATGACCGAGCACCCGCGCGTGGTCAACGGCATGAAGGACATCTTCACCAGCTGGATCGACACGCTCGACATCGACGGCTACCGCGTCGACACGGTCAAGCACGTCAACATCGAGTTCTGGCAGGCGCTGGCGCCGCACGTGAAGCAGTACGCGAACCGCAAGGGCAAGAAGGACTTCTTCGTGTTCGGCGAGGTTTTCGACTCGTCTCCGGAGAACACCTCGAAGTACACGACGACCGGCAAGATGCAGGCCACGCTGGACTTCCCGTTCCAGAGCAGCGCGCTGAGCTTCCTGTCCGGCAAGGGTTCGCAGCGGCTCGGCGAGGTGCTGCTCGACGACGACCGCTACACCGACGCCGACTCCAACGCCTCGTCGCTGCCGACGTTCCTCGGCAACCACGACATGGGCCGAGTCGCGTGGATGATCCGCAACGACCGGCCGGGAATCTCGGACGACGAGTTGTTGCAGCGGCTCAAGCTCGGCAACACGCTGATGTACCTGTGGCGCGGCAACCCGGTCGTCTACTACGGCGACGAGCAGGGCTTCGCGGGCACGGGTGGCGACAAGCTGGCGCGCCAGGACATGTTCGCCTCCAAGACGCCGGAGTACATGGCGGAGAAGCTGATCGGCTCCGACCGCACGGGTGCCGTCGACAACTACAACACCTCGCACCCGCTGTACCAGCAGCTCAAGGCGCTGGCGGCACAGGTCGACCAGGATCCGGTGTGGCGGGACGGCAACCAGGTGCTCCGGTACGCCGACGGTGACGTGTTCGCGTTCAGCCGCATTCTCGGCCGCGAGAGCCTCGTCGTGGCCAACGCGGGTACCTCGCCGGCGACCGTGACCGTTCCGGTGTCTTCCTCGGCTTTTGAGAACGTGCCGGTCCAGAACGGGCGCGTGACGGTGACCGTGCCCGCGCTGTCGTCGTTGGTGCTCAAGGGGACGAGCAATGTCGCGGCCGCGAAGCCTTCTCCAGTTCTGGTCGCTCCGGCTGCCGGAACCGTGCTGGACAAGCGCGTTGAGCTCCGCGCCGACGGCATCGGCACGCCCAACGCGGCGGCCACGTTCGCGGCGCGAGTCGAGGGAACGTCGGACTGGACCGTGCTCGGCACCGACGACGCTGCTCCTTACCGCGTTTTCGCTGACCTCTCGGCACTTCCGGGTGCTGCTGCCGGCAAGCGCGTCGAGCTGCGGGTGGTGGCGAAGTCCGGTGAGATCGGTGCGGACGGCGCGTTCGTGTCGCTCGTGGCCGCGCCGCCGGTGCCCGATCCCGGCATGAAGAGCCCGGACTGGCTGGTCGTGCACTACCAGCGGGACTCGTACGACGGCTGGGGCCTGCACGCCTGGGGTGACATCGAGACGCCGGTCGACTGGAACGCTCCGCTGCCGTTCGCGGGGGAAGACATCTACGGGCGTTTCGCGTGGGTCAGGCTGAAGCCGGGCGCCAAGTCCGTCGGGATCATCGCGCACAAGGGCGACGAGAAGGACACGTCGGTCGACCGGTTCGTCGACCCGAGCGTGACCCCCGAGGTGTGGCTGAAGCAGGGCGTTGTGGCCGTGCACCCGTCGGAGCAGGCGGCCACCGGCAAGGCGGTCGTGCACTACGCCGGTGACGCCACGGGAGCTGTGGTGCGCGTGGCCGGACGGGCTGACGTGCCGTTCTCCAACGGAATCGCCGAGTTGCCGCCCACCACCGAATTCTCGGTGGTGCGTGGGGCGACCGTCGAGGCGTCCGGCAAGTTCACCAGTGGCCACTCGTGGGTCGCGGGCGGAAAGGTGCACGCCACGAAGGCCGCCGCCGAGAACCGCGCGGTGATCCACTACAACCGCGCGGACGGCGACTACACCGACTGGGCGATGTACCACTGGACGGGTTCCGCGGAGCCGTCACCGGGCTGGAACCAGTCGCGCGTGCCGGACGGGCGGGACGCATATGGCGTCTACTGGTCGGTGCCGCTCGCAGCCGGTGCGGCCGGGTTGAGTTACATCATCCACCGCGGCGACACCAAGGATCCCGGGCCCGACCAGTTCCTCGACCTGGGCCAGAAGGGGAACGAGGTGTGGCAGTTGCAGGGCAACGAGACCTACCTGCTGCCGCCCAACGCCGGTCCCGCCGCTGACGACGACCTGACCAAGGCCAAGGCGATCTGGATCGCGAAGGACAAGGTCGTCTGGGACGTGCCGTCGGTGCAGTCCGACGGCTACCGGCTCGAGTACGGCTCACGGGTGCTTCGGCTGTCGCCCACGACCGAAGAGGTGCCGGCGCAGTTCCCGCACCTCAAGGGCAAGCCGGTGTTCGCGGTGCGCGGGTTCGTCGACGAGGCGTTGCGGGACAAGCTCTCCGCCGTGCACGTCGACGCGGGCGGGGCGATCCGGCACCGTACGGGCGTGCAGATCGCGGGCGTGCTCGACGATCGGTTCGCCGCCGCGGCAACGAAACTGACGTTCGGGCCGACGTTCGACCACGACCGCGCGTCGATCAGGCTGTGGGCACCGACAGCTCAGAACGTGAAGCTGCGGGTGTTCGACCAGCCTGCCGGTGAGCCTCGGAAGGTCGTGCAGCTCAAGCGCGACGACGCGTCGGGTTCGTGGTTCGGTTCAGGCAACTGGAAGAACAAGTACTACCAGTTCGAGGTCGCCAACTGGCAGCGCACGGTCGTGGTCACCGACCCGTACTCGGTCGCGCTGTCGGTGAACTCGACGCACTCGCAGTTCGCGGATCTCAAGGACAGCCGGTCGATGCCTCAGGGCTGGTCTCGCGATGTCGCTCGCGGGATCGGTGGCGCGATCACCGAGCTGCACGTGCGGGACTTCTCGATCAACGACCAGTCCGTCCCGGCGGCCGAGCGCGGCACGTACAAGGCGTTCACGCACCAGGATTCGACTGGCATGAAGCACCTCAAGACGTTGGCTGCGGCGGGCATGGACACCGTGCACCTGCTGCCGACGTTCGACATCGCGACGATCCCCGAGAAGCGCTCCGACCAGGCCACGCCCGCGTGTGATCTGGCGGCGCTGCCCGCGGACTCCGACCAGCAGCAGGCATGTGTTGGTGCGGTCGCGGCGAAGGACGGCTTCAACTGGGGCTACGACCCGTTCCACTACGACGTGCCGGAGGGTTCGTACGCGACGGCCGACGCGCAGAACGGCTGGGCGCGGTCGAAGCAGTACCGCGAGATGGTGAAGTCGTTGCACGACAACGGCAACCGCGTGGTCGTGGACGTCGTCTACAACCACACAGCGGCGTCCGGCGACGCACCGACGTCGGTGCTCGACAAGGTCGTGCCGGGTTACTACCAGCGGCTCAACCTCGACGGCTCGGTCGCGAACTCGACGTGCTGCGCGAACACCGCGACCGAGAACGCCATGATGGGCAAGCTCGTCGTGGACTCGGTGGTGCGGTGGGCGCGCAACTACAAGGTCGACGGGTTCCGGTTCGACCTGATGGGCCACCACCCGAAGGCGAACATCCTCGCGGTGCGGGCGGCTCTGGACGCGCTGACCGTCGAACGTGACGGCGTGGACGGGCGCAAGATCGGCGTCTACGGCGAGGGCTGGGACTTCGGCGAGGTCGCCGGCAACGCCCGGTTCGAGCAGGCCACGCAGGTCAACATGGCCGGCACGGGCGTCGGGACGTTCAGCGACAGGCTGCGCGACGCCGTTCGTGGTGGCGGGCCGTTCGACGACGACCCGCGCGTGCAGGGGCTTGGTTCGGGGCTGGCCGGTGACGTGAACTCCTCGCCCGCCAACGGAGACGTGGCCGCGCGGCTGGAGAACTACAGCGACCTGGTGAAGCTGGGCATGGCCGGGAACATGGCCTCGTACCGGTTCCAGTCGACGGCCGGACCTGTGGTTTCGGGCCGGGACGTCAACTACAACGGGACTGTTGCCGGGTACACCGGTCAGCCGTTGGAGGCCATCACGTACGTCGACGCGCACGACAACGAGACGTTGTTCGACGCGTTGGCGTACAAGCTGAAGCCCGAGACCTCGATGGCTGATCGTGTGAAGATGCAGACCGTGGCGCTGGCTCCGGCGCTGCTCGGGCAGGGGCGGCCGTTCGTGCACGCGGGTACCGAGTTCCTGCGTTCGAAGTCGTTGGACCGCAACAGCTTCGACTCGGGCGACTGGTTCAACTCGTACGACCCGTCGTTGCGCGACAACGGTTTCGGTCGCGGGTTGCCACCGAAGGCCGACAACGAGTCGAAGTGGCCGTACGCGAAACCGTTGCTGGGCATGGCGAAGCCGTCGTCCGTGGACATGAGGGCCTCGCTGGACGCGACCCTGGAACTGCTGCGGATCCGCAAGTCGTCGCCGCTGTTCTCGCTGGGATCGGCTGATCTGGTGCAGCAGAAGGTGTCGTTCCCGGCCGCGGCGTCCGGCGTGATCGTCATGCACGTCGACGACACGGCCGGGCCGGACGTTGATCCTGGTCGGCGTGGCCTGGTCGTGGTGATCAACCCATACCCGACCGACCAGGCCGTGACCCTGCCTGCTGGTGACTGGAAGCCGTTGACCAGCGAAAAGCGCGTTGGAGCAGCGCGGTCGGTCGTAGTGTTGGAGCGGTAGTTCCGCTGGCGGATAGTTTCGATCGAGATAATTTGATACCGTAGGTCTCATGGGCACGAAGGGGTGTACCGACCTGATGATGCTGCTGCATCGGACAGGTCATGCGCTGGAGACCGAGCTGACGGCGAGGCTCGCGGAGATCGGACTGACTCCGCGAGCCCGTTGTGTGCTGACCAGCGCGTTGGACGCGGGGCTCACGCAGACCGAGATCGCGGACATGGCCAGCATCGACAAGACGACCATGGTCGTGACGATGGACGCGCTCGAGTCGGCCGGCTATGCCGAGCGCAAGCCGTCGCCCACGGACCGGCGTGCCCGCGTTGTCGTCGTGACCGAGAAGGGCCGGGCGATCGTCGGGAAGGCCGACCAGGTCGTGGCCGATGTCTACGCGAGCGTGCTGGATTGCCTGCCTGTTGACGAGAGAGAAGGCCTGGTCGGTGGCCTGACGCGGCTCGTGGAGGGCCGGTTGAGCACGCCGATGCCGTGCGAGAAGCCGCCGCGCAAGCGTGCCCTGCGTCATGCCGTTGGATAAAAGATAGTCCCGTACAAAACTATCTGCTACGGTTCCTCTTATGACATCAGGGGGACCGAAGACCGACTCGCGCTGGCTGGCGCTGATCGTGCTGTGCGCGGGCATGCTGATGATCGTTCTCGATCAGACGATCGTGAACGTCGCGCTGCCCGCGATCGAGGAAGACCTCAAGTTCGGCCAGGCCGGCCTGGCCTGGGTGGTCAACGCGTACTTGATCGCTTATGGCGGTCTGCTGCTGCTCGCCGGGCGTCTGGGCGACCTGATCGGGCACAAGAAGGTGTTCCTGATCGGCCTCGGCGTCTTCACGGTCGCGTCGCTGCTGTGCGGCGTGTCGTTCAGCTCGGAGATGCTGATCATTTCTCGCTTTGTGCAGGGTGCGGGCGGTGCGCTCGCCACGTCCGTGACGCTGGGCATGGTCGTGACGATGTTCCCGAAGCCTGACGAGCAGAGGCGCGCCATCGGCATCTTCAGCTTCGTCGCTGCTGCGGGGGCGTCCATCGGCCTGTTGCTCGGCGGTGTGCTGACCGACGCCATGTCGTGGCACTGGATCTTCTTCGTGAACATCCCGATCGGCATCGTGGCCGCCATCGCGGCGGTGCGTCTCGTGCCTTCGTCGGTTGGCTTGGGGCTGCGTGAGGGTGCGGATGTCCTCGGCGCGCTGCTGATCGTGGCCGCGGTGATGCTCGGCGTGTACACGATCGTCAAGGCGGAGCACTACGGCTTCGGTTCGGTGCAGACTCTCGGCTTGGGCGCTGTCGCTCTGGCCTTGCTGGTTGGTTTCGTTGTGCGGCAACGGACTGCTGCCAAGCCGCTGCTGCCGTTGCGGGTGTTCAGGTCTCGTAACGTGACCGGCGCGAACCTCGTGCAGATCTCGATGGTCGCGGGCATGTTCGGCCTGTTCTTCCTCGGCACGCTCTACATGCAGCTGGTGCTCGCCTACTCGCCGCTGGAGATCGGTCTGGCGTTCATGCCGGTGGCCGGTGCGATCGCGGTGTTCTCCGTGTCGCTGTCGGCGCGCCTGAACTCGCGGTTCGGCGAACGGAACATGCTGATCGTCGGGCTCTTGTTCATGCTGGCCGGGATGGTCGTGTTCACGCAGGTGCCGGTCGACGGCTCGTACCTGCCGGACATCCTGCCCGCGGTGGCGCCGCTGGGGATCGGGCTCGGGTTGTCGTTCCCGGCTCTCATGACGCTGGCGATGTCCGGTGCGTCGCACGACGAGGCCGGGCTGGCTTCCGGGCTGGTCAACACGACCGCGCAGGTGGGTGGGGCTTTGGGGCTGGCTGTTCTGGCCACGACCTCGACTTCCTACACGTCGTCGCTCGTGGCTTCAGGGGTTGGGCGGCTGGAGGCGTTGACCTCCGGGTTCCACCTGGCGTTCTGGATCTCGGCTGGCCTGGTGGCAGTGGCTTTGGGGCTCGCGGTGTTCGTACTGCGGCAGGTGGTCGTTGCTCGCGACGACGCTGCGCCGGTGCTCGTGCACTAGTGGTCGGCCTGGCGCGTGTGGCGTTCGATACTCTGTCGGCACTTCCCGTACCTGTTTGACCTGTTTGAGGAGTCACACCGTCGTGTCCGAGCGCACCCTGGTCCTGGTTAAGCCCGATGGCGTCGAGCGTGGTCTGGTGGGCGAGGTGATCGCCCGGATCGAGCGCAAGGGGCTCAAGCTCGCTGCTCTGGAGCTTCGCACCGCTGACCGCGCTACTGCTGAGCAGCACTACGCGGAGCACGACGGCAAGTCGTTCTACAACGACCTGGTCGACTTCATCACCGGTGGGCCGTTGGTGGCTCTGGTGGTGGAGGGGACTCGGGCGATTCCGGCGTTCCGTCAGCTCGCTGGTGGGACTGACCCGGTGGAGAAGGCGACGCCTGGGACCATTCGCGGGGATTTCGGGCTTGAGGTCCAGTACAACCTGGTGCACGGGTCGGACTCTGCCGAGTCGGCTGAGCGTGAGATCAAGATCTGGTTCCCGAATCTCTGATTTGCTGTTGTAGCGCCGTTCCGGCGCCCGCATCGGTTACCGGTCCCCGGTTCCGTTGGCGGGCGCCGGTTTGTCGTTCGTAGGTGGTCGCCTTGCGTTGCTTCACCTTGCGTTGCGTGCTTCCCCTTGAGG
>NZ_JYJG01000375.1 GCF_000955955.1 Lentzea aerocolonigenes
ATCACGCCCGCCCAGGTCAGCGCGACCTGACGAAGTACTACTAGCCGTCACCGCTCACGGGGGCCGTCGAAATCACCGGGACGGCGCTCGCCGGCGGGGATCGCGGACGGGACCGCAGAGGATCACGGACAGCTCGGCTGACAGTGTCCCCGCAGGCGAGGGTGAGCTCCGCGCTGAGCTGGTTACTCGTCCAAAACTCAGCCCGGCTAGGCTGCGACACGCCATGCTGAACATCTTCGCTCGCGCGTCCGTCTCGCGCGTCACCGATCCGATCGGGGCGTGGCTGCTCGCGCGTGGCCTCACGCCCAACGTCGTCACCGTGGTCGGCACGGCCGGTGCCGTTGCCAGCGCGCTGTGGTTCATCCCCCGCGGGCAGCTGTTCCTCGGCTGTGCGCTCGTGACGTTCTTCGTGCTGCTCGACCTGATCGACGGGGCCATGGCCCGCGCGCAGGGGCCCACGAAGTTCGGCGCCGTGCTCGACGCCACCTGCGACCGCATCGCGGACGGGGCGTTGTTCGCCGCGCTCACCTGGTACGCCTTCGACACCGGTGCGCGCTGGACCGCAGCGGCCGGGTTCATCTGCCTGGTCGCCTCGCAGGTCATCTCGTACGTCAAGGCGCGTGCTGACGCGTCCGGGCTGAGCGCCGACGGCGGGCTGGCCGAGCGGGCCGAGCGGTTCATCGTCGCGCTGGTCGGGGCCGGGGTGCAGGGGCTGGGCGTGCCGCATCTCATGGACATCTCGCTGTGGCTGCTGGCGGTCATGACGGTGGCGACGGTGCTGCAGCGGATCTTCGCGGTCGCGAAGTCCGCGCGGGAGGCCGCGTGAACCTCGCGACGCTCGGGTACACGGCCGGGTGGCGGCTGATCCGTCTCCTGCCGGAGAAGTGGGCTCGGGCGCTGTTCAACGCGGGTGCCGACTACGCGGCGAAGCGTGGCGGGGCGGGCGTGCTGCAGCTGCGCACCAACCTGCGCCGGGTCGTCCCGCAGGCGGGCGAGGAAGAGCTCGACGAGCTCGTGCGGGACTCGTTGCGGTCGTACGCGCGCTACTGGTGCGAGGCGTTCCGGCTGCCGTCGATGGACCTGCGCGCGGCGTACGAGAAATGCAACTCGCAGGTGTCCGGCGTGGAGAACCTCGACGCGGCGCTGAAGAACGGCACCGGCGCGGTCGTCGCTCTCCCGCACAGCGGTAACTGGGACATGGCCGGCGTCTGGCTCGTGGGCCACTCCGGCACGTTCACGACGGTCGCGGAACGGCTGAAGCCCGAGTCGTTGTACCGGAAGTTCGTGGAGTTCCGCGAGACGCTCGGCTTCGAGGTGCTGCCGCTCAACGGCGGCGACCGTCCACCCGCGACGGTGCTGGCCGAGCGGCTGCGGGACAACAAGGTCGTGTGCCTGCTGGCCGACCGCGACCTTACATCGTCCGGCGTGCCCGTGACGTTCTTCGGCGAGCAGACGCTGATGCCCGCCGGCCCCGCGCACCTGGCCGCGACGACCGGTGCCGCGCTGATGCCGGTCGGCTGCTGGTTCACCGAGGACGGCTGGCACTTCCGCATCCACCCGCCGATCAAGGTCAGCACCGTGCAGGCCGCGACGCAGGCGATCGCCGACGTGTTCGCCGCCGACATCGCCGCCCACCCGGCCGACTGGCACATGCTGCAGCAGCTCTGGCTCGCCGACCTGCCGGAAAGCCGACGCGCCGCTCTGGCCAGGAGGCTCTCGCGGTGAAGGTCGGCATTGTCTGCCCGTATTCCTTCGACGTGCCAGGGGGAGTGCAGGCCCACGTCGTCGACCTCGCCCGCGCCCTGATCGCGCTCGGGCACACCGTGAACGTGCTCGCGCCCGCGGACGACGACAACGAGCTGCCGGACTTCGTCACCTCCGCCGGCCGCGCGGTCGGCATCCCGTACAACGGCTCGGTGGCCCGGCTGTCCTTCGGCCCCGTCTCGTACGCGCGGGTCCGCCGGTGGATCGACGAGCACCAGTTCGACGTCCTGCACCTGCACGAACCCACCGCGCCGTCGCTGTCGATGCTGGCGCTGATGGTCGCCGACGGCCCGATCGTCGCCACCTTCCACACCTCGACGCCGCGCTCCAAGATGCTGTCGGCGTTCCAGGGCGTGCTGCAGCCGTTCCTGGAGAAGGTCACCGCCCGCATCGCCGTCTCCGCGCTGGCCCGCCGCGTCCAGGTCGAGCACCTCGGCGGCGACGCGGTCGAGATCCCCAACGGCGTCGACGTCGACTTCTTCGCCTCGGCGTCCACTTTGGACGGCTACCCGCGTCCCGGCGGCACGATCGGCTTCGTCGGCCGCTACGACGAGCCGCGCAAGGGCATGCCCGTGTTGTGGGAGGCGTTCGGCCTGATCGCCGACGAGTTCCCGGACCTGCGCCTGCTGGTCGTGGGCCGCGGTGAGAACACGTTCGACGGACCCTTCGCTTCCCGGGTCGATTTCCTGGGGCAGGTCGACGATGCCGAGAAGGCGCGGATGCTGCGGTCGGTGGACGTCTACGTGGCGCCGAACACCGGCGGCGAGTCCTTCGGCATCATCCTGACCGAGGCGATGTCCGCCGGCACTGCCGTGGTGGCGTCAGATCTGGACGCGTTCCGCCGTGTTCTCGACGACGGCAAGGCAGGCGCTCTGTTCCCCGTCGGCGACGCTCACGCCTTGGCTTCCGCGCTGCGTTCGGTGTTGCGGGACAGCGCTTTGCGGGCCGAGTACGTCGACCTGGGCTCACAGCGCGTCCAGGCCTTCGACTGGTCCGTGGTGGCGTCGCAGGTGTTGCGCGTCTACGAAACGGCGATCGCCGCCGACCCGCGCCGGGTGAGCGAGGCATGACCGCTGTGCTCGATGTCGCCGACCCGCACGGGGTGCGCCGGCCATGACCGCTGCGCTCGTAGTCGTCCTGGTCACGCTCCTGCTGTCCGCCTGGATCCTCGCCATCGCCAACCGCCTGGACCGCCTGCACGTCCGCACCGACGCTGCCTGGGCCGCCCTGGACGCCGCCCTGGCCCGCCGCGCCGTGGTGACCCGCGCTCTCCTGGACCCCGCACTGTCTTCAGCTGCCTCGCGCGCCGAGTCGGCCTCGCGTGCTGAGCGGGAACTGGCCGAGAACGAACTCTCGGGCCTGCTGGGCGCCCTCGACCGCACGTCCGTGGCGCCGGCCCTGGCCTTCGAGCTCGCCGACGCCGAGGAACGCGTGGTGCTGGCCCGCCGCGTGCACAACGACGCCGTCCGCGACACCCTCGTCCAACGCCGCCGCCGCATCGTCCGCTGGCTGCGTTTGAGCGGCACCGCCCCACAGCCGTCGTACTTCGAGATCGCCGAACCCGCGGCCCCGTCCGAAGCCGTGATGCTGACCCCGCGCCCGTCCGCCCGAGTGGTCCTGACCGACTCCTCCGGCCGCGTCCTGCTGTTCCAGGGCTTCGACCCGGCCCGTCCCCAGGAACTGTTCTGGTTCACCGTCGGCGGAGGTGTGGAAGACGGCGAGGAACTCCGCGACACGGCGCTGCGCGAAGCCTTCGAGGAAACGGGCCTGAAGCTCGCGCCCGATGCTCTGGTCGGCCCGATCTGGCGCCGCCGCGCGGTGTTCAGCTTCGACGGCGAGACGTTCGACGCCGAGGAGTGGTTCTTCCACGCTCAGGTGGACGGCTTGGACGTCGACACGTCCGGGTTCAACGACGTCGAGGAGCACAGCATCTCGGGCTACCGGTGGTGGAGTGCGGAGGAGCTGCGGTCCACGGAGGACACGGTGTACCCGGTGCAGCTGGCGGAACTCCTGCCCGCACTGATGACCGACGACTGGGACGGCGAGATCCGTACGGTCCGCTGAGCCGGTCCGCGCTTGCAGAACGCCGATCGGCCGTGTCCGCCGAAACGGCGGACACGGCCGGCCCGGCCTGGGTCACACCGCCTGGATGATCGAGGAGCCGTAGGCGTCGCGCGTCTTGTCCTTCTCGTCGTGCATCAAGTACAACGCGAAGTTGTCGACGCCGATCTCCTTGAGCTCCTGCAACCGCTCGATGTGCGCGGATTCCGGGCCCACCAGGCAGAAGCGGTCGACGATCGCGTCCGGCACGAAGTCGGTCGACCGGTTGCCCGCCTTGCCGTGGTGGGAGTAGTCGTAGCCCTCGCGGTCCTTGATGTAGTCGGTCAGGGCCTTGGGGACCACGCCGGAATCTCCGTAGCGGGCGACGAGGTCCGCCACGTGGTTGCCGACCATGCCGCCGAACCAGCGCAACTGATCCCGCTGGTGGGAGAGATCAGTTCCGACGTAGGCAGGGGCTGCCACGCACATCGTGATGGACGACGGGTCGCGTCCGGCGGCGACTGCTGCCTCGCGGACGGAGCCGATGGTCCAGCGGGCGATGTCCGGGTCGGCGGTCTGCAGGATGAAGCCGTCGGCCTGCTCGCCGACCATCTTCAGCGCCTTGGGACCGTAGGCGGCCATCCACATTTCGAGCTTTCCGTTGCGCACCCACGGGATCTGCACCGCTGTGCCGTGGTGCTCGACGGAACGCCCTTCGGCCAGGTCCTTGATCACGTGCATCGCCTCGCCGAGCGTGGCCAGGGAGGCCGGTTTCTGGCCGATCACACGGCGGGCCGAGTCGCCCCGGCCGATGCCGCAGACCGTGCGGTTGCCGAACATGTCGTTCAGCGTCGCGAAGAGTGATGCCGTCACCGACCAGTCCCTTGTGGACGGATTGGTGACCATCGGGCCGATGACCAGGTCGCGAGTGGCAGCCAGGACCTGGGAGTAGATGACGAACGGCTCCTGCCACAGCACGCAGGAGTCGAACGTCCAGCCATAACGGAAGCCGCAGTCCTCGGCGGCGCGGAGGCCTTCCACCACGTCCCGCGCTGGCGGGTCGGTCTGCAGCACGATGCCGAAGTCCACGAAAACGCCTTTCTCTACACGAGGTACTGGTTGAGCTCGCGGGACACGAAACGGCCGTGGCCCGTCGAGCCGTGGTAGGCGCCGTCGGCGATCACCTTGCGGCCGCGCGAGAACACGGTGTCCACGCGGCCGGTGAGGTCGAAGCCCTCGTAGGCCGAGTAGTCCACGGCCATGTGGTGGGTCTCGGCGGAGATCGTCTGGGTGGCTGCCGGGTCGTAGATCACGACGTCGGCGTCGGCGCCCGGTGCGATCACGCCCTTGCGCGGGTACATGCCGAACATGCGGGCCGGGGTGGTGGCGACGATCTCGACCCAGCGCTCGCGGGTGATCTCGCCCTTCACGACGCCCTGGTGCAGCAGGTCGACGCGGTGCTCGACGCCCGGCATGCCGTTGGGGATCTTGGAGAAGTCGCCGACGCCGAGCTGCTTCTGGTCCTTGAAGCAGAACGGGCAGTGGTCGGTGCTGACGACGGACAGGTCGTTCGTGCGAAGACCCCGCCACAACGACGACTGGTGTTCCTTGGGGCGCAACGGAGGCGACGCCACGTACTTCGCGCCTTCGAATCCCGGCCGCGCCAGGTCCTCCAAAGACAGGTACAGGTACTGCGGGCACGTCTCGGCGAACACGTTCTGGCCCGTGTCACGAGCGGCTGTCACCGCGTCGAGTGCCTGCGCGGCCGACAGGTGCACGATGTACAACGGAGAACCGGTGACGCGAGCCAGCTGGATGGCGCGTGAGGTGGCCTCGCCCTCCAGCTCCGGCGGCCGGGTCAGGCCGTGCTGAACGGGATCGCCCAGGCCGGAAGCCAGTGCCTGCGCGACGAGCTGGTCGATCGCGATGCCGTTCTCGGCGTGCATCATGATCGTGGCACCGGTCTCGCGCGCCTTCTGCATGGCGCGCAGGATCTCGCCGTCCGTGGCGTAGAAGACACCGGGGTAGGCCATGAACATCTTGAAGCTGTTCACGCCGGCCGCGATGCACGACTCCATCTCCTTCAACGACTGGTCGTTGACGTCGGAGACGATCATGTGGAAGCCGTAGTCGATCGCGCAGTTGCCATCCGCCTTGCTGTGCCACTTGTCCAGAGTGGACAGCAGTGAGGAACCCTTGGGCTGCACCGCGAAGTCGACGATCGTCGTTGTGCCGCCCCACGCCGCCGCGGTCGTGCCGGTCTCGAACGTGTCCGCTGACTGGGTGCCGCCGAACGGCATCTCCATGTGCGTGTGCACGTCGATGCCGCCCGGAATCACGTACTTCCCGGCCGCGTCGATCACCGAGTCGGCCTGCACCTCGAATCCGGGTGTGACCAGAGCGGCGATGTGCTCGCCCTCGATCAGCACGTCGGCCGCGTGCGAGCCGGTCGCGTTGATGACCAGGCCGTTGCGAATCAACACGCTCACGGCGTCACCAGGCCCTCGTAGGTGTCCGGACGGCGGTCGCGGTAGAACGCCCACGTGTCGCGGACCTCGGTCAGCAGGTCCAGGTCGAGGTCGCGCACCACGAGCTCTTCCTCGGTGTCCGAAGCGGCCTCACCGACGAGCTGGCCGCGCGGCGACACGAAGTACGTCTGCCCGTAGAACTCGTTGTCGCCCAACGGTTCCACACCCACGCGGTTGATCGCGCCGACGAAGTACTCGTTCGCCACGGCCGCGGCGGGCTGTTCGAGCCGCCACAGGTACTCGCTCAACGAACGAGAAGTCGCCGAAGGGTTGAACACGATCTTCGCACCCGCCAGGCCCAAAGCGCGCCAGCCCTCGGGGAAGTGGCGTTCGTAGCAGATGTAGACGCCGATCCGGCCGACCGCGGTGTCGAAGGTGGGGTAACCGAGGTTGCCCGGCTTGAAGTAGAACTTCTCCCAGAACCCCTTGACCTGCGGGATGTGGTTCTTGCGGTACTTGCCCAGGTACGTGCCGTCCGCGTCGATCACGGCGGCGGTGTTGTAGTAGACGCCCGGCTGCTCGACCTCGTACATCGGCACGATCAGCACGATGTTGTTCTGTGCCGCGACCTGGCACATCAGCTCGGTGGTGGGGCCGTCGGGGATCGACTCGGTGTAGGAGTAGAAGTCCGCGTCCTGCACCTGGCAGAAGTACGGTCCGTAGAAGAGCTCCTGGAGACACAACACCTGCGCGCCCTGCGATGCGGCGCTGCGGATGTGCTCGACCGCGTTCGCGATCATCGACTCCTTGTCGCCCGTCCACTTCTGCTGGACGAGCGCCGCCCGGATGATGTTGCTCACCTGGTCTTCTCCTTTGCGGTGTTCTCCTTGAGAGCAAAGAAAACCAGGAAACCGGCGACGAAGCCGATGACCCAGTTGTAGTCGTAAAGCGGCTTGAGGAACGGAATCAAGCCGTCCGCCGGAAACGGTCCACCGTAGGCGCCGCCGACCGCGAGCACGGAGCCCACGAGCGTCGCCAGGACGGCACGCCAGTTCCAGCCGCCGTTGAACCAGTACGCGCCCCGGCCGTCCAGGTAGAGGTCGGCGAGCTCGAGCCGCGTCTTCTTGATCACCCAGTACCCGGCGACGAACACGCCGGCCACGGACGCCAGCAGGCCGCCGTAGAACCCGAGCCACGCGAAGATGTAGATGCTCGGGTCGGAGATCAGCCGCCACGGCTGGATCAGGATGCCGACCACACCGGTGATCAGGCCGCCGATCGCGAACGTGATGCGCTTGGGGAACGCGTTCGAGAAGTCGTACGAGGGACTCACGACGTTGGCCGCGAGGTTCGCCGAGATCGTCGCCAGCACCAGCGAGATCAACGCGATGAGCACCAGGATCGTGCTGTCGAACCGGGACGCCAGGTCCGCCGGGTCCCAGATCGCCTCGCCGTACAACGCCTGCGCGCCGGACGTCGTCAGGATCGCCACGATCGCGATGAACGACATGGTGGTCGGCAGGCCGAGGATCTGCCCGGTGACCTGCTTCTTCTGACTACCACCGAACCGGGTGAAGTCCGGCATGTTCAGCGACAGCGTCGACCAGAACGCGATCATGCCCATCAGCGACGGGAAGAAGACCTTCCAGAAGCCGGCGCCCCAGCCGAGCGTGCTGTTCTGGTGCAGGATCGGCCCGAACCCGCCCGCCTTCACCAGCACGTAGCCCAGCAGGATCAGGAACCCGATGCTGACCAGCGGCGCCGTCCAGTTCTCGAACCGCCGGATCGCGTCCATGCCGCGCCAGATGACGAGCATCTGCACGACCCAGAACCCGAAGAAGCACAACCACAACGTCCACGGCTGACCGCCCACGACGGACGCTTTGGTCCACCCGTCACCCGCCAGCCTGCCGACGATCACGTGCAGCGCCTTGCCGCCGACCCACGTCTGGATGCCGAACCAGGCGCACGCGATGAACGCTCGCAACAGCGCGACGAGGTTCGCCCCGCGAATGCCGTAGAACGCACGGGCGAACACCGGGAACGGGATGCCGTACTTCGTGCCGGCGTGGCTGTTGAGCAGCATGGGGACCAGCACGATCAGGTTGCCCAGGGTGATCGTGAGGAACGCCTGCACCCAGTCCATGCCCAGGGCGATCAACGACGCCGCGAGCGTGTAGCTGGGGATGTTGTGCGCCATGCCCATCCACAGCGCGAAGAAGTTGTACGTCGTCCAGGTCCGCTGCTCGATCGGAACCGGCGCGAGCTCGGGGTTGAAGAACCTGCTGTCCTTGATGGGACCTGCGTCGCTCAACTCGACGCGGCCGTCAGGTGTGACCTGGGGCGGTGAGGACTCGACTGCCATCGTTCAACCCCCTGTTATGCTGCTGAAACACGGCGAACGCGGTCGGTTTCCATCCCGGAATCCTGGGTGCGCCGCTGCACGTCTGGCAGTGTCAAAGTGTCCACGCTTGTCATGATCGCCGCACATTCTGTTTCACTGAGTGGTGTGGGGATCTCTCGGCGAACTGCTTTGCTGGGTGGCGCGGGCCTGCTGGGAGCAGCGGGGATATTCGGCGCGACGAGTCCACGCGGCCGCCGCCTGCTCGGGTGGACGGGGCCGGACGGCGTGGTGCCGGACGTGCCACCTGTACCCGTTCAGCCGATGCCGTGGGGCGCCTGGATGGGCGTCGAGGGGCCGGCCGTGCTCGTGCTGCACGGTCGCGGCGGGAGCGTTCAGTGGTGGCAGGACCTCGGGTTGCCGCAGTTCCTCAACGGCGCCACGTTCCGGTGTGCCGTGATCAACGGTGGCGACGACTACTGGGTGAACCTCACGCCGCCGGTGCCGGTCGACGCCGCGCTTGGCGTGTCGATGGGCGGGTTCGGGGTGCTGGACCTCGCGTCGCGGCAGCCGCTCAAAGCCGTCGCGGCGATCAGCCCGGCGCTGTTCCCGGCGTGGGACGACGCCCGGCGGATCGACGGGTTCGCGTCCGAGGAGATCTGGGCGCGGCACGAACCGTTGCGGCACGCGGCGAGCATCAAGTCACCGGCCGGGATCTGGTGCGGGCAGGAAGATCCGTTCCACGACGCCGCACGGGACCTGGCGAACGAGATCGGCGCGGCAGGGTCGTTCGACCACGGCGCGCACGACGGCGGCTACTGGCGGAGGGTGCTGCCGGAAGCGTTGCGGTTCATCGAGTCCCGACTTTGAGCCGCACCACGGCCGTGCCCGCGCGCCGGTCGTGCCACGTGCGGGTGCCGCGCAGATCCAGGGATTCCACCGCCGACAGCACGAGCAGCACGAGCCCGCCCACCAGTAGCAGCGAGGCGAGCCACCCCGCCGACCTCACACCCACGTGCTCGCCGATGACGACCCACGGCTGCTGCCAGCCGAGGCCCGCCATCAGCGCCGGTTCCCGCCAGCCCAGACCGGTCAGCACGAGCACCGCGCCCGCGCCGGGCAGCGCGGTCGTGATGAGCGTGCGGGCCAGCACCCGTCTGAGGCCGAGGCCGGACGCGGGGCCCACGACCCGCAGCCCCGTGAGGGCCTTGCCGAGGGTGTTCGAGCGCAGAAGCGTTGCGTCGTACGCGATCGCGCAGAGCACCACCAGCACGGGTTCGTGGACCAACGGCCACGCCACGACCAGCACCAGGAGCCAGTCGAGCAGACGGGCGATCAGCCGACGAACGAGCATGATTCACGCTATTCGGCAGAACTCCGCCATAAGTGGCCAGTTCATGGCCAGTTAACGTCCGAACTCGGCGACCCACCTCGGACCGTCGCGCCTGACCGAGCGCGGGGTCAGGCCATCAGTCGCGAACGCCTCGATCTCGGACGGCGTGAGCGGCCACGGCGGGCCGTCGGGAACCGGGCCCTCGTCGCGGGCCACGGCGAGCACGAGCAGCGTCGACCCGGTCAGCCACGCCACGCGTTCGGTCGCTCGAGCGTGCAGGCCGACCGGAAGCGCCTGCACCGTCATGTTCTCCACGACGAGGTCGAACGCGTGGTGCCACTCCACGGGCGGGTCGAGCAGATCGGCCACGACGTACGAGACCTTCGAGTCCGGGTAGCGCGCCTGAACCGCCGCGATCCCGGTGGGGGAGATGTCGAAGGCGGTCACGTCGAACCCCAGAGACGCCAGGAACTCCGAGTCGCGGCCGTAGCCACAGCCGACGACCAGGGCGCTGCGGCCCGCGGCGTCGGTACCGGAGGCCCACTCGACGAGGTGTGGTTGCGGATGGGGCTGATCCCACGGGACGGAGGCCGTGCCGGCGTCGGCCTCCGCGTAGAGATCTTCGAACCAACCGGTCGGGTTGGCGGCTTGCAGCCGGCGGGTGTCGTCATCAGCGGACATGACCCACTTCTACCGACTCCACGCCGAACTCACCCGCGCATTTGCCGTTTCGGCAACGTCACCGGGCGGCGCGCGCCTGACCGATGTAGTCGACCAGGCCGTCGTCCGCGGGCCAGCCGATCTGCGAGCTGATCGCGGGCTTGTTCTCGTTCCACGACCGCTGCGCCGCGGCCTGGATCCCCGGGTCGCCACCGGTGAACTTGGCGCCCAGCTCGTCCCACTGCCGCGACAGCTCGACCACACGCGGATCCGTCGGTGGAGTGCCGTCGGCCATGTGCTGACGGATCTCCTTGACCAGCTCCAGCCAGGAGGCCTTCAGCGCCTCCACGGCCTCCGGGCCCATCGAGGCGGCGCGGGAACGCAGGTCGTTCAGCTGGTCGGCGGTGAAGTAGCTCTCGTACACGGACATCATCTCCAAAGTGGACAGAAGGGATTCGGTGGTGTGACCGTCGAGCAGCGAGGCGATCCGAGACCGCAGCGCGTCGACCTGCTGGACCTGCGTCGTCAACGCGGCCAGCTGGGCCTCGAAGATCGGCCGCAGCGAGTCCGAACGGGACAGTGCCGAACGGACCTCCTCCAGCGACAGGCCGAGCTGGCGCAGCGATCTCACCTGATAGAGGCGGCGAACGTCGTCCGGTGTGTACCGACGGTGACCGGACGCCGTGCGCTCTGATGCGCTCACGAGTCCGATCTCGTCGTAGTGGTACAGCGTGCGGACTGTCAGTCCACTCGCTTTGGCCAGGTCACCGATGCTCCAGCGGGTCACACGGCAACCGTAGGACCTCCCGTCACGGGAGGTTCAAGTCCTCAACACCCGATCGAGCGGATTAATTCGCGAACCAAATCAGCCGATGAAAACGAAGATCGGTCCCCAAACCAGATTGAGGAAAACTGTGTCTCGTTCCGGACTGCTTCGTGCCGCCGCTCTGCTCGCCGCCGGTGCTGCCCCGCTGCTCGCGGGCTCGGCCAACGCCGTTGAGGCTCTCCCGTCGCTGCCCGGCGTGCCGGAGGTCGGCGCGGACAAGACCGTCTCCGACGCCAGCCTGCCCGCCAACCCGCTCGAGTCGGCCGGCGCGCTGAAGCTCGGCCAGGTCACCACGCCGGTCACGCCCGACGGCAAGACCCCGGCTCTTCCGGCCGCCGCGCAGGAGCGCACCGCGCCGAACCCGGTCGCGCCCGAGCTCGGCACCCTCCCGTCGCTGCCGAACGCCGAGGCCCTGGCGAGCGGTGCGCACGTCGGCGACCTGAAGGCGCCGGCCCTGTCCGACCTGCCGACCAACGGCATCGTGCCGAACCCGAACGTGCTGTCGGGCACGCTGCCGACGATCAACGGCTGACAAGCACGCCGAAAATGGGCCCGTGCGAGTCACGGGCCCATTTCGTGCACCAAGAGCGCCACGTACAGCGAGAGCACGGACTCCGGGTCCTCCAGCGAGACGCCCAGGACCTGCTCGATGCGGTTCAGCTGCTGGTAGTAGGCCGTGCGGGACAGGTGGGCGGCCGAGGCGGCCGCCGACTTGTTGCCGCCGTTCTCGCACAGGCACCGCAGCAGCTCCACCAGCCGCGAGCCCTGGGCGTTGTCGCGTGCCAGCAACGGGCCGAGCTCGCGGTCCGCGAACGCCCGCACCCGCTCGTCCTCGCGCAGCAGGTGCAGCAGGCCGCGCAGCCGCACGTCGTCCAACCGGTGGTAGAGCTGGGATCCCGGCGCCCGCAACGCCGCTCCGGCCACGTGCGCGGCCTCGCCCAGTGAGCGCCGGACGTCCGTTGTGGACGTCACGGTCGTGCCCACCGCGATCACCACCGTCGACGCCGCCGTGCGGTGGATCTCGCGCGCGACCTTGCGCAGCACCCCTTCCACGCCAACGGTGATCGGCACCGACAGCAGCGCTCGCACCGAGGTGTCGTCCACGACGCCGACCAGTGCCGCGACCGTGACCCGTCGTCCGGCCAGTGCCGTGGCCTCGGCAAGATCACGCAGGACTTCCTGTGTCGCAAGCGTTTGCCCGTGCAGTACCGACACCGGCCGAACCGCCACCCCGATCAGCTGACGGCGTTCCAGCGGCACGCCCAGCGCCGCCGCCCGCGCGCCCAGATCCGGTGACTGCGGCGACTGACCGAGCAACTGGGCCAGCAGCGTCCGGTGCGTCTGGCGTTCCAACGACTCCCGATCGCGCGCCACGAGCCGATGCACGGCCAGCGCGGAGGCAGCGCGCTCGGCGACCACGACGTGCCGGTGCGGCGGCGGTTCCGGCGACACCATGACCAGCCGTCCCCAGTCCGCGCCGCGCGCCCCGACGATCGTGATCAACCAGCCGGATGTCTGGTGGTAGGCGGTCCGCTCGGACACCGTGACCGATCGCGAGCGCGCCGCCCAGTCGTCCAGCAACGTCACCGGGTCGTGTCCGGCCGCGTCGTAGGCCAGCACGTCGTGGCCGAGCGTCTCCAGCACCACGGGCAGCCCGGACGTCCGCGCCACCTCGCGCAGCACCTCGGCGGGCTCGGCCCCGGCCACGGTCAGCGCGGTGAACGTCTCGTGCACCTGCTCCGCGGCCCGCAGCTCGGCCAGCTGCGCGTCCACGATCAGCCCGACGACCGCCTCGGTGACGGCCACGTACTTGGTCTCCTCGGACAGCGTGACCAGCGGTAACCCGTGCCGCTCCGCCTCGGTGACCAGCGCGGCCGGTACGTCGTCGCGCCACCGCCGGCCCAGCTCGACGACCAATCCGGCACAGCCCACCGCTGCCAGCTCCTCGACGTACCGGGCGAGGCCGGACTCGGGCAGCATCACGCCGGTCGTGAGCACCAGCTCGCCGCCGCGCAGCAGTGGCGCGATGTCTGCGATCTCCGCCACATGCACCCACCGGACGCGCCGGGAAAGGCCGGCCGACCCGGCCACCAAACGCGGCTTACCCTGCCGGATCACCGGGAGAGCGACGACTTCGGCGACGGTCGGGTACATGTACACAACGTAATGCCAACCAGCCGATCCGGGTACAGGTTGTGCATGGCGGCGAACCGGGCCCGCCAGCAGACTCCACACCAGGAGCGACGCCTGGAGGACGTGATGGCCCACAAGGAGCTGCTGGCACGACACCGCGCGGTGATGCCGAAGTGGCTGGCCCTCTACTACGACGAGCCCATCGAGATCGCGAGCGCCAGCGGGCGCCGGGTGACCGACCGCGAGGGCACGACCTACCTGGACTTCTTCGCGGGCATCCTGACCAACGCCATCGGCTACGACGTCGCGGAGATCAGCGATGCGATCCGCTCGCAGCTCGACACGGGCGTGCTGCACAGCTCGACGCTGTACCTGATCAAGTCGCAGGTCGAGCTGGCCGAGAAGATCGCCGAGCTGAGCGGCATCCCGGACGCCAAGGTCTTCTTCACCAACTCCGGCACCGAGGCCAACGAGACCGCGCTGATGCTGGCCACTCAAGCGCGGCGCAGCGAGCAGGTGCTGGCTCTGCGCAACAGCTACCACGGCCGGGCGTTCGCCACGATCGCCATCACGGGCAACCGCGGCTGGTCGGCGTCCGCGCTGTCGCCGATCAAGGTCAGCTGGGTGCACGGCGGCTACCGCTACCGCAGCCCGTTCAAGGCGATGGACGACAAGGACTACATCAAGGCCTGCGTCGACGACCTGCGCGAGATCATCGAGACCACGACGTCCGGCGACGTCGCCTGCATGATCGCCGAGCCGATCCAGGGCGTCGGCGGCTTCACCTCGCCGCCCGACGGCCTGTTCCGCGCGTTCAAGGACGTCCTGGACGAGTACGGGATCCTGTTCATCTCCGACGAGGTGCAGACGGGCTGGGGTCGCACCGGCGAGCACTTCTGGGGCATCCAGGCGCACGACGTGGTGCCGGATGCGATGACGTTCGCCAAGGGCCTCGGCAACGGGCTGGCGATCGGCGGTGTCGTGGCGCGTGGCGACTTGATGGACGCGATCAACGCCAACTCCATCTCGACGTTCGGCGGCAACCCGGTCTCCACGGCCGGCGCGCTGGCCACCGTGAACTACCTGCTCGACCACGACCTGCAGGCCAACGCGGCCAAGCTCGGCTCGCGGCTGCTGGGCGGGCTGCGCTCGCTGGCGGAGAAGTACCCGGTGATCGGCGATGTGCGCGGCAAGGGCCTGATGGTCGGGGTCGAGTTCGTCGGGCCCGAGGGCGAGCCGAACCCCGGTGCGGCTGGTGCTGTTCTGGCCGAGTCGAAGGCGCTCGGGCTGCTCGTCGGCAAGGGCGGGTTGTACGGCAACGTGATCCGGTTGGCGCCTCCGATGACGCTGACCGAGGACGAACTCGAAGAAGCGCTGGGGATTCTCGCGCAGGCGGTGGAGAAGGCGTGACCAAGCCCAGAATGATCAAGCACTGGATCAACGGCAAGCACTGGGAAGACACGCCTTCACGGGTTGGGGACGTGTACGACCCGACGACCGGCAAGGTGGCTTCGCAGGTCGCGTTCGCGTCGGTGTCCGAAGTGGACGCTGCGGTTTCCTCGGCCGCGGAAGCGTTTGCGTCCTGGCGAAACGCGTCCTTGGCGCAGCGCTCGACGGTGATGTTCAAGTTCCGCGAGCTGCTCAACGACCGCAAGGGCGAGCTGGCGGAGATCGTCTCCGCCGAGCACGGCAAGGTCGTGTCGGATGCGGGCGGCGAGATCCAGCGGGCGTTGGAGTCCGTCGAGTACGCGTGCGGAATCCCGCAGCTTTTGAAGGGCGGGTTCAGCGAGAACGCGTCCACTCGGGTGGATGTCTACTCGATCCAGCAACCCGTTGGTGTGGTCGGGGTGATCTCGCCGTTCAACTTCCCGGCGATGGTGCCGCTGTGGTTCGTGCCGACGGCGATCGCCTGCGGCAACGCGGTGGTGCTGAAGCCTTCGGAGAAGGATCCGTCGGCTGCTGTGTTCATCGCTGAGCTGTTCGCCGAGGCCGGGCTGCCAGATGGTGTGCTGAACGTCGTGCACGGCGACAAGGTGGCCGTCGACCGGCTGCTCGAACACCCGACCGTCAAGGCGATCTCGTTCGTCGGCTCGACGCCGATCGCTCGGTACGTCTACGAGACCGGCACTGCGCACGGCAAGCGAGTGCAGGCGTTGGGTGGCGCCAAGAACCACATGGTCGTGCTGCCTGACGCGGATCTGGACCTGGCTGCGGATGCTGCGGTGTCGGCCGGGTTCGGGTCGGCTGGGGAGCGGTGCATGGCCATTTCCGTGGTCGTGGCGGTGGGGTCCGTCGGTGACGAGCTGGTCTCCAAGATCAAGTCGCGGATCGCGGACGTCAAGGTCGGGTCCGGGCCGTCGTGCGAGATGGGGCCGTTGGTCACCGGGGTGCACCGGGACAAGGTCACGTCCTATTTGGACGCTGGTGTTGCCGCTGGTGCGTCGTTGGTCGTGGATGGGCGGGATCATCCGATCGATGGTGACGCGGAAGGGTTCTGGCTCGGGCCCACGCTGTTCGACCACGTCGGCACGGACATGACGATCTACACCGACGAGATCTTCGGGCCGGTGCTGTCGGTCGTGCGGACCGAGTCGTACGACGAAGCCGTCGAGATGGTGAACAGCAACCGGTACGGGAACGGCACCGCGATCTTCACCAACGACGGTGGTGCCGCGCGCCGGTTCCAGAACGAGATCGAGGTCGGCATGGTCGGTGTGAATGTGCCGATTCCTGTGCCGGTGGCCTACTACTCGTTCGGTGGCTGGAAGGAGTCGTTGTTCGGGGACGCGCATGCTTATGGGCCGCATGGGGTGCACTTCTTCACGCGGTCCAAGGTGGTCACTTCGCGGTGGCTCGACCCGTCGCACGGTGGCGTGAACCTCGGCTTCCCCCAGAACACCTAGCTGCTGGGCGTCTGCAAGTACTACCAACTGCGAGTTGGT
>NZ_JYJG01000376.1 GCF_000955955.1 Lentzea aerocolonigenes
GTAGTACTTGCAGACGCCGAACTACTTCGCCCGGGCGGCCAGGGCTTCCGGGATTGGGTCGTAGCGGGAGAAGTGGCGGGTGAAGGTTCCTGTGCCTGAGGTCATTGCGCGGAGTTCTATGGCGTAGCGGAGGAGTTCGCTGGACGGGACTTCGGCTCGGATCACGGTGCGGCCGCCTTCGTCGGCTTCGGTGCCCAGGACTCGGCCTCGGCGGCCGGAGAGGTCTCCCAGGACTGTGCCCATGTGTTCGTCCGGGAGGCGGATGGCCACTTCGTCCAGGGGTTCCAGGAGGGTGGTCCGGCCGGCGTTCGCGGCTTCCTTCAGGGCCATGGCGCCTGCGGTTTGGAAGGCGGCGTCCGAGGAGTCGACCGAGTGGGCTTTGCCGTCTACGAGGGTTACGCGGACGTCTACTACTGGGGTGTGGTCGTGGAGGCCGCGTTCCAGTTGGGCGCGGACGCCCTTTTCGACTGACGGGATGAACTGGTTGGGGATGGCGCCGCCGACGATCTTGTCGACGAACTCGAAGCCTGAGCCTCTGGGGAGTGGTTCGACCACGATGTCGCACACCGCGTACTGGCCGTGACCTCCAGATTGCTTCACATGCCGGCCGTGGCCCTTTGCCGAACCCGCAAAGGTTTCTCGCAACGCCACGCGTACCGGTTCGGTGTCGATCTCGGCTCCGCCTGCCCGGAGGCGGGCCAGGACCACGTCGGCGTGGGCCTCGCCCATGCACCAGAGGACCATCTGGTGGGTTTCGGCGTTGCGGTCCAGGCGGAGGGTCGGGTCGCTGGCCACCAGGCGGTTCAGGTTGCGGGCCAGGTTGTCCTCGTCGCTTCGGGTTCTGGGGACCACGGCTACTGGGAGGAGCGGCTCCGGCATGTCCCAAGGGGCCATGAGGAGTGGTTGTTCCGGGGCTGAGACGGTGTCGCCGGTTTCCGCGGTGGTGAGCTTTGTGAGTGCGCAGAGGTCTCCGGCCACGCAGTACGGGACTTCTCGCAGGGTGGCGCCCAGTGGGGAGTAGACGTGGGCCACGCGTTCGTCGGCGTCGTGGTCCTCGTGGCCTCGGTCGGCCATGCCGTGGCCCGAGACGTGCACCGGGCGTTCCGGGCGGAGGGTGCCCGAGAAGACGCGGACCAGGGACACGCGGCCGACGTAGGAGTCGACTGCTGTGCGGACGACTTCGGCTACCAGGGGGCCGTCGGGGTCCACGGACATGCGGGGCTGGGGGATGCCCTCGACGGAGGTCACGTCGGGGACTGTGTGTTCGAGCGGGGACGGGAAGGCGCGCGCTATGCCGTCGAGGAGTTCCGTCAGGCCCATGCCGGTGGCGGCGCAGACGGGCATCACCGGGTGGAAGGAGCCGCGTGCGACCGCGGTTTCCAGATCGGCGATGAGGGTGTCCTGGTCGATTTCCTCGCCCGCCAGGTAGCGGTCCATCAGGGTTTCGTCTTCACTCTCGGCGATGATGCCCTCGATCAGGGCCGCGCGTTCTTCCGGGTAGTTCTCACCGGATGTCAGCAGCCCGACCAGAGAGTCGCCCTCCTGCACGTACAGCGGCACGACGCCCGCGCCGAACGCGGCCTGGCACTCGATCACCTCGTTGCCGAAGTTGGCGCGGTGGTGGTCGGTGCGGGTGATGACCACGGCGCGCGGCATGCCTACTAGAGCGCACTCTTCCCACAGGGCGATGGTGGCGGCGTCCACGCCTTCGAAGGCGTTCACAACAAAAAGGGCCGCGTCCGCGGCCCGTAGTCCTGCCCTCAGTTCGCCCACGAAGTCGACGTAGCCGGGGGTGTCGATGAGGTTGATCTTGATGTCGCCGTGGTGGAGCGGGGCTACTGAGAGGCCTACCGAGCGTTGTTGTCGTACGGCGGCTGGGTCGTGGTCGCAGACGGTAGTGCCCTCGGTCACCGATCCTGCTCTGGTCAGGACGCCGGTGGCGGCTAGCAAGGCTTCGGTGAGCGTCGTCTTGCCCGCGCCGGACGGGCCCACGAGCACGACGTTGCGGACCTGGGCCGGGTCGTCCACAGCGACCGCGCCTGCCGATGTGCCGTTGTCGGAGTGCTTGCTTCCCATGGCTACCTCCGTCAAGTCGTAGTGTTCGATCTCACACCCGTTCACCTCCCGGTACAAGTGGGAGACCCCGACTGGACGCCTGCCTGGTTGTGAACGCCTTTCGAGTTCGTGGAAGTGGCACGTATCACGACCTGCGGTTGATCGTGAAGTGGCCTTCTGATTCCGGGCTTCAGTGGCTTGGGTGAGGTGGCCACGTCAGACGTAGGATGGGTTCACCGGAACTTCCCCTCGTGAAAGGTTGGCCCGTGAGCGACGACCAGGTCACCGGCACCGCCCGCGTCAAGCGCGGCATGGCCGAGATGCTCAAGGGTGGCGTGATCATGGACGTGGTCGACGCCACTCAGGCGAAGATCGCGGAGGACGCCGGCGCCGTCGCCGTCATGGCGCTCGAGCGCGTGCCCGCCGACATCCGTGCGCAGGGCGGCGTCGCCCGCATGAGCGACCCCGACCTGATCGACGGGATCATCAACGCCGTCTCCATCCCCGTGATGGCCAAGGCCCGCATCGGCCACTTCGTCGAGGCCCAGGTCCTCGCGTCGCTGGGTGTCGACTACATCGACGAGTCCGAGGTGCTGACCCCGGCCGACTACGCCAACCACATCGACAAGTGGGCCTTCACGGTTCCCTTCGTCTGTGGCGCGACGAACCTCGGCGAGGCCCTGCGCCGCATCACCGAGGGCGCGGCGATGATCCGCTCCAAGGGCGAGGCGGGCACCGGTGACGTCTCCAACGCCACCACGCACATGCGCAAGATCCGCCAGGAGATCCGCCGCCTGCAGAACCTGCCGGAGGACGAGCTGTACGTGGCCGCCAAGGAGCTCCAGGCGCCGTACGAGCTGGTCAAGGAGGTCGCGCAGAACGGCAAGCTCCCCGTCGTGCTGTTCACCGCGGGTGGCATCGCGACCCCGGCCGACGCCGCGATGATGATGCAGCTCGGCGCCGAGGGCGTGTTCGTCGGTTCCGGCATCTTCAAGTCCGGCAACCCGGCCCAGCGCGCCGAGGCCATCGTGAAGGCCACGACCTTCCACGACGACCCGGACGTCATCGCCAAGGTCTCGCGCGGCCTGGGCGAGGCCATGGTCGGCATCAACGTCGAGGACGTGCCGGAGCCGCACCGCCTGGCCGAGCGCGGCTGGTAACTGCTCTTCGGATGAAGGCGCATCGCATTGTGCGGTGCGCCTTTTCCTTTACGTGGCGAGCAAGAAGATCGCGACGCCGAGCAGCAACGCGAACACGGTGAGCGTGATGGCGAGTGCCACGCCTCCGCCGGACTGGTGCGGTGCCACCGGGATGACCGGCTCCGGCACCTCGTAGCTGCCGATGGGACGCGTGCTTCCCCTGGGCTCGGGCCGTTCCGGGCCTTTGGAGAAGGCCGAGAACGGATCCGGGTTGTCCGCGTAGAGGTCGCGCTCGTCGAACGGTTCGTGCGGTGGTCTGCTCATGAGGTCCCCCCAGACTTCTGGGGTCGAGCTTAGCCGGTGATGCGTTCCTCCGGCGGCTTCGTCGTGCTGCTGCCATGATCGGCTCATGAGTTGGGGGATTCGGGCGTTTGTGCTGGTGGTCGTGTTGTTGGCGGCTGGGTGCGGGCGCAGTGACGACGAGATCGCAGCCTTGCGTCAGGCGGTCGAGGCCGAGGTGGTTGCGGCGCCGTTGCCGCCGGGGGCTTCGTTGGTGCGCGGGCGGTTCGACAAGGGGTGCCACGACTTCTTCGAGTGCGCGGACGGGCCGGACCGGGCTGCGGTCCACCGGGCCGACCTCTACCTGGGACGCCCGCTGTCCGGTGCGTCGAGTGAGTGTGCGTACTTCGTGGAAATGTTGCGCGACAAGGGTTTTCGGCTCGTCGGGCGGTAGGGCGAGGCGCGGTTCGCCGTTGACGAGGCGGCGTGCGCGGCCGGGCATCCTGGCGCCGGAACCGTGGTGCGGGCGGACGTGCGGTCGTTCAGCGACAAGGCTTCCCTGGAGTTCTCGCTGCTCGACGGCGACCTGGTGGCGCCTCGGTACGAGCTCACCTACTCGCCGCAAGCGCCGGTGGTGCTGAGCGAGGTGCGGCTGACGCCTTCGGTGGTGGCGCACATTCGCGGTGCGCTCGACCGCCCGTTCGTGCTGTCGGCCGGTCCGGAGGCCGACGGGGATCAGCAGCGGGCAGGGGAGCGGTGGGCAGTGGCGGGTGGCCGCGAGCACGACCTCGTTGCGGTTCGAGGTGACGTGCGACGCGCGTGACGAGGCCTGGCTGGAGGCGCACGACCCCCGGATGAACGGCGGGCCTGAGGAGCGGCGGCGCGTGGTGCCGTGCACGGGCGCGGCCACGGTGGTCGACATGCCGGTGACCCTCGAGAAGGACGAGGCTCACGTCACGGTCAGCGTGTACGGGAGTCCCGCTTCGGTTCGGCAGCAGCCGCCGCGGCACGGGGCCTACGTGGTCCGGTTCGTCTCGGCTAGCTGATCGGGTAGATCTCGACGTCGGCGCTGTGCCCGGGCGCGCCCGCCAGCCGGGCGTCGCACGTCACGAGCGGCACGTCCAGTTGCTCGGCGAGTGCGAGGTAGAGCGCGTCGTAGGCCGAGGCCGCGTGCCGCAACCCCCACGCCCTCCTGGCCAGCGGTGGGTGGTCGATCAACGTGATCGGGACGTCCAACAGGTTGTCGACGGCTTCCTCTGCCTGTTCTGCGGTGAGCAGGCCTCGCCGCTCGAGCTTGCGCAGCACGTGCAACGACTCCGCAGTCAGCAGTTGTGGCGCGGCCGACGTGCTGGTGAGGAGCCTTTTCACGAGCTCGGGGTCGGGGTTCGTGCCGACCAGGAACTCCATCAGCGCGGACGTGTCCACGACGGCGGTGAAGCTCACTCGTCGTCCTCGCGGAGGTCGCGGACGATGCCGACGATGGTGGAGCGGTCG
>NZ_JYJG01000377.1 GCF_000955955.1 Lentzea aerocolonigenes
GCCGACGATGGTGGAGCGGTCGACGCCCCAGTCGCGGCGACTCGACCGCTCGTAGAGCTCGGCCATCGACGGCTTCCTGGCCAGTTCGACCAGGTGGTTGCGCAGGTAGGTGGTCAGTGACAGCCCGGACTTGGCCGCGCGCGCCTGAAGGATGTCCACGACGTCGCCGGGGACCTCGCGGATCTGCACCGCGCGGGACGGCTCGTCGATCGGCTCGCTCATGTGCACCACACTACCGCCGATGCGTGCAATATGCATGCACTCATCGTGGTCGTGCGTGCCTACCTGCGCAACTACCTGATCGTGTGGCCTCAAACCTTCAGTGGCCGCCCTAAAAGGCCTGTGTGAAGCAGTAGGTCGTCCTGATCTCCGGGTACGCGACGGCCAGCGCCGGCGACTCCCCGCACGCCGCCTTGTCCACTGTGTTCGCGAGCACCTTCGCCTTCGCCGACTGGAACGCCCCGCACTCCACCGTCTTGATCTCGGCGTAGAGGCCGGAGAGCGAGAAGTCGTAGCACTGGCCGTCGACGAACACCGGGATCATGCACAGGGCCACGCTCTTGTAGCCGGAGTGGCCCTTGTACTTCGTGTACGCGGCGGGGTCCTCGCCGCACTTCTCGCTCTGGCCGCCGAGCACCTTGCCGACCGTGTAGTTGTGCAGGCCTCCTTCGCAGGAGACCTTGTCGTACTTGAGGTCGATCGACGTGCCGGTCAGCTTCACGCAGTCGCCGACCTCCGCGAACGGCTTGGCCGGCGTCGTGGTCGTGGGCGAGCTGGACGTGGTGCTGACGGCGACCGGATCGCTGTCGTACTTCGACATCGAGTAGAAGGCGATGCACAACATCACGAGCACCAGCACACCGAACCCGGTCGCGATCACCACGCCCGCGCTGGAGGTTCGCGGTTCCGGCGCGGCGGGCGGGGTGGAGTAGGCCGGGTAGACGGGCCGTGGCACGGGCGGGCCGGCGGGTGGCGCCCACACGTTGACCGGCTCGTCCGGCGGAGTGGGTGGGATGGGCGGAGTCATGGAAGGCCCCCGTTCGGCGAGACGCGGATGTGATCGTCTGGCCGACGCGAGCAGTCCCCCCAGACTTCCGCCCATCCTAGGGCTGATCAGGGCCCTGCTGAACCGCTCATCGGTGCACCGGCTCACCCAGACCGGACAGCGCGGCCGGCAGCGGTTCGTGGTGCAGCACGCCGAGTCGTTGCGTGGCACGGGTCAGCGCCACGTACAGCTCGGCCGCCCCGCGCGGTCCGTCGGCCAGGATCTGTTCCGGCGCGACGACGAGAACCGAGTCGTACTCCAGGCCCTTGGTCTCGGAGGCGGGAATCGTGCCGGGCACACCGGGCGGCCCGATCACCACGCTGGTGCCTTCGAACGAAGCCTCCTCGGCAACGAACGAAGCGATCGCGCCGGGCAGCTCGGCGACCGGAACCTGACGTGCCCACGGCTGGACTCCGTTGGCACGCACCGATTCCGGCGCCTGCACGTCCGGCGCGAACTCGGCGAGCACCTGGGCGGCGACCGCCATGATCTCGGCCGGCGTGCGGTAGTTGACCGTCAGCGAGCGGTAGATCCAGCGGCCCGGCACGTACGGGTCGAGCATCTGGCCCCACGACGAGGCCCCCGCGGACGAACGGCGCTGGGCCAGGTCGCCCACCACGGTGAAGGAACGGCCGGGGCAGCGGCGCATCAGCACCCGCCAGTCCATTTCGGACAGTTCCTGCGCCTCGTCCACGACCACGTGCCGGTAGGTCCAGCCGCGGTCCGCCGAAGCGCGCTCGACCAGGGTGCGGGTGTCGTGCTCGTCGAACCGGTCGGCCAGGTCCTCCGCGAACATGAGGTCCGTGGCGAACAGGTGGTCCTCGTCGTCCATGTGGTCCTGGCGGCCGACGAGGCTGTCGAGCACCTCGGCGGCGTAACGGGCCTCGGCCTGCTTCTCGGCCAAAGCCGCTGCGTCGGCGGCCTGCACCTTGCCGTCCCGGCCCAGCAGCTCGTGCAGCTCGTCGAGCAGCGGCACGTCCGACACCGTCCACGCCTCGCCGTCAGCGCGGTGCAGAGACGCGTCCGCTCCCGCCGCCGTGAGACGTGCGGCGGACGAGTACAACGAGCCCAGGAGCCCCTCAGGCGTCAGCAACGGCCACATCTCGTCCAGCGCGGCAGCGAAGCGGTCGTCGTCGGCCAGCTCCTTGAGCAGGCCCGAGCGCATGTCCTCCCAGCCCTGCTTGTCGGACCGCGACAGCCAGCCCTTCCCGATCCGGCCCAGGGCACGCTCGGTCAGCACGTACGTGATGATCTCGGTGAACACCTTGCGGGCCTCGTTGTGCGGGAGGCCGCTGTCGCGTGCTTCCTGCCGCGCCCACTCCGCGGTCTCGGCGTTGATCTCGACGACGACGTCCTTCATGCCGATCGGGATCGGCGAGACGGGCAGCCGCTGCCGGTCCGCGACGGCCGCGCGGAGAACTTCCACCATCTTCAGCGAGCCCTTGAGCCGCGCCACGTCCGGCGTGTCCTCCAACGACGTCCGCAGCCCCGGCAGCAGGCCACCGGCGGTCGAGAACACCACGTCCGACTCGCCCAGCGACGGCAGGACGCGGCCGATGTGGTTCAGGAACGCAGGGTTCGGTCCCACGACGAGGACGCCGTGCCGTTCCATGCGCTCTCGTTGCGTGTACATCAGATAGGCGACGCGG
>NZ_JYJG01000378.1 GCF_000955955.1 Lentzea aerocolonigenes
GGCGACGCGGTGCAGCGCCACGACGGTCTTGCCGGTGCCGGGGCCACCCTCGATCACCAGCACACCGGGGTGGTCGAGCCGGATGATCGCGTCCTGCTCGGCCTGGATCGTCGCCACGATGTCGCGCATGCCCTCGCCGCGCGGCGCGTTCAACGCCTCCAGCAGGGCCACGTCGCCCTGTTCCTCGCCGAGCTTGCCGAAGACCTCGTCGGTGAAGCCGAGGACGTCACGGCGGCGGGTGTGGAACTGGCGGCGCCGCGCCATGCCCTCCGGCCGTGCCCCGGTGGCCGTGTAGAACGGGCGCGCCGCGGGGGCGCGCCAGTCGAGCAGCACCGGTTCGAAGTCGTCGAACTCGTCGAACAGGCCGATCCTGCCGATGTAGGACGGGTCGCCGTCGACGCTGTCCAGCCGGCCGAAGCACAGCCCGTAGTCGGCGACGTTCAGCCGCTTCATCTCGCGGTGCCGGGCCCGCACCTCGTTGTCCCGTTCCATCGCGGTCTCGCCGGTGCCACCCAGCGCAGACTGGTACGCCGCCTTCACGCGCGCGCGTTCAGCGTCGAGCCGTGCGTAGAGACCGGCAACGTAGTCGCGTTCGGACTGCAGTTCTTCTTCGTACCCCACGTGCTCCCCACAGCGCCCTTGTTCTGCTTGAGGCGATGAGTGTGAACGACGCCCGGGGTCTTGTGGCAAGGCCCCCCACCTGCTATACGGTTAAGTGGGAGAAAACTGCGGGAGCCTTTTCGCGTACGCGACCCGGCAGGGGCGCCGCGGCCAGTTGCTCCGATGCCCCCTCACCGCCACCGGATCTCCGTCCAGCAGCCGCATCTCCAGGTGTTCGGCGAGCCGCGTGATCACGACCTTCATCTCCAGCTGAGCGAAGTGTTCGCCCAGGCAGCGGTGGATGCCGCCGCCGAACGCCTGCAGCGCCGACGCCGGTTCGGTCAGGAACCGGTCCGGCCGGTACTCACCCGGATCGCTGAACACACCCGCGTCCCGGTGCGACACCCCGGGATGCAGCATCACGGCCGCGCCACGAGGTATGACGTAAGTCTCATGTGGAATGTCCACTGTGGCCACGCGGGCCAGGAACGGCGTCACCGGGTGCAGCCGCTCGGACTCCTTCAGCGCCCGGCCGAGGAACGCCTCGTCGTGCACGCGTGCCAGCTCGTGCGGGTGGCGCAACAAGTCGATCAGCGCCCAGCACAGGTGCCCGGTCGTGGTCTCGTGACCGACCCACACGAGCATGACCACGAGGTCGGCCAGCAGGTCGTCGTCCCGCAACGGCGCGTTCGCCATCAACTCCAGGAAGTCCGGTTCCTCCGCCGGGATCGCCCGCCGCTCGGCCACCAGCGCCGACGTGATCCGCCGCAGCCGGTCGCGCGCACGGTGGCTGCGCAGCAGATGCGGCGCCGGCACCCAGCCGGGCAGCAACGGGTCCATGCCGTCCGCGAACGCCCGGAACTCGCTCTGCAGCCCGCGGAACCGCGACGCCGCGTCGTCGCCGAGGAAGAGCGACGTGGCGATCTCGATCACCAGTGGCCCGAGCAGGTCGGTCGGCTCGAACGTGCCGGCGTCCGGCAGCGAGTCGATGAGCGCGGTCGTCCTGCGGTCCATCTCCGCGACGTGCCGCCTGACCCGGCCGCCGCGGAACTGGGGCGCCAGCACGGCCCGCTGGCGCAGGTACTCCTCGTGCTCCGCGAGCCAGAAGGTGTTGTGCACGAACATGTGCTCGAGGAACCGGTAGGCCTCGCGGATCGAGAGCCGCAGCGCGTCCGACTCGGCGTGGAAGAACTTCGCGTTGTCCTGCCCCAGCAACACGACCCCCGGTCCGCCCGGCAGCCGCACCGAGAACATCCGGCCGTGCTCGGCGTGCCCGCGCCGCACCAGTTCGCCGGGGTCGCGCAGGAACTCCCGGGTGTGGCCGAGCAACGGGCGCGCTCCGGAAACCGTCGGGGGCAGGGTCACCACCGGTGTATAGCGCCGCGATGATCGCCCGGCCAAGGAGCGGAACGGGAGCCGGTCGAGACGTGTGGAGCGCGTGTAGAGGCCGTGTAGTCCGCCTGCCCAGGCTCAGCGCCAACCACTCGACAGGGGAGACCTACCGTGAAGAGGATGCTCGTGGCGCTGAGCGCCGCTGTTATCTCGTTAGCGCTCGTTGTGCCTGCTTCCGCCGCACCGCCGACGCCCGCGTTCGGCGCGGCGATCGACAAGTACGCCACCTACGTGGGCCAGACGACGTGCGACCCGGACGCCAAACCGGGCGTGATCGGCTTCCGCGACCTGCTCAAGGCCGAGTACGGCCGTGCCGACCTCGGCATGGTCCGTGCCTGCGCCTCTGGCGGCCAGAGCGAGCACAAGGAAGGCCGCGCGCTCGACTACCCGTTCAACGCCACCAACTCCACCCAGGCCGCGCAGGCCGCCGATGTGATCAACTGGCTGCTCGCTACCGACCAGTACGGCAACAAGCACGCGCTGGCCCGGCGGCTCGGCATCATGTACATGATCTGGAACCACAAGATCTGGAAGGCCTACGAGGCCTCTTCGGGTTGGCAGGCCTACAACGGCGAGTCGCCGCACACCGACCACATCCACTTCAGCTTCAGCTGGGCGGGCGCGCGCAAGCAGACGACGTGGTGGACCGCGGCGCGCGGCCTGTCCGCGGAGAGCGTGAACGGCGACCGCTACGACGACCTGCTCGCCGTCGGCCCGGACAACACGATGCGCCTCTACCCCGGCACCTCGACCGGCAGGTTCGGGGCGTCTGTCGAAGTGGGACCGGGCTGGTCCGCGTCGTTCAACCGGATCGGCGTGGGCGACACGAACGCCGACGGCTTCGCGGACATCATCGCCACCGACACCGACGGCTCGTTGCACTACTGGCACAACTCGGGCCGCGGCACGTTCACCAAGCTCGCCAACTCCGGCTCCGGGTGGCAGACGCTGGAGTGGTTCGCGGTGCTGGACGTGAACGGCGACAACCGCGCGGACATCGTCGGCAGGGACGGCGGCAAGCTCTACTGGTACCCCGGCGAGGGCTCCGGCAACTTCTCGGCGCGGATCTTCATCGGCGAGGGCTGGGCGACGTTCCCGCGCTTCGCCGGTGGTGACGCCGATGGTGACGGTGACGGCGACCTGTGGGGCGTGAACACGGCCGGTGAGCTGTTCTTCTGGGAGGGCAACGGAAACGGCACCTTCTCCAGCGGGCGTCAGGTCGGCTCCGGGTGGGCAGGGTTCTCCGGTCTCAACGTGCTCGACGTGAACGGTGACGCCAAGGCGGACGTCGTGGCGGTGCGGGCCAGTGACGCGACGTTGTGGCGGTGGGGCGGCGAGGGCGACGGCACGCTGTCCAGCGCGGTGCAGGTCGGCTCCGGGTGGAGCGGATTCCGTCCCGCGAGCTACTAGCGGCTCCCGGGGGGGTTTC
>NZ_JYJG01000379.1 GCF_000955955.1 Lentzea aerocolonigenes
GTTTCCGCCGGCCGCGGAAACCACTCACGAACGGCTGCTCGAGCGGCCGCAGGTACAGCACGAGGCAGGCGATGAGTGAGGCGATGTATCTGGCGTTGTCCTCCCGGACCCGTGAGGAACGTGGGACGTCAGCCGTTTCGGCTGGTGTCAAAAGACCCTGTCTCGTCCGTGCCGCCCGGGCCAGGATGGTTCGGACGGCGGCGAGTCACGGTCATTCGAGGGGAGACGTCATGACCATCTACTGGCCCCGTCCGGGTGCGATGAGCCGGGAGCCGGAGGTTCAGGGGTTCGCGCCACAGGTGCCCCAGGAGGTGCTGGACCGGTACGGGGCCAAGGTGCTCGACCCGGCGACCGCGGTCCGCCTGCCCGACCAGCCCGCGCCGCGCCCGACGATCTACCGGTCGTCCGTGCTGCTGGTGCCGAGCGGGGTCCGCACCGACGACCTGGACGCCGCTCTCGCGCCGGTCGACATGAGGATCGGGGATCGGGACCCGGACGCGCGGGGCTTCGCCACGGAGGCTGTGACGCTCCAGGCGTCCGGACGCGCGGTGTCCGTGGACGCCTGGGTCGCGTTGCAGTCGATCAGGAACGTCGACGAAGGCCTCGCGGAGGTGGTCTCGCTGGACCACCTGCTCTTCGCGTCGGCGCCGAGCACCGTGCTGGAAGGCGTGCCCGGCGCGATCCAGGGCTTCGGGCCGAACGACCCGGCGGGCCTGACGTGGAACGGCTACTCGGACAGCCCGGTGGAGCTCACCATGCCGCAGGCGAACCGCGCGTTGCCGGCGCAGCCGCCCTCGCTGCTCGGCCGCAGGCCCGTCGTGGCGGTGTTCGACACCGGGATCCGGTTCAACAACTGGCTCGGGGTTCCCGCCGGCGCTCCGCAGGCCAACCTCGGTCCGTTCGTGGAGTCCGACCAGACCATCCAGTCGGTCGCGCTGGCCGGCCCGCAGGACGTGCCGGTGGCGGCGAACCCGCTCATCGGCATCCAGTCCTGGTGCTTCGGGCACGGCACCTTCCTCGCGGGCATCGTGCAGCAGATCGTCCCGTGTGCGCGCCTGCTGTCCGTGCGCGTGATGAACAGCGACGGCATCACCGAGGAAGCCGTGCTGGTGAAGGCGCTGGAAAGGCTCGTGATCCGGGTCGAGGACGCTCTCAAGACCGGGAACATGGCCAAGATGGTCGACGTCCTGTCGTTGTCGATGGGTTACTACCACGAGGGAACGCAGGCGGACGAGGCGAAGTCGGCGCTCGCCGTCCAGCTCCGCGCGCTGCGTTCGCTCGGCGTCGTCGTGGTGGCGGCGGCGGGCAACCTGGCCACGAGCGACCGCTTCTGCCCCGCCGCGTTCTCGACGCATCAGGACCCGCCGCCGAACGTGCCCGTGCCAGGGCCTCCGCCGTATCCGTTGATCAGCGTCAGCGCGCTGAACCCCAACGGCAGCAAGGCGTTGTTCGGCAACCAGGGCAACTGGGTGTCGTGCTGGGCTCCCGGCACGCAGGTGGTCAGCACCTTTCCGCAGGACGTCAACGCGAGCCGGTCACCGATCGTGCAGGTCGCGTCTGCCAACGGGACGGGACTGCCGCAGACCAGGGAGAGCGCCGACTCCGACGACTACCGGCGCAGCGGCTTCCGGTTGTGGCGGGGCGGCACGTCGTTCTCGGCTCCGCACGTCGCCGCGCAGGTCGCGTTGGAGCTGCTCAAGAAGGCGGAGGCCGGACAGGACTTCGCCGCCAGGAAGGCGGACGCGGTCAACCGGGCGAACGCGGCCGTGGACACGCTCAAGGCACAGCCGACCATGCCGCTTCCGAACCCCATGCCCGCTGTGCCGGAGCACGTCGTGGTGGGCGATGGACAGTAGCCGGACCGCTTCCCCGTCCTCGCCCGGCGCCCGCCGGGCGGGGACGGCGGAGCTGTTCACGGCGGCCCGCGACGGCGACAAGCGGGCGTTCGACGAACTCGTCGAGGTCCTGAGCCCGTTGCTGTGGCACGTGGTGCGGGCGCAGGGCCTCGACCACCAGCTCAGCCAGGACGTCGTGCAGACGACCTGGCTGAGCCTGGTGCGCGACATGCACACGATCCGCAACCCGCGGGCGCTCGCCGGATGGCTCGTCACCACGGCGAAA
>NZ_JYJG01000380.1 GCF_000955955.1 Lentzea aerocolonigenes
GCTCGTCACCACGGCGAAACGGGAGGCCTGGCGGACGCGGGACCGCGGCCGGGCGGAGGTGCCGACCGGGGACCACGCGATGCTGGACCACCCCGATCCGTTGCCGGGACCGGAGGAGGCGGCCGGTGTGACGGATCACCGCACCCGGCTGTGGCGTGCCGTCGACCTGCTGCCGCGGCGCTGCCGGGAGTTGTTGCGGATCGTGGCGTTCGTGCCGCGGCCCGACTACGGCGTGATCGCCAGAACGCTCGGGATGCGCCAGGGCAGCGTCGGCCCGACCCGCGGCAGGTGCCTGGCGAAGCTGCGCGACCTGCTCGGCCTCACCGGCGCGGCGGAGCAGTCATGACCTCGTCCTTCGGTGACCCGCCGAACCTCGACGCCGTGGATCTCGGCCTGCTGGACGGCGTCCGCGAGCTGTACGAGGCGATCGACCCGATGCCGCCGGACCTCGTGCTCCTCAGCTGCTTCGCGATCGACGTCGAGGGCCCCGGTTTCGACGTCGCCCGGCTCGAGCTCGAACCGGTTCCCGCCGGGACGCGTGGTGACGAGCGGAGCAGGCTGATCACCTTCGACAGCCCGAGCGGCACCATCGCGGTGCAGATCGCGGTGCACGCGGACGAGCACGTGCGGCTCGACGGCTGGCTGACCCCTCCCGGCGAGCACCGCGTTGAGCTGCGCGCCTCGACCGGCACGATGGTGGCGGAGGTGTTGCCACACGGTCGTTTCGTCTTCCCGCGGGTGCCACCGGGACCCGTGCAGATCGTGGTCCGGCTGTCCGGCGCCGGCACGATCGTGACCCCCGCCTTCGTCCTTTGAGGAGTGACCACGACCACGACCGCGGCCACCGAGCGACTGGACTGTCGCGTGCGGCTCCTGCGCGAGGAGGGGTCGCGGCTGACCAACAGCGGCAAACCCGCCGCAGGGGCGCGGAAGCTGCGTGCCGCGCTGCGGATCCTGTGCTGGCCGGCCGAGTCGTTCCCCGGCGGGGAAGAGGTCCGGCGGGCCCATCCGGTGCTGACCTCGCACGTGCTGATCAGCCTTGGACTCGCGGAGGCCGAACAGGGCGACACCGCACGTGGCCTCGCCACGCTCGAGGCGGCCGGTCTGCTCGTGAACGACCACGACCGTCCGATCCTGTTGCAGCAACGCGGTCTCGTGCTGCACCGCGCGGGCCGGTTGGACGAGGCACTGCCGTTGTTCGACGAGGCCGTGCCACTGCTGGAACGCGCGGGTGAGCCGTTCGCGCTGACCTCCGCGCTGCTCAACCGGGTGTACCTCAACCTCAGTCTCGGGAAGACGCGGCGGGCACGAGAGGACCTGAACGCGTGCCGGATCATCGCGGCTCGCGAGGGATTCGTCCTGACCGAGGCGAAGGTCGAGCACGACGCCGGTTACTGCGCGGTGCTGGAGGGCGACATCCCGGCGGCACTGCGGGCGTTCGACAACGCCGGTGCGCTCTACGCCGAACACGGCGCCGGGTACCTCCCGGTGCTGAGGATGGACAAGGCGCGGGCACTGCTCGCGGCGGGCCTGGGCAGGGAGGCGGGCCGGGAGCTGGACGCGGCGTTCGCGTTGTTCACCTCGGACCGGTTCAGCGTGGACTACGCCTGGGCCGAGCTGACCCGCGCGCAGACCGCGCTGGCGTGTGGAGACCCCGCCACGGCACGGAACTGGGCGGCCAGGGCCGGACGCAGGTTCCGCCGGCACGGCGACCACGCCTGGTCGGCCGTCGCCGACCTGACGGTCGTGCGCGCCAGGCTGGCCCTCACCTCGTCTCCCGCGGCACTGGTGCCCGTGGCGCACCGGCTGGCGGACCGGTTGCGCGCGCTCGGGCTGGGCCACGACGCCGATCTCGCCGATCTCCTCGCGGCGCGGGCGCTGTTCGCCGCCGGACGGCCGGACCAGGCTCGCGAGATCCCCGCGCTCAGCAGGCGTGCCGGACCGGCCACGCCCCTGGACGTGCGGCTGCTGCGCAGGCTCCTGCGCGCGAAGGCGCACACGTCCTCAGGACCGGCGCTGCGCGAACTGCGCGCCGGCCTGGACCTCCTGCACGCGCAGCGGCGGCGGTGGGCCAGCGTCGAGCTGCGCGCGGCGGTGGCCGGGCTGGGCGCCGAGCTCGCCGGCGAAGGTCTGGGCATCGCGCTCGCCACCGCCTCGCCGCGCCAGGTGTTCGCGTGGACCGAACGTTGCCGCGCCCAGGCGTTCCTCGCGCAGCCGGTCCGGGCTCCCGCCGACCAGGAAGTCCGCGAGGCGCTCGCCGAGATCCGCCAGCTCAGCGAGAACGAGCGAGCGGCCGAGCTGCGCGGCCGGGCCGACGCGCTGGCACAGGCCCGAGTCCGCCGCCGGCGCCTGGAACATCTGATCCGGCAACGAACCTGGCAGCAGGACGGCGGTGGCCCGTCCCGTCGGATCGTGTCCCTGCCCGCGGTTCAGGCCCGGCTCGCGAACCGAGTGCTGATCAGCCTGGTCGATCGCGAGGGCGACCTGTCCGCGCTGGTGGTGGGGGAACGGTCGGTCACGCTGGTGCCGCTCGGTCCCACCGGCGTCGTCACGGAAGCGGTGCACCGCCTGCTGAGCGATCTCGACGCCCTGTGCGGGCGAGTGCTCCCCGCCCGTCTCGAAGCCGCGTTGACGAAATCGCTGAACGTGGAGCTGACCACCCTGAGCAGGGCCGTCGCGGGCCCGTTGCGGCGCCTGCTCGGTGACCGGGACGCCGTGATCGTGCCGACCGGAGACCTCGGCCTGCTCCCGTGGGGCCTGCTGCCGGAGTTCCGCGGCCGGCCGGTGACCGTGGCGCCTTCCGCGTCGGTGTGGACGTTCGCCCAGCAGACGGCCCGGCCGGCGATCCGCGGGGGCGCGCTGCTGGTGGCGGGCCCACGGCTGCCGAACGCGGAGGCCGAGGTCGTGGGCATTCACACGGTCCGCCCGGACGCGCGGTGCCTGACGGGAAGCGCGGCGACCGTCGCCGCTGTTCTGCGCGCGCTCGACGGTGTCGACGTCGCGCATCTCGTGGCGCACGGCCATCATCAGCCGGACAACGTGCTGTTCTCGTGCCTCGATCTCGCCGATGGTCCGTTGATGGCGTACGACCTGACCGCGCTGGCCGTGGCGCCACGGCACGTGGTGCTGTCCGCGTGCGACGTCGGACGAGCGACCGTGCGCGCAGGCGACGAGCTGCTGGGGTTCAGCGCGGCACTGCTCTACGCGGGCACGAGCACGGTGGTGGCCAGCCTGGCCCGCGTGCCGGACGACCTGGCCGTCGAGGTGATGAAGTCGTACCACCGCGCCGTCGCCGCGGGCGTCGACCCCGCCCGCGCGCTGGCGGGGACGTCCGCGATCGACACCCGCATCCCCCTGGTCTGCTTCGGTGCCGGGTGAGACTCAGGACGTGTGCTCCATGACCATCATCGCGGTCGTGCCCGGCTCCAGCGCCTTGCAGATGTGCGGCAGGTCGCCGGGATAGACGATGTAGTCGCCTGGCCCGAGCTCGACCGGGTCCTCGGCCAGGCCGGCCAGGCAGCGTCCGGAAGCCACGATCATGTGCTCGACGCTGCCCGGCACGTGCGGCTCGGACTCGCGGGCGCCGCCGGGTTCCAGGGCCAGCCAGTAGATGTCGTGCTTCGTGCCCGGACGGCAGGCGGCCAGCAGCGTGGCGGAGTAGTGCGCGCGCTCGGAGTGGATGACCGGGCCCTCACCCGCCCGGATCACCTGGACGCGCGGGACTGCCGGTTCGACCAGGCGGCTGAACGGGACGCCCAGCGCCACCCCCAGGGCCCACAACGTCTCCACGCTCGGGTTGCCGGCGCCGGATTCCAGCTGGGAGAGCGTGGATTTGGCGATTCCGGCCTTGCGGGCCAGGTCGGAGAGCGACATGCCGGTGCGGTCGCGCTCGCGGCGGAGGTTGGCCGCGATGAGGTCGAGTGGTGCGTTCGACACAGAAGTCCATCCGTTCGGCTTGACGAACACCCGTTCAGGTGTTCATCGTAATGGGTGATGCGTTCGATATGGCGAACTCTTGATGCTGTGCTTCTGCGTGACGTGGCCGCAGTCGCACTAGGTGCCGCGGTGACCGGTGCGTCGTTCGGCGCGATCTCGGTGGGCTCGGGCCTGCCGTGGTGGATGCCGGTGCTGATGTCGCTGGTGATCTTCGCGGGCGGCTCGCAGTTCATGGCTGTGGGCATCGTCGCCGCTGGTGGCAGCCCCGCGGCTGCCGTTGTCGCCGGCCTCGTGCTGAACGCTCGGCACCTGCCGTTCGGGCTCGCGATCGGCGACGTGCTGGGCAGGAGTCCGCTGGCCAGGATCGTCGGCAGTCACCTGCTCATCGACGAGTCGACCGCGTTCGCGATGTCGCAGAAGGATCCCGCGAGAGCGCGAGCGGCGTACTGGGCGTGCGGCGTGTCGTTGTTCTTCTGCTGGAACATCGGGGTGCTCGTCGGCGCGCTCGCGGGGCAGGCGATCGGGGATCCGGCGACGTTCGGGCTGGACGCGGCGTTCCCGGCGGCCATGCTCGCGCTCACGCTGCCTGCTTTGAAGGACGCGGCGACGCGCAACGCGGCGCTGACCGGTGCGGCGATAGCGCTCGCGACGACGCCGTTCCTGCCCGCGGGTGTGCCGGTGCTGCTCGCGCTGGCCGGATTGCTCGTGTTCAAGAAGAAGGAGGCACCGTGCCCGTCACCGCAGTCCTGATCCTCGCCGCGGGCACGTTCGCGATCCGGCTCGCCGGTCCGCTGCTGCGCGACCGCGTCACGTTGCCGGAAAAGGTCAACGACCTGATGACGGCATCGGCCACGGTGCTGCTGTTGGCGCTGGTCGCGGTCTCGGCGCTGACGAACGGCAAGCAGTTCGGCGGCTGGGCGCTCGCGGCCGGGGTGGTCGTCGGAGGGCTCGCGGCGTGGCGGAAGCTGCCGTTCGTCGCGGTGATCGTGCTGGCGGCGGCCACCACGGCCGGGTTGAGGTTCTTCGGGGTGGCGTGAGGTGCCGCTCGCTTTCGGGGGCGGGCTGATGGGCGTGGTCGCTCGCTCATGGGGCCGCTTGAGGCTGATCGGCATGGCCTGAGGGGCTGTCGCTTGCTCTCGGGGGCGGCTGATCGGCGTGGTTGCTCGTTGATGGGTCGTTTGAGGCTGATCGGTGTCGCCTGGAGGGCTGTCGCTCGCTTTCGGGGCGGCTGATCGGCGTGGTTGCTCGCTCATGGGTCGGCTTGAGGCCGGCGGCGGTGAGGCGCACTCGGGTGGCACATGCGGGCGTGATGCCCCCGCAATAGGGGGTTGATGGGCGGCAGGCCTCAGATGGACCCATGGCTGCGAAACCTGGACTGGTCGGGCGGGACCGGGAGACGACTCGGCTGGCGGGCGCGCTGTCGGCGGCGGCTCGTGGCGACGGGCACCTCGTCGTGGCCACCGGGGGACTGGGGTCCGGCAAGACGGCGCTGCTCACCGCCGCGCGTGAGCTGGCGGCGCAGCGAGGGTTCACGGTGCTGGCCGCGCGAGGCAGCTATCTCGAACGCGAGCTGCCGTTCGGGCTGGTGAGCAGGCTGTTCGTGTGCGTGCAGCCGGGGGACGAGGTGCAGCACCTGCCGCGCATCGCCGCCGCGCTGGGGCAGTCGGATCAGCTCGCCGAGCCGGGGCCGGTGACGTTGCCGGAGTTGCACGTCCTGCATCGGGCACTCGCGCGCATGGCCAACGAACGGCCCGTGGCTCTTGTCGTCGACGACGCGCAGTGGGCCGACCAGCCGTCGTTGCAGTGGTTGAGCACGCTTCCGCACCGCATCGAGCACCTGCCGGTGTTCGCGCTGGCGGGGATCGGGGCGGGCGAGGTGTGCACCGGGCCGCAGACGCTCGAGGAGCTGCTCGCCGCGAGCACCAGCGAGATCCGGCTGGACGAGCTGTCGTTCGACGGCGTGCGCGCGTTGGTCGAGCAGGAGCTGGGGCGGCGGGCCGGCGACGAGTTCGTGACGCTCTGCCGTACGCAGGCAGGCGGCAACCCGTTGCTGCTGCTCAACTTGCTCCGCGCGCACCCTGGTGAGACCGCGCCGGCGTTGCTGCCCACGGTCAACGTCCGGCTGCGGCGCCTCGCCCCGCACGCCCCCGACGCCCTGCACGCGCTGGCCGTGCTGGGCGGTGAGGTCACGTTGCCGCGCGTCGCCGAGCTGATCGGCACCGAACCGTGCGAGCTGGCCGGAACGATCGCCTCGCTGCACCGCATGGGACTGCTGTCGGCGGACGGCTCGCTCGTGCATCCGTTGGTGCGCAACACACTCCGCGAAGAGCTGACCATCACCGAACGGCAGGACCTGCACGCCGCCGCGGCCCGCTTGCTGACCGAGACGGGAGCGTCGGCCGAGGCGGTTGCCGAGCACCTGGTCGAGACGCGGCCGCTGGACGAGGAGTGGGCGACCGCGGTGCTGGTGTCCGCCGCCGGACGGGCCCGCGCGCGCAACCGGGTCGTGGACGCGGTCAGGTACCTGCGCAGGGCCATGGACGAGCCCGGATCTCAGGACTTGCTGGCGGAACTCGGTGAGGCGGAGTCCTATGTGGACGTTCCGGCGGCCGTGGACCACTTGGGGGAGGCCGATCCCGCGCACCCCGCACTGCCGGGGCTGCTGGCGTTGCTGGGGGAGGAGCCGGAGTTCGAACCGGACGGGATCGGTGACCCGGACGTCATGCCTGTGACGCCGTCGGAGTTCGACCCCTACCTGCGGGCGATCGCATTTCTGCGGACGCGTGGTGAGCTTGCGGCGGCTTATGCCCGTGCGGACCGTGCGTTGACCATCGCGCGGCGGTGGCAGCATCGGCCGTGCGTCGCAGCGGCACTCACGGCGCGTTCGGCATGCCTCAGGGACCTTGGACGGTTGGTGGCCGCGGAGTCCGACGCCCGCGAGGCGCTGGCGACACTCGAAAGCTGCGGGGCGGCGCGGGTGTCGACGCCGATCTTCGCCGCGCTGACCGAGCTTTCCTTGGCACTGCTGGACATGGGCGACGTCGAGACGGCGGCGCAGGTGTTCGAGGTCGTGCCGGGCGAGGTGCCCGATCTGTTCGGCGCACCGGCACTGCTGGCCGCGCGGGGCAGGGTGCGGATCGCGGCCGAGCGCCGCAAGGACGGTGTGCGCGATCTGCTGGACTGCGGCGAACGGCTCCGCGCGCGTGGTTGCGACAGCACGTCGTGGCGGCTTCCTCTTGGAGGCGACCACCTCGTCGCAGAAGAGCTCTTAGCGCGCGCAACGGGCGCGGTGCTGCCGTTGGCGGCCGTGTTGCGTGAACAGGGCGTGCTCAGAGGCCTCGAAGGCATTGCGCTGCTTGAGGAATCGGTCGCACTGCTGTCGACCACGAACGCGCTGCTGGAACGAGCCCGCAGCCACTTCGCGCTCGGCCGCGCGCTGCACCTCGCCGGACGGGTCAAGCCGGCCCGCGTCGAGCTCAGAACAGCCGTCGACCTCGCCGACGACTGCGGCGTCGACGACCTCGCCGAGGAGATCCGGCAGGAGCTCGCCGCCGGGCCCGCCGGCCTGACCGAGTCCGAGCGCCGGGTCGCCGCGCTGGCCGCCGAGGGCAAGATGAACCGGGAGATCGCGGCCGCGCTGTTCGTGCAGCTGCGCACCGTCGAGATTCACCTGACGAAGGTCTATCGCAAGCTCGGTATCGACGGCCGCGACCAGCTGGCGCCCGCACTCCGGCTCGCCGGCTAGCGGGCTCGGCGTTGCACCGAGCCCGCCGCCACACCACTAGCGCTGCAGCGTCAGCACGCCCGGCTTGTACGGCAGGAGGCCGTAGTCCACGCCGTCGGAGCTGGGATCACGTCCCTGGTAGAGGAACTGCAGGTTGCAGGGATCGATGGTCTTGGTCTGATCCGGGTTGGTGCGCACCAGATCGCCGTGGCTGATGTCGTTGGTCCACGTGGCGCCGCTGTTG
>NZ_JYJG01000381.1 GCF_000955955.1 Lentzea aerocolonigenes
TGCCCGCGAACGGGTTGCTCTCGGTGTCGGCCTGCGGGGTCCACGAGCCGTTCAGGCTGGTGGCGGTGAACGAGCGGAAGAAGCGTCCCCTCGCCCCGCGCGCCTCGACGATCATGAGGTACTGGTTCTGGTCCTTGACCTTGTAGACCTCGACCGCTTCGAACAGGTTGGCCTCGGTGTCGCTCATGATCTTCGTGAAGCTCGCGCCGAAGCTGCCGGGGAAGTTCCCGATCGGCATGCTCGCGCGGTAGATGTTGCCGAGGTCGTCGGCGAAGAACAGGTACATGTTCGTGCCGTCGCCGATGATCGTCTGGTCGATCGGCGCTCCCTTGGGGAGGGTGCCCGTGAACAGCTGCTGCTGCGCGGACCAGCTGTTGGGGTCGGCCGGGTTGGTCGAGGTGCGGTAGGAGAACGTGTCCGGCCAGCCCCACTGGTAGGCGAGCACCCAGATGTTCTTCGGGGCGAAGTAGAACAGCGTCGGCGCGACGGCACCGAACGACATCGAGTTCTGGGTGGCGGTGCCCATGTCCGACCAGTTCGTGAACGGGCTGAAGCTCGTCGACTTCCAGGCCGACCCGGTGTCGTGCGTGGTGGCGTAGACGAGGTGCTGGCCGTTGTAGACGACGTTCGTGAAGTCCTTGAGCGAGACCCATCCGGACTTCGGGTTCGCCAGCGGGCCGGTCGACGTCCAGCGGTACGTCGACGGCAGCGAGCAGGTGCCGCCACCTCCGTCGACCCGGACGAGCTGCCACTGCTGGTTGCTGCCGTTCCAGTCGCTCCACTGCACCACGGCGGCGCCGTCGGCGGCCGAGGCACCCTGCACTTCGACGGCCTTGCCGCTGTTGCGGTTGAGCAGCCGGACGTAACCGTTGTCGGAGTCGGCGAGGCGGAACTGCTGGTTGGCGCCGCCGTTGTCGGTCCACTGCACCATGCCGGCGCCGTCGGCGGCCGAGCCGCCCTGCACGTCGGCGACCTTGCCGGAGTGCCGCGCGCGCAGCTTGTAGTAGCCGCTACCGGCGTCCACGAACTGGAACTGCTGGTTGTTGGCGTTGCTGCGGCTCCACTGGATGAGGCCGGCGCCGTCCGCGGTGGAGGCGCCGTTGACGTCGAGCGCCTTGCCGCTGCTGCGGTTCAGCAGCACGTACCAGGCGGAGGTGTCCACAGTGGCGGCCGAAGCCGCCGTCGGGACCACCGTGAGCAACCCGCCCACGACCGCCATGGCCGCCGCCGAGGCCAAGCCGGACCGCCACCGGCGACGCCATCTCGTGCTCGCAAACCCAACCGGCATGGCAAATTCCCTTCGTCAGGAGCGAAGTGTTAGCGCTAACATCTTTCGAGAACGACCAGGGCAGGAACTTTTGGGGTCTGAGGTCGTAGAGACTGTGAGCGATAACATCCATCGCGTCAAGATGTAACCGGCAAGTAACATGACGGGCCGGTCAGGGTCCGCGGGTCTCAAGCCCCGCTGTCCGAAAGGGCCGGGATCAGTGCTTGCGAACGTGCGAAAAGAGCAAATTCGTATGAACCTCTGTCACCTCTCGCCGACTGGTGAATTTGTCCAGAACGAGTCGTTGCAGATGGCCGACGTCCGATACCGCGACATGCACTAGGAAATCTTCCGGACCTGTCACGTGGGAGAGCGCAAGAGTTTCGGGCAACGACAGCACATAAGCCATGAACGGGTCGACGATCTCCTTGGTGTGCGGACGGATCTTCAGCGCCAGCATCGCCTGCACGTGCCGTCCGAGTGCGCCCAGATCGACCTCGGCGTGATATCCGGTGATCACCCCGCGCTCCCGCAACGCCCGGTGCCGCACGACCGCCGTGGACTGCGCGACGTTCACGCGTTCGGCCAGGTCCTTGTTGTGCAGCCGCGCGTCCTTCCGCAGCTCCCGCACGATGGCCTCGTCGATCGAATCCAACACGGCGAATCTCCGTTCCATCGAATCCACTGCGGTTCAGCGACCGTTCTGACGAGGAAGTCTCCACCATTCCGGCCATGACGCGCATCGAGACCATCGCAGTGCACGGCGGCCGCGACGACCTCGCGGAGCTGGGCGTGCACGCACCCCCGATCGACCTGTCCACCACCTACCCCGTGCCTGACCAGGCACTCGGCGGGGAAGCACTGGGTGTGTGGGCCACCGGCGCCGCACAGGCCTCGTCGCCCGTGTACGCGCGGCTGCACAACCCGACCGTGGCGCGGTTCGAGCAGGCGTTGGCGAAGCTCGAGCACACCGAGACCGCGGTCGCGTTCGGCAGTGGCATGGCCGCGGTCACCGCGGTGATCCAGGCAGCGTGCGTGCTGGTCAGAAAGCCGCACGTCGTGGCCGTGCGGCCGCTCTACGGCGGCACCGACCACCTGCTGTCGTCCGGTCTCCTGGGCGTCTCCACCACCTATGTCGAAGCAGGCCTGGTGTCGTCCGCGATCCGGCCGGACACCGGGCTGATCGTCGTCGAGACACCCGCGAACCCGAACCTCGACGTCGTCGACATCGAGCACGTCGTCCGCCAGGCCGGATCCGTGCCGGTCATGGTCGACAACACGTTCGCGACCCCGATCCTGCAGAACCCGGCGCTGCACGGCGCCTCGTACGTCCTGCACTCCGGCACCAAGTACCTGGGCGGGCACGGCGACGTGCTCGGCGGCGTCGTGGCCTGCACGGACGCGCTGGCAGCGGCGTTGCGGCAGGTCAGGATCATCACCGGCGCGGTGCTCCACCCGCTGGGCGGCTACCTGCTGCATCGAGGCCTTTCGACGCTCCCGTTGCGCGTGGAGGCGGCCTCTCGAAGCGCTTCGACGCTGGCCGCGCGGCTCGCCGAGCACGATGCCGTGGAGTTCGTGCGCTACCCGTCCGCGTCGGTGCAGATGCGGGGGACAGGCGCGATGATCGCGTTCGGCGTCCACGGCGATCCGACGGACATCGTGCGGCGGCTTCGGTTGATCACGCCGGCTGTGTCGCTCGGTTCGGTCGACACGCTGATCGAGCACCCGTGGGCACTGACCCATCGCCTGGTACCCGGTGAGGAACTCCGCGCTTCGGGCGTTCCGGAGAATTTGCTGCGCATTTCAGTTGGACTTGAGCATGTCGAAGACATTTGGGACGACCTGAACAAGGCGTTGTGTGATGTCGCTTACGTTAAGCCTTCCCCAGGTGATTACTTGGTGATGACCGCCACTCACTAAGGTTCCGACGCATCAGCGCATCGGGGCGCGGGAGGTTCCGATGCGAGCAATTTTCCGTTTTCGGAAGGAACCTCCTCGTGAGTTCTGTGGAAACTGATGCGGACGGCTACACCAAGTCGCTGAGCAAGCGCCAGGTGCAGATGATCGCCATCGGTGGCGCGATCGGCGTCGGCCTCTTCCTGGGTGCCGGCGGACGCCTCGCCACGGCGGGGCCGTCGCTGATCCTCTCCTACGCGGTGTGCGGAATCGCGGCGTTCTTCGTCATGCGCGCGCTGGGCGAGCTCGTACTGCACCGCGCTGTCGCCGGCAGTTTCGTGGAGTACGCCCGCGAGTTCATCGGCCCGTGGGCGGGTTTCGCGTCCGGCTGGCTGTACTGGCTCAACTGGGCGATGACCGGCATCGCGGAGATCACCGCTGTCGCGATCTACATGCACAAGTGGTTCCCGGGCCTGCCGCAGTGGATCACCGCGCTGATCGCACTGGTGGTCCTGGTCGCCATCAACATGTTGTCCGTCAAGCTCTTCGGTGAGCTGGAGTTCTGGTTCTCGGTCATCAAGGTCACGGCCATCGTCGTGTTCCTGGTGACGGGCATCGGCCTGGTGATCGGTCACGCCGACATCGGCGGCACGACGGCTTCGGTGACGAACACCCTGGGCCACGGCGGCCTGTTCCCGGCCGGCTTCGGCGTCGCCCTGATGACCCTGCAGGCCGTGATCTTCGCCTACTCGGCCATCGAGCTCGTCGGTATCGCCGCGGGTGAGACCAAGGACCCGCAGAAGATCATGCCGCGCGCCATCAACGGCGTGGTCTACCGCATCGCGATCTTCTACGTCGGTTCCGTGTTGCTGCTGACGATGCTGCTGCCGTGGGACCACTACACCGGCACCGAGTCGCCGTTCGTGACCGTGTTCTCCGCGCTGGGCATCCCGGCGGTCGGCGACATCATGAACGCCGTGGTGCTGACCGCGGCTCTGTCCTCCTGCAACTCGGGCCTGTACTCCACCGGCCGGATCCTGAGGTCGTTGGCGCAGAAGGGCGAGGCGCCCGCGATCACCGGCAGGATGAACTCCCGGCACGTGCCCTACGGCGGCATCCTCTTCACCGCCGGTGCCTACGTGCTCGGCGTGGTGCTGAACTACACTGTGCCGAAGGACGCGTTCGACATCGCGATCGCCATCGCGTCGCTGGGCGTCGTGTCGACCTGGGCCACATTGATCATCTGCCAGATGCGCCTGCGGCAGAAGGCTTTGCGCGGCGAGATCGAACGGCCGTCCTACCGGATGCCGGGCGCGCCGTACACGGGCTGGCTGACGTTGGCCTTCCTGGCCCTGGTGGTCGGGCAGATGGCCTTCTCGTCCGGTGAGGCGGAACGGATCGCGTTCTGGTCCATCCCGGGTCTCGTCCTGGTGCTGTTCCTCGGGTGGCGCTTCGTGAAGTCGCGCCAGCCCGTCGGACCGGCCAGGGAGCAACTGGTCTCCGTCGACTGACCGTCGTGCGGTGAACAATCGCGAGCCGTCCCCTCACGAAGGGGGCGGCTCGCGGCTTTTGGGTATCACCCGGTCGGGCGGCTGGGAACGCGGTCCGCGGCGAGTCGGAGCAGCCTGGTCCCATGACAACGAGCCACCTCGAACACCTCGAGCACTCCCACGTCCACGGCGACGGCTGCGGACACGTCGGGGTGCCGCACAGCGACCACGTCGACTACGTCCACGATGGACACATCCACCGCGAGCACGACGGTCATTTCGACGAGTGCGAGCCGGAAGGCCACGACGAGCACGGCGCCCACGACCACGCACACGGCGACGGATGCGGTCACGTGGCGCTCCCACACGCGGACCACGTCGACTACGTCCACGACGGACACCGGCACGCGGCCCACAACGGGCACTACGACGAGCACTGACGTCCAGGACCCCCGGCTCACACGGCTGAGCCGGGGCCGGCGAGCACGTCGACATCGTTGGCGTGCATGGGTTTGCCGCAGTTGGCGCAAGACAGTTCGACGCTGCTGATCTCGCCGCACGCGTGGTGGCGGTAGAGGACCGGCGGCCCGGCCTCGCCCGCGAGGTGCTTGTCGCCCCAGCCGACCATGACCATGAGCAGGTCGACGAGCTCGCTGCCCTTCGGCGTGAGCACGTACTCGTAGCGCGGGCGGTTGTCGTACGGGCGGCGCTCCAGCACGCCGTGGTCGACGAGGTGGTTGAGGCGCTCGGTCAGGACCTTGCGGGAGATCCCGAGGTCGGCCTGGAGCTGCTCGAACCGGCTCATGCCGACCCACACGTCACGCAGGATCAGCGGCGACCACGGCTCCCCGATGACGTCGAGCGTGCGCGCGATCGAGCACGCCATCTTGCTGAAGTCCGTCCTCTGCATGCTCCGAGTTTAGCGCTTGGGGTTCCCTTAGGGAACTTCAGACTGCTAGGGTTCCCTCAAGGAACTCAAGGAGGCGATCATGGGCAAGGTCATCAGCGCTCACTCGGTGTCGGCCGACGGGTACATCACGGGTCGCTCGCCTGGACCGGGCCGCGGGCTCGGCGACGGCGGGATGCTCTTCGACTGGTACTTCGACGGCGACACGCCAAGCGCCGTGTTCGACGGCTTCAAGCTGAGCGCTGCGAGTGCACCCGTCTTCGACTCCCTCGCCGCACGGGTCGGTGCGGTGGTGGCCGGCCGCAACACCTACGAGGACTCCGAGCACTTCGGCGGAGGCAGTCCGCATCCGAAGGCGGAAATGGTCCTGCTGAGCAGCCGCCCGGCGCCGGAGATCACCTCTCGTCAGACCCTCGCGACGAACGTCGAGGACGCGATCAAAACGGCCCTGGAACTGGCTGAAGGCAAGGACGTCGGCCTGATGGGCGGCGGAGTGCTGGCGTCGGCCCTGGAAGCGGGCCTCGTCGACGAGGTGATCCTGCACCAGGTCCCGATCCTGCTCGGTGAGGGCCGCCCGTTCTTCCAGGCGCTGCCGAAGCACGTGCGGCTTTCGGTCGTCGAAGTCGTTCCCGCGCCCGGCGTGACCCACGTCCGTTACGAGGTGCAGCGATGATCGACGCCGACCTCCGCCGCGTGCTCGACGGCACCTCGCTCGCCCACCTCGCCACCGTCCTGCCCGACGGGTCGCCGCACTCGGTGCCGTTGTGGGTGGCCACGCACGGCGACCACATCGCGATCATGACCGGTCCGCGCAGCCAGAAGGCCCGCAACCTGCGGCGCGACCCGCGCGTCGCGATCTCCCTGACCGAGGCGGACAACCCCTTCCGGCCCATCATCCTGCGCGGCCGGGTCGTCGAGTGGCTGGAGGGCGACGCCGCCTGGGAGGTCGTCGACCGGATCGCTCAGAAGTACATCGGCGCGCCCTACTCGCGTGACGAGGAGCGGGTGGTCGCGCTCATCGAACCGGGACTCAAATAAGCTGGTCGGCATGGTTGTCGCTGCCCCACCCGTCATCGGAGTGCTCGCCCTGCAGGGCGATGTCCAGGAGCACCTGATCTCTCTCGCCAAGTGCGATGTCACCGCACGGCCCATCCGCAGGCCCGAGGAGCTCGACGAGCTCGACGGCATCGTGATTCCCGGGGGCGAGTCGACGACCATCTCCAAGCTGCTGGACAACTTCGAGCTGCTCGAGCCGTTGCGCGCCAAGATCAAGGCGGGCTTTCCGGCGTACGGGTCGTGCGCGGGCATGATCCTGCTGGCCAACAACGTGCTCGACGGCCGCGAGGACCAGCACCAGCTCGGTGGTTTGGACGTCACCGTGCGGCGGAATGCCTTCGGGCGGCAGGTCGACTCGTTCGAGACGGACCTCGACCTGGCCGGTGAGACGGTGCACGCCGTGTTCATCCGTGCGCCGTGGGTGGAGGCGGTGAGCGAGGGCGTCGAGGTTCTCGCTACGGTGCCCGTTACGGCTGAGGCGGGCGACGCCGCCGGTAGGATCGTCGCGGTCAGGCAGGGCAACGTGCTGGCCACGGCGTTTCATCCGGAGCTCACGGGGGATGAGCGCGTCCACCGCCTGTTCGTGGACATGGTTCGTGGTTTGACTGGTTCGGAGGAGAAATGAGCGGCCACTCCAAGTGGGCGACCACCAAGCACAAGAAGGCCGCCATTGACGCCAAGCGCGGCAAGCTCTTCGCGCGGCTGATCAAGAACATCGAGGTGGCGGCCCGCACCGGTGGCGGCGACCCGGATGGCAACCCGACGCTGTACGACGCGATCCAGAAGGCCCGCAAGAACTCGGTGCCGCTGGACAACATCGAGCGCGCCCGCAAGCGCGGCGGCGGTGAAGAGGCCGGCGGCGCCGACTGGCAGACGATCATGTACGAGGGCTACGGCCCCAACGGCGTCGCGGTGCTGATCGAGTGCCTCACGGACAACCGCAACCGCGCCGCGACCGAGGTCCGCACGGCGATGACGCGCAACGGTGGCTCGATGGCCGACCCCGGCTCGGTGGCGTACATGTTCAGCCGCAAGGGCGTCGTGATCGTGCCGAAGGCGGGCACGTCCGAGGACGACGTGATGCTGGCGGTGCTCGAGGCCGGTGCCGAGGAGGTCAACGACCTGGGCGAGGCCTTCGAGGTCGTGTCCGAGGCGGGCGACCTGATCCCGGTCCGCAAGGCGCTGCAGGACTCGGGCATCGACTACGAGTCGGCGGAGTCGAGCTTCCTGCCGTCGGTGTCGGTGCAGCTCGAGGTCGAGGGCGCGAAGAAGATCTTCAAGCTGATCGACGCGCTGGAGGACTGCGACGACGTGCAGAACGTCTTCGCGAACTTCGACGTCTCCGACGAGGTCATGGCCGAGGTCGGCTGACCCTCCCGAGCAAACGATGAAGGGAACCATCATCCACCTGACGTGGATGATGGTTCCCTTCATCGTTTTCAGAGGTTGGGCCAGGCCCGGCGCAGGCGGGCGAACGCGGCGGACAGGGCGGCGGGCGGGTCGGGTTCGGTGCCGGCCAGGTCGGGGATCTCCAGGACGTACCGGGCCAGCTGCTTGATCGAGAACTCGTCGGCTTCGGTTTCCGAGGCGATGACCTGGGCCAAGGCGGTTTCGCAGCTCGTCCACAGCGACCTGGCGTAGGCGCGCAGAGCCGGGGTCGCGACCACCAGATCGGCGAGCCGCGTGTCCTGGCGCCTCGGATCGGGGTCGAACGGGCCGCGCGTCGCCAGGAAGTCGTGCAGCGCCTGCAGGATCGAGACTCCCGTTGGCCGTTCCTTCACCGCTGCGGTCAGCGACTGCTCGCGTTCGGTTCGGTCGCCCAGGACGAGCGCCTCCTTGCCGCCGGGGAAGTGCGCGAACAGCGTCGACACCGCCGTGTCCGCTTCGTCGGCGATCTCCGCGACCGTGACCTGGTCGAACCCGCGCTCCAGGAACAGCTCTCGCGCCGCGTTCGCCAGCGCTTCCCTGGTCGCGGCCTTCTTGCGTTCGCGGCGTCCGATCGGAGTCATGACGAAATCATAGTCACTCCGGTTATGGTGTGGGTATGACGACTCGCTGGAACGTTCACCGGTTGCCGCGCGCCGAGGGGAAGACCTTCCTGGTCACGGGTGCGAACGCGGGCATCGGCTACCACGTCGCCGAACAGCTCGCGACCACCGGCGCCACCGTCGTCCTGGGCAGCCGCAGCGCGCAGAAGGCCGACGCGGCGATGGCGTCCATCCGTGCCGTGGTGCCCGATGCGCGCGTACGGCACCTACGGCTCGATCTCGCGGACCTCGACTCGCTGAAGGCCTCGGCCGACGAACTCGACAGCCTCGACGCGGTGGTCTGCAACGCCGGTGTCATGGTCGACGACGCCGAGCTGATGTACCGCACCAACCACCTCGGGCACTTCGTGCTGGTCAGTTGGCTGATGCCGCTGCTCGCCGGGGGCCGCGTGATCACCACGGGCAGCCTCAGGGGCAAGACCGTGAAACCCGACGACGCCTATGCCAGGTCCAAACAGGCGCAGATGCTGTTCGGCTTCGAGCTCGACCGGCGCCGACGCGATGTGGTGAGCGTCGTCAACCACCCCGGCGGCGCACTGGACTCGATCACGTTTCCGGCCTCGCTCTTGTTGCAGGGCAAGGACGCCGGCGCCTGGCCTGCGGTTCGGGCGGTGCTGGATCCGGACGTGAAAGGCGGTCAGATGTGGGGGCCGCGCGTGTTCGGGCTACGGGGTGAGCCGCGGTCCGAACCCGTGCGCGGTCAGCTGGCGGATCGCGAGCTGGCTGCCCGCGTGTGGGAAGAGAGCGTTGAACTCACCGGTGTGGAGCCACGGTGTCCTTGAGGAAGGCGGTCCACGCCTCTGCCGAGACGGGCAGGTGAGTGGCCGGAGCCTTGCTGTCACGGATGCCAACGCCGTGGCCGACTTCGACGCAGTTGTCGCCGGTGCCGCTATAGGTGCTCTTGCGCCAGGTGGTCATCCGAGGCCTCCAAGATGCTGTTGATCACCGCCCTCGATTCTTCCTCATCCAGGGCGACGGCTGCGAGGGCCTTCAGGATGTTCTCGTAGACGTCGACGGTTTCCTTGTCATCGAAGAAGAGGCAGCACTTCACGCTCTCCACGTAGACGACCGGTGGGTACTTCGGGAACTTCATCACCCGAAAGTCGCCAGACGTACCTGCGTGCATGCCGATCGATCGCGGGATGATCCGGATGCTCACGTACCTCCGGACGGACAGGCGCAGCAGGTGGCACAGTTGTTCCCGCCACACCTCGTCGCCACCCACGGGCAGCCACAACGCTTGCTCGTGAATGTAGAAGGTGAACGTCCGCCCCGGCTCAAGGATTTGGGCTCTGGCGACCCTCGCGGCGACGACAGTCGGAACGTCTTCGGCGTCGACAGGAGCGGCCGAGGTGACGACATGGACGTACTCGGGTATCTGGAGCAGGCCCGGCACGAGGACCATCGACCAGCAGATGATCTCGTTGGCTTCCTTCTCCTGCTCGATCAGCGTGCGGACCTGGTCCGGCACGCCGTCCTCCGGCATCTGCAGCCAGACGTTCCCGGACTCGCGGAACAGCGCGAGCAGGTAGTCCCGCTCGGCGACGGTCGCGCGGCAGTACGCGAGCAGGGTGGCGACCTCGAGTTCGGTCACGCCGCCCTTGCCTGCCAGCAGGTCCGAGATCTTGGCTTCCTGCCAGCCGAGCAACTCGGCGAGCCTGCGCTGGGTGAGCCCCGTGCGTCCGATGATGGCGCGGACGCCGTTTCCGAACTCGCGCCCCACCACGCTGGATTCTCTTTTGGGCATGGAGGAAAGCTAGGAGTCGAACCGGTGTGGACTCCATCGTTTCGCCTCAAATCTGCCTGAAGGTGGGAGCCTTGGAGCTGCTCTAAGTCGTAGGGTGGGAACCGTGCTTTCCGAAGAAGACATCGAACTGCGTGCCCGGCTGCTCTCCGCCGCCGACCGGCACGGCCACACCAACATCGTCGTGAACCCCGACGCCGAGGGCCCGGGATATGTGTTCTCGGTGGGGGCGTGGCGGCGGTTCGGCGTCGCGGAGGCCGTCGTGATCGGGCTGCCGCAGGGAATGGGCGAGAACCTGATCAACATGTACGTGGTGCGGGCCAGCAATGGTGAGAGGTTCGTGCCGGGAAAGCTGTACAACAACTTCTTCGACGGGGTGCCGATCACGGTCGAGCGGGTCTACAAGGGGTTCTACCCGGAGTTCTTCGGGAGCGCGTACCTGCTCTACGACGGGTCGGAGTTCGCGGCGATCCAGCTCATCGTGCCGACGCCGCAGGGGCAGTGGCCGTGGCAGCCCGACGCGCCGGCCGGGTTCCACGACCACCAGATGATCCTCACGGAGAGCGGGTTGCCGGAGAGCTGGACGCCGGGGGTCACCGGGCCGTGAACGTCCACATCGGACCGATGACTTCAGAGCACGCCGGTCAGGTCCTCACGGTTCAGCGCGCCGCCTACCTGGAAGAGGCCAGGAGGTACGGGGCGTGGGACCTGCCACCCCTCGTGGAAACCCTCGACGAGATCACCAGGCACCTCAAGGACGGCACGCCCGCGCTCGGAGCGTTCGACGGGCAGAGGCTCATCGGCTCGGTGCGCAGCCGCATCGAGCAGGACCGCATGGAGATCGCCCGGCTGTCGGTGGCACCGGACATCCAAGGCGCGGGTGTCGGCAGGCGGCTGCTCGAAGGCATCAGCACACTCGCGCCCGCGGAGGTAAGAGTCGTCTGGCTCTTCACCGGGGCGGAGAGTGACGGGAACCTGAAGTTCTACGAGAGTGCCGGATTTGTCCGGACCCGTGAACACCTCGATGCCGTCGGTATCAGGTGCGTCACTCTGGAGCAGAAGGTCATCTGACGTTCAGAGGCCGGTCACGCGCGACTGGCAGGGTCTGAAGCGGTCCACCCACGACCAACCACCGGTGCGGACGTCGATCACACGTCGGCTGATCCGTCCGGCACCCGCCAGCCCCGGCGCATCCGGCGCCGGGGCTGGCGCTGTTGGGTGCCAAGAGACCAAAACGTTGTCAGGAGCTCGTTGTCCGCTGAAACCGCTTCGACACCGGACAACGATCTGCCTGTAGAAATGCACCTGCGGTCAACCACTCCGGGGGGATGCGGGAGACCGCGATCGGGGGAGGAGCGCCCCGCCTCGCAGGAGGCAGAGGGGGATGCGGGACGGGGCGCTTCAAGTACTCAGTTCACCCGATGACTCAGTTCTCGTTGAGGAACTTCTGGGCCAGGGCCTCGCCCTGCGACGTGGCCTTCCCGTGGTCCTCGATCGGGGACACCTTCGAGTTCTTGAAGTAGATGTAGTGCACCGGGCCGTCCGAACCGCCGTTCTCCGGGTCCGGGTTGATGCCCAGACCGACGGCGGTGGCGTAGGAAGCCTCACCGATGATGTTCGTCGGGCCCGTGTCGCCGACAACGGCGTACTCGACCTTGTTGTTGTAGATGACGGCCACGACGCCACCGCCCTGGATGCCGAACTTGCGGTAGTCCCACGTGCCACTCGCGGACGGCACCACCACGTACGGGAGCTTGTCCGCGACGAGCGGCTTGCCCTTCGAGTCGTGGAAGGCGGTGTCCGGTTGGAACCACGGGTCGGTGTTCTTGTTGCACTTCGACGTGACCTGGCCGTCGCAGTCCACGTCCAGGTCGGCCTTGTACCAAACGGCGCCGTTCTTGCCGCAGACCGGGATGTTCGCGGACGTCTCGGTGTCGCTGCGGTACTTGCCGTTCGAGATCTGCGAGCAGGACGTGAGCTTGGCCAGCAGCTGCGACGCGCTGGGACCGGCGGCCTGGGCGGCAGGGGATGCCAGGACGGAGGCCACGAGTGCGGACACGGCGAAAAGCCCTGGGGCGAGCTTGCGCATTGCCACCTCTTTCGACAGGTAACTTTCCTGACTAAAGGCGGCGGTGGCACTACTTTGCGCAACTTAAGCAACACGCGTCAAGGGGCTACGGCTTACGTCCCAGCAGTCCTATTAGTCGCGTTTGGGCATCTGCGTCCGGCGCGACCGGTACTGGTGAGTCGAACATCGAAGTTTCGCCCCATTCTCCGATGTTCCGTTCCACGTACGCCAGGACCGTTGAGGCAAGGTCCGGGTCAAGCCGCTCGTCCGCGCCGATCGAGCGCGCCAGATCCCACGCGTGCACGGCGAGATCCGTCGTCATCTGCCAGCAGTACTCCTCGGCGTCGATCGACCCCCACGACACGCTCACGGACTTGGACAACGCGTCCGGTTCCAGCCACGCCTCGCGCGCCGCCGCGGCCGCCACGACCCAGGACACCAGCGGGTCGTCGCCCAGGTTGTCGTGGTCGAACCGGTCCCCGACCTGTTTGACGGTGCAGCCGGCGAGCAACTCAGGAGCCCAGAGCTGTTCGTAGACCAGATGTCCGACGAGGTCTCTGACGGACCACTCCCGGCAGGGCGTGCCGAGCACCCACTGTTCCGGTGCGATCGCCCGCACCCGTCGGTCGAACTCCGTCATGGCCAACCCGTGCGCCTGGATCAAGTCCATCCCAGCAGTGCATCAAATCCCGCTCGATCCCGCACCCCGGCGTGAGAGTTGGACCACTCGGACGCAACCCTGATTTCTAACCGTACGAGCGTTCGGCGTAATGTGCACCGGATCCGCCGTGACAACGTTGACACGAGAGGACGATGACGTGAGCGCACCTAGCGCCAGCATCTCCGCACAGGACAAGGGATTCTTCGGTCACCCCCGAGGCCTGTCCACGCTGTTCTTCACCGAGCTCTGGGAGCGGTTCTCCTACTACGGGATGAAGGCCATCCTCGGCCTCTACCTGTGGACGGCCGTGGCCGAGGGCGGGCTGGGCGTCGACAAGACGCTGGCCCTGTCCGTCGTGGCGATCTACGGCACCGCGGTCTACATGTCCGGTGTCGCGGGCGGCTGGCTCGCCGACCGCGTGTGGGGCGGCCAGCGCGCCACGTTCATCGGTGGCGTGCTGATCATGTGCGGCCACATCTGCCTCGCGCTGCCCATCGGCATCACGGGCGTCTACCTGGGCCTGATCTTCATCGTCCTCGGCACGGGTCTGCTCAAGCCGAACATCTCGACGGTCGTCGGCGGCCTCTACGAGCAGCACGACACGCGTCGCGACGCCGGCTTCACGGTCTTCTACATGGCGATCAACATCGGCGGCTTCGTGTCGCCGTTGATCACCGGCGCGCTCGCGGACGGCATCAGCTTCCACGCGGGCTTCGCGGTCGCCGCGGTCGGCATGGCGCTCGGCCTGATCCAGTACCGCATCGGGCGCAAGCACCTGCGCGGGTCGGCCGCCGTGGCGCCGAACCCGTTGCCCGCGGCCGAGAAGGGCCGCATCTACGGCCTCATCGCCGGCGTCGTCGTGGTGATCGCCGCGCTGGCCGTGCTGTCGTACGTGCTCGGTGACGTCGAGGGCGTCATCCTGATGATCAGCATCATGTCGATCGTCCTGCCGATCACGTACTTCACCGTGATGCTGCGCAGCAAGAAGACGCTGCCTGTCGAGAAGCCGCGCGTTCTCGCGTACATCCCGCTGTTCATCGCGGCCGCGATGTTCTGGCTGATCTTCGAGCAGAGCGCGTCGGTCATCGCGGAGTTCGCCGACTCGCACGTCGACAACCACGTGTTCGGCTGGGAGTTCCCGATCGCCTGGTTCCAGTCGATCAACCCGATCATGATCATCGTGCTGGCGCCGGTGTTCGCGTGGCTGTGGCTGAAGCTGGCCGACCGCGCGCCGTCCACGCCGCGCAAGTTCGCCGGTGCGCTGGTGCTCGTCGGTCTGTCGTTCGTGCTCATGTACTTCGCGAGCAACTCGGCCGCCGACGGCAAGGTGACGCCGCTGTGGCTGGTCGTGATGTTCCTGATCATGACGTGCGGTGAGCTCATGCTCTCGCCGGTCGGCCTGTCCGTCACGACGAAGCTGGCGCCCAAGGCGTTCGCGTCGCAGACGATGAGCCTGTGGTTCCTCGCGGTGTCGGCCGGTACCGGTGTGGCCGCGCAGCTCGTGAAGTTCTACACGACGAGCCCGTCGGCGTACTTCTTCACGCTGGGCGGCGCGGCGGTCGTGCTCGGTGTCGCGCTGGCCGTGGCCGCTCCGGCGATCCGCAAGCTGATGGCGGGCGTCGAGTAAGTCCTTGGCACAAGGCGAGAGGGAGGCCCGTCGCGGCGGCGGTGCGGCGGGTCTCCCTCTCTGCCTTCAAGGATGCACTACGGAGATGTGTCATTGGGGCACGAACATTGCTCCAGACAGGTGAAGTCGAGCACGTGCTGCGACGGATTTCGCCCCAAGTCAGCTCGACTTCACGGCCAGTGACCGTTTGGTTTCGTTCGCCCGCACCGGAAGTCGCAACGCGCCGCGGATGAGCTTCGACTTCCGGCGCGACACCGGACCGTCCGGCGCGAGGTTCGGGAAACGCTTGAAGAGCTCGTGCAACGCGATGGCGCCCTCGATCCGGCTGAGCCCCGCGCCGATGCAGTAGTGGATGCCCGCGCTGAACGCGAGGTGCTCGCGCGCGTTGGACCGCGTCGGGTCGAACTTCAGCGGGTCGGAGAAGACCCGCGGATCCCGGTTGGCCGCCGCGAGCATCAGCATCACGGGCATGCCCTTGGGGAGCGAGACTCCCGCCAGTTCGAGACGTTCCTTCGGCCAGCGGATCGTGTACTGGACGGGCGGGTCGAGCCGCAGCACCTCCTCGACGAACCCCTCGGCGTACTCGGGGCTCTGCGCGAGCGGCGCGATGGTGTGCGGGTTCTCGAACGCCTTCAGCACGCCGTTGCCGATCAGGTTGACCGTCGTCTCGAACCCGGCGAACAGCAACAACCCAGTCGTGGCAACGAGATCCTCGCGGCTGAGGTCCGCGTGCTGGGTGAGCAGGTGGCTGACGATGTCGTTCTGCGGGTTGCGGCGGCGCTCGTCCATCAGGACGTCGATGAAGTCGTTGTACTCGATGATCGTGTCGTGCAGGTTCTTCAGCTGCTTGTGCGACCACACGCCGTCGAGCGTCTCCGCGAGAGCGCTGCCCCAACGGGCGAAGGTCGGCTTGTCGTCGTCGGGCACGCCGAGCAGGTCCGCGATGACCTGCATGGGCACCTGGGACGCGAACTCCGTGACGACGTCGAAGTGCCCGTCCAGCCCGTCGAGGTACTTCGCGACGATCTTCTGGATGGACTCGGTCCGGTCCTTCAGCGCCCGCGGGGTGAAGAACGGCTGGACGAGCTTGCGCAGCCGGGTGTGGTTCGGCGGGTTCATCATCAGGAACGAGTCCTGCACCGGGTTGACGATCTTCTCGCCGTCCTTGACCAGCGTGATCGGCACCATCGACGCCTCGTCGAACGTCATCGTGAGGAACCGGCCGTCGCGCAGCACCGAGTCGCAGATCTCGCGGGACGTCGTGACGTACGCGCCCATCCTGCTGCGGACCATGTCGCCCTTGGCGCGCACCTGCTCGTACATCAGGTACGGGTCCCTGTTCGGCGGCGACGTGATCACCTTGGCGTACGGGTCACCGATGAGCGCATAGCCGCGCAGGAGTGTGCGCACTGCGAAGAACTGGGCGGCGGTCTTCAGCGTGGACATGGGTCCACCCTGCGGCTTACGTGAAGAAGCTTCAAGAGCTCCGGCGGTGCCGGCGCACGGTTTCTTCGACGAGGTCGAGCACCGGCTCCATGTCGTCCGCGGGCAGGCCCATGGCGAGGTGCGAGACCAGGCCTTCGAGGACCAGTTCCAGGAAGCTCGTCAGGACGGTGACGTCGACGTCGTCACGCAGGTTGCCGGCTTCGCGCTGCCGGATGAGGCGTTGGCGGGTGGCGGCGGTGAGTTGCTCTGACCGTTCCGCCCAGCGCGCCCGGAAGTCGGGGTCGGTGCGGAGCCTGCGGGAGACTTCCAGACGGGTGCCCAGCCAGTCCGCCGCGTGCTCTTCTGTCCGCTTCTCCGGTTCGTCGAGAAGGTCGCGCATGACCTGGACGAGGCCTTGTTCGGCCACCACGTCGGCCATTCGCAGCGCGTCGTCCTCGGCGAGAGCGAGGAAGAGCGACTCCTTGTCGCGGAAGTGGTGGAAGATCGCGCCGCGGGAGAGTCCCGTCGCCTCCTCGAGACGGCGTACCGTGGCACCCTCGTAGCCGTGGCGCGCGAAGCAGGCACGCGCACCGTCGAGGATCTGACGGCGGCGGGCGTCGAGGTGGTCCTGGCTCACCCTGGGCACCTGCAGATGGTCGCAGGGCAGGGACGGGAAATCCAATCCGTACGTACGGATTGGACGGCTCCATCAGTGTGATCTTCCGCGACGGGCCATCCAGCCCATGAACCGGACCATCGAGCGGCGCGGCAGGAGCTTGCTCAGGATGGCGAGCGGCCGGCCGTTGGTGATCACCGACGGGGGCGCGGACCGGCGGTCGAGCGTGTCGAGCGCGATCTTCACGACCTGCTCGGGCGTCGCCCGTTTCGTGCCGTAGTCGGCGGACTGGCTGCCGGCCACGTCGTAGAACTCGGTGCGGGTGGCACCGGGGTTCACGGCCAGCACGCGCAGGCCGGTGCCGCGGGCCTCCTCCCACAGCGATTCGGTGAAGCTGAGGACGAAGGCCTTGGTGGCGCCGTAGACGCTCATGTACGGGGTCGGCTGGAAGCCCAGCAGGCTCGCGACGTTGATCAGCACGCCGTTGTCGATGCGGCTCAGCGGGTCGATGTAGGCGCGGCTGAGGTCGACCAGCGAGGCGATGTTCAGCGCGATCATGCTCTGCAGCCGGTCGGGATCCTCGTCGGTGAACGCGTCGTGGGTGCCGAAGCCGGCGTTGTTGACCAGTCCGGTGGCGTGGATGCCGCGGGACTCGAGTTCGGCGCGCAGCGTGCGGCCGGCGTCGGGCCGGCCCAGGTCGCGGGCGACGGCGGTCACCGTGACGCCGTGGGCGCGGGTGAGTTCGGCGGCCAGGCTCTCGAGCCGGTCCGCCCGGCGGGCGACCAGCACGAGGTTCGCGCCGCGGCCGGCCAGCTGGCGGGCGAACTCGGCGCCGAGGCCGGAACTGGCGCCGGTGACGATGACGGTCTGGCGGCGGTAGTCGATTCTGCTCATGTCATTCACTGTACGCACGGATTTGCACTGAGTGCAACAGAGTGCACGGTGTGATGTGACGTACCATCTGTGCATGGTCCAGAAACCTCTTCGGGAACAGACCCGCTCCGTGGTCCGCTCGTTGCTCGCCCGGACGGCGATCGAGCTGTTCTCCGCCAAGGGTTACGACAACACGACCCTCGAAGAGGTCGCCGTCGCCGCGGGCGTCTCCCGGCGGACCTTGTTCAACTACTTCCGCAACAAGGAGGACCTGGCGCTCGGCAGCCTGGCCGAACAGGGCGAACTGATCGCCGCACGCCTCGCGGAGCGTCCGGCCGGCGAGGACGCCTGGACGGCGCTGCGTGCGGCGTTCCAGGTGCTCGAGGAGATCGACATGACGGCCGAAGGACGCCTCGAGTTCATCACGCTGCTGTTCGGCAACAACTCCCTGCGCGCCGGCCACGCGGAGAAGCAAGCCCGCTGGCAGGACCTGTTCGCGCCGCTGATCGAGCCACGACTGCCCGATTCCGGCCGCCGCGCTCTGCAGGCCCGCGCGATCGCGGCCGCCGCGATCATCTGCCTGCAGACGGCCAACGAGGAATGGGTGCGCCTGGGCGGGCGGGCCGACCTGTTCGACCTCTACGACACCGCCGTGCAGGCCGTCCGCCACGCGTGAGGTTGATGTTGCCCGTTCGGCGTCGCGTGTCCGAGTGGCGCAGGGGAACCGACCTGAGATGATCACGCGCCATGACGACTCAGGAGATCATCAAGCTGTCGGCGCTCGCGGAGCGCCTCGGGTGGCAGCGGCGTGAGTCGACAGGCGTCCACCTGGTCGATCTGCTCGTGAGCCGGACGGTCACCGATCTCATCGCCGCTCTGGCTCAGAACCGGGACCTGTAACGGACCCCGGCACGGGTTCGGTAAGCGCTTTCCCGCACTTCGCACTGGGGATTGACAGAGGTTGTCATGCGATGGTGTGATCTGCGCGACAGACAGGAAACTTTCTATTCAATAACTGAATTCCGCCGCCGCGTTGAGTGATCCCCCCTACCCGTCTTGTGGGAGGCACAACAGTGGCACCGAGCAGAGGTCGGGCGTTACGCGCGCTCGGCACGATGGGTGTTGCGTTCGCGACAACCATCGCAGTGATGTCGGTATCCGAGAGCGCTCATGCGGCGCCCGTCAGGTACGAAGCAGAGAGCGCGACGATCTCGCAGGGCGTCGTCGAGTCCAACTGGGCCGGGTTCTCCGGCAGCGGTTTCGTCAACTTCGACAACGTCGCGGGGAGCTCGGTCGAGTTCACCGTCAACGCGTCGAAGGCCGGGCAGGCGAAGCTGGTCTTCCGCTACGCCAACGGAACCGCGGACAACCGGCCGGTCGACGTGAGCGTCAACGGCGGCCTCGCGGTCGACGAGCGCGCGTTCGCGAGCACCGGTACGTGGACCGGGTGGACGTCGGTCGACAACACCGTGGCCCTGAACGCGGGTGCCAACACGATCAAGCTCACGGCCACCGGTGCCACGGGCGGTCCGAACCTGGACTACGTCGAGGTCGAGGAGATCAACGCCGTTCCCGCCCTGGAGCAGGAGGCGGAGAACGCGACCATCGGCCAGGGTGTCGTCGAGTCGAACCACGCCGGGTTCTCCGGCACCGGATTCGTCAACTACGACAACGTGGTGGGCTCGTACGTCGAGTACACGATCACCGCGGACCAGGCCGGCGAGCACGAGCTGACGTTCCGGTACGCCAACGGGACGACGGTCGACCGCCCGGTCTCGGTGACGGTGGACGGTGCTGCCGCGCAGACGGTGTCGTTCCCCAGCACCGGCGTGTGGACGACGTGGCAGACGCGCACGGCGAAGGTCGTGCTGAAGGCCGGCGCGAACAAGATCCGCGCCACGGCCACGACCGCGAACGGCGGCCCGAACGCGGACAAGATCTCCGCGGTCCGGCTCGGCCCGGTGGACAACGAACCGCCTACGCCGCCGAAGAACCTGCAGTTCGTCTCGTCGACGTCGACCACGGTCTCGCTGAAGTGGGAAGCGGCCACGGACAACATCGGTGTCACGGGCTACGAGATCTACCAGCACGGCCAGCACGTGAAGAGCGTTGGCAACGTGCTGGAAGCGACCGCGACCGGCCTGCAGCCGGAGACCGAGTACGACTGGACCGTGTTCGCGAAGGACGCGGCCAACAACGTGTCGCAGGCGTCGAACAACGTCCTCGGCAAGACCCAGCCCGCGCCGCCGGACAACGAGGCTCCCTCGGTTCCCGGCAACCTGCGCTCGACGGGCAAGGGCGCCACTTCCGTCGACCTGGCTTGGAACGCCTCCACGGACAACGTGGGCGTGACCGGGTACGAGATCTACGTCAACGGGGTGGCCAAGCAGGCCGCCGACGGCAACGCCACCTCGGCGACGGTGGCCGGTCTGACCACCGGTACCGAGTACGCGTTCCGCGTGCTGGCCAAGGACGCGAAGAACAACCAGTCCGGGCTGTCCAACGAGATCAAGGTGACTCCGGCCGCTGGTGGGCCGACCGGCACGCCTGATCCCGGTGCGGTGTCGACGATCGCGTCCGGTGTGGACGTCGCGTGGGGCGTGGTGTTCCTGCCCGACGGCTCCGCGTTGTTCAGCGAGCGCAACACGTTCAACATCTACCGGCTGACCAAGAGCGGCCAGAAGACGCTGGCGGGCAAGATCAGCCAGGCCGTCGGCACGAACGGTGAGGGCGGCCTGCTCGGCCTCGAGGTCTCGCCGTCGTTCGCGACCGACCACTGGCTGTACGTCTACCACACGGCGTCCGAGGGCAACCGCGTCATCCGGATCAAGTACGAGAACGGCGCACTGGTCCAGAACACGTACCAGATCCTGTTGCAGGGCTTGGCGAAGAGCCGCTACCACAACGGTGGCCGCCTGCGTTACGGCCCGGTCGACGGCAAGCTGTACGTGTCCGTCGGTGACGCGCAGAACCCGGACAACAACCCGCAGAACAACAACTCCCTCAACGGCAAGATCCTGCGCATCAACCTCGATGGCTCGATCCCGTCGGACAACCCGTTCGGCAACGCCGTGTGGTCGAAGGGGCACCGCAACCCGCAGGGCCTCGACTTCGACTCCAAGGGCCGGCTGTGGGAGGCAGAGTTCGGTGACTCCTCGCTGGACGAGGTCAACCTGATCACCAAGGGCGGCAACTACGGCTGGCCGCAGTGCGAGGGCACCCAGGGCAGTTGCTCCGGCACCATCGCGCCGAAGAAGACCTGGTCGACGTCGTCGGCTTCGCCTTCCGGCCTGACGATCATCAACGACCACGTGTTCGTGGCGACGACGGTGGGTCAGCGCGTCTACCGGATGCGGATCGAGGGCGACACGCTCGTCGAGCAGAAGGTGTACTTCCAGGGCACCTACGACCGTCTGCGCACGGTCGAGGTCGATCACGACGGCGACATCTGGCTGACCACCACCACGGACAAGGACGGCACCGCGAACAACGACCGCGTGCTGCTGATCGACATCCAGTACTCGGGCGGCAACCCGCCCGGTGGCTTCAAGCTGACGTCGTCCGCCTTCGCGGACGACGCGATGATCCCGGCCAAGTACACCTGTGCGGGTGACGGTGTGGCCGGTCAGGATCCCTCGCCTCCGTTGGCGTGGGGTGCGTCCACCGGTGCGGCTGGTTATGCCATTGTGTTCGCCGACCGGGCGAACAACGGCAACAAGTTGCACTGGGCGATCTGGGACATTCCGGCGACCGCTTCTTCGTTGCCGGAGAATCTCGGAGCGGGCTTCACCGTTCCCGGGCAGGGTGGCGCCAAGCAGAAGGCCATGGGCTCGGGTGCGAATTCGCAGAAGTTCTTCGGGCCGTGTCCCGGTGGCTCCACCAACCCGTACACGTTCACTTTGTACGCGTTGAACACCAACGTGGTTCCGGGAATCACTTCGTCGTCGACGATGGCGCAGATCGAAACGGCCATCAAGAACGCGTCCACGGCCAACACCGTGCTGCGCGGGCGGTCGAACGCTTCGACGTGATGGGTTAGCGCGTGAAAGGCGGGGCCTCCTGCGGGGCCCCGCCTTTTCACGTTACTTCTTGGGCAGGGTGATCGCCCAGCCTTCGAGCGTGCCGGCGTCACCTTCGCTGCGGTCGCGGACGAGCAGCTGCCAGGTGCCGTTCTTGGTCTCCCCGGAGAGGTCGACGGTGTAGTACGGCTGGAACTTGGTGCCGGTGCCGTTGGCCTTCAGCAGGTATGTGCGGCCACTCGGCCCGGCGAGCTCGATCCGCACGTCGCTCTGGGCGGAGTGCTTGATCGTCACCTCGACCTTGGTGGCCTTGGGGGCGTTGCCCTTGCAGCCCGCGTACCGGATCGCCGTGCCGACGTACTCGCCCGCGTCCGGGATCTGCACGTCGTTCTCGTTGGTCTTGCGGCCGCAGCCGGGGGTGGGCGGCGGCGGCACGATGCCGTGGTTCGTGAAGAGCAACTTGTTGGGGGAGTTGGATCCTGGGTTCGTGACCTTGTCTCCGGTGGCTTGGCTGACGAGGGCGTCGCGGACCTGTTGCGGGGTGGCCGCCGGGTTCTTGGCGAGGTAGAGCGCGGCGGCTCCGGCGACGTGCGGCGAGGCCATGCTCGTGCCGGACGCGTCCAGCGTGGCCGTGTCGGAGTCCTTCCAGCTGCTCAGGATTCCCAGGCCGGGCGCGAAGATGTCGAGGCACGTCCCATAGTTGCTGAAGTAGGCGCGGCTGTCGTCGCGTGCCGTCGCGCCGACCGTGATCGCGCTTGGCTCTCGCGCTGGTGACTGCGTGCACGCGTCGCCGTTGCTGTTGCCCGCCGCGACCGCGTACGTGACTCCGGATTCGACTGATTTCCTCAGTGCCGCGTCGAGGACGTCGTCCTTGTCGCCGCCCAGGGACATGTTGGCCACGGCGGGTTTCTGCGCGTTCTTGGTGACCCAGTCGATGCCCGCGACGACCTGCTCGGTGGTGCCGGAGCCCTTGCAGTCGAGGACGCGGACGCCGTGCAGTGTGACCTTCTTGGCGACGCCGTAGTCCTTGCCGCCCACCGTGCCCGAGACGTGCGTGCCGTGGCCGTGGCAGTCGTCGGGGTTGCTGTCGTTGTCGATGGCGTCGAAGCCCTCTTTGACGCGCCCTTCGAACTGCTGGTGCGTGGCGCGGATGCCGGTGTCGACGATGTACGCGTGCACGTTGGCCGCGTCCGTCGAGTAGTAGTAGGTCTGGTCGAACGGCAGGGTGCGCTGGTCGATGCGGTCCAGTCCCCAGGCTTGCGGGTTGTTCTGGGCGTCGCTGATGGTGTGCGTCTTGTTGCGCTGGACTCGTACGACGTTCGGGTCCTTGGCGAGGTCCGCGGCTTTCTGCGCGGTCATCGTCGCGGAGAATCCGTTCAGCGCCGATGAATATGTGTGGCGGACGCTCACGTCGTATTGAGATGTGACGTTCGCGGTGAGGATGTGCTCCCTGAGGACCACGATGTAGGTGTCCTCGGAGGCTTGTGCTGGGGTGGTGAAGCTTGATAGCACAACTGCGGCGGCGAGTCCGATCCGGAATTTCCGCATTGTTCTCCCTTGTGAACGGGTCTCAAAAGGCTCTGCTCACGCGGCGGATACGCGAACTCATCGCGGAGAGTAGTACACGAATGCTCACTCGCCGTATTGCATCGGTCACCTATATGTGGTCACATGTCTGTTGTCGGAAACCTCCGCCGCCCGTTCAACTGGAGGTTCTTTCGTGCGTAAATTCTTCGTGGCCGCTGTCTCATTGGCCGCATTCGCTGTGGCTGCCCCTGCTGTCGCCGCTCCGGCTCCGCTGGCGTTGACGAGCACGGCCTACAAGAACAACGGCAACATCCCGGACAAGTACTCGTGCGCCGGCGACCACGGCGCTGGCAACGACATCTCCCCGCCGCTCGCCTGGACCGGCGGCGACGTGAAGGCCGCCTCCTACGCCCTGGTCTTCATCGACACGTCGAACGGCGGCAAGCACTGGGCGGCCTGGGACATCCCGGCGGCTGCTGTCGGGCTGCCCGAGGGGCTCAAGAAGGGCTACGACGTCGTGGAGCCCGAGCTGAAGGGCGCGCATCAGAAGGCGATGGGCAACGCGTCTGTTTCGGAGCAGTTCTTCGGGCCTTGCCCGCGCTCCAAGCACAAGTACGAGTTCACGCTCTACGCGGTGAAGGTGGCGAAGCTGCCGGGCCTGAACAAGAACTCGAAGGTGGCTGACGTGGAAGCCGCGGCGAAGAAGGCGGCGGTGGGTCAGGCGAAGCTGGCCGGGTTCTCGACCGCCAAGCCCTAGTAGTGTTTTGTCGGGTCAGCAAGAACCCAGGGTGTCAGA
>NZ_JYJG01000382.1 GCF_000955955.1 Lentzea aerocolonigenes
CCTCGCCAACGTTCCGAGACGCGCCGCTAGTTGTTGAGGGCTTCGCGGGCGGCGAGCGCGGCGCGGCAGGCGTGCACGAAGTCCCAGAACACCTCGGTGGTGGTGTGCCGGCGGTTCGGGCGGGTGTTCTCGGCGAACATCGCGTTGCGCAGCGGTGTGGTGAGCTCGAGCTGACCGCCCTGCCTTCCGCGGGTGCGGTTGGCGATGTTGGCGCGGTCGTAGCCGCCCAGTATCGGGTGGTCGACGGCGTCGATGGTGTGGAAGCCGGCGCGGCGCAGCCTGGTCAGCAGTTCCAGGCGCAGCAGCGCGTCGCGGCCGCCGACGAGCACGGCGCGGTCGTGGTCCTCGAGGCCCGCCGCGGCGGCGGTGCAGCCGTGCAGGCCCAGTGCGTGCGAGGCGCCGGTGACGAGGGTGCGGGCCACGCGGTCGTCGCAGTTGGACGAGGTGACGTGCAGCTCGTCGTTGGCGGCCGGCCGCAGGCCCTCGAACATCCAGTAGTCGTGGGTCTGGCCGATCGGCACCCGTGTGCCTGGGTGGTAGCCCGCGATGGCGAGGCAGAGTTCCGAGGTGCCGATCTCGATGCCGCCGCCGTGCGGGGCGAGGACGACCGACGGGGTGCGGGGCCGGTGGCGCTTGAAGCGACGCCGGTAGTCCACCCGTTCCACCAGTCGGGGATCGGCGTAGAGGTCGGAGTTGGACGCGTAGACGCTGGCATCCCCCGGTCGGCCGCCGCCCGCCATGTGGATCAGGCGTCGATCTGCTTGGGCGCGTCCTCGCCCGAACCGATCGCGATCTTGCGGGGCTTCGCGCGTTCCGCGATGGGGATGCGCAGCGTCAGCACGCCCGCGTCGTACTTGGCGTCGATGCGGTCGGTGTCGAGGGTGTCGCCGAGGAACAGCTGGCGCGAGAAGGCGCCCAGCGGCCGTTCCGACACCTGCATCTCGACGTCCTTGCCGATCGGCCGGCGCTCGGCCTTGACGGTGAGCACGTTGCGCTCGACGTCGAGCTCGATCGCGTCCGGGGTCACGCCGGGCAGGTCGAAGCACACGACGAACTCGTCGCCGTCGCGGTAGGCGTCCATCGGCATCGCCGTGGGACGTGACCACGTGCCCGGAGTGCCGAACACCTGCTGGGTCAGCCGGTCCAGCTCACGGAACGGGTCGGTACGCATCAACATCTGACTCCTCCTCGTTCTTCTGGCCTGTCAATGCGCTGTGCCTCTGTTGTATCATGTCGTCGGAACGATGACAAGTGCCGAGCGTCATCGGAAGGACGACATGACGAGTGACTACGAGACAGTGCGCGACACGGCCGCCTCCCCCGGTGACGCCACGCAGGTTCTGGCCGCGCTGATGCTGCTGCGGGAACTGCGCGACGAGCTGTCCGGGTGGGAGCCGCAGCTGATCGAGGCGGCGCGGGCCCTGGGCACGAGCTGGGCCGATCTCGCCCCGGCGCTGGGCGTGGCCAGTCGTCAGGCGGCGGAGAAGCGGTACCTGCGGGTGCGGCGGACCGAGGAGACCGGCACCAAGGACGAGCGGGTGCGGGCCGAGCGGGACCGGCGTGCGGGTGACAAGGCCGTGGCGGCGTGGGCGCGGGACAACGCCGCGGTGCTGCGGATGCTGGCCGCGCGGGTCGGGCCGCACTCGGACGCGGTGCAGCAGGCGCTCGGCGGGGAGGACGCGGCGGGGCTGCTCGGGCCGCTGACGGAGGCCGGGCCGGCGTTGCGGGCGGGGCATCCGGGGCTCGCGGAGCAGATCGCGCGGATCGGGGCGGAAACGGATCGGCTGCGCACAGACGCGCACAACCGCCGCGCCGGTCAGTGAAGTACGCGGGGGCCTTTCGTACGGTCACGCAGTACGAAAGGCCCCCGCGTGCGGCATTACAGGTACTTCTTGAGCTCTCGCTTGGCCAGCGACATGCGGTGGACCTCGTCGGGGCCGTCGGCGATGCGCAGGGTGCGGGTGGCGGCCCACAGTTCGGCGAGCGGGAAGTCCTGGCTGACGCCTCCGCCGCCGTGGGCCTGGATGGCCTTGTCGAGGACCCATTCGGTCATCAGCGGGGTGCCGATCTTGATGGCCTGGATCTCGGTGTGGGCGCCCTTGTTGCCGACGGTGTCCATCAGCCACGCGGTCTTGAGCACGAGCAGGCGGGCCTGTTCGATGCGGACGCGGGACTCGGCGATCCACTCGTGCACGACGCCCTGGGCGGCGATGGGCTTGCCGAACGCGACGCGCGACGAGGCGCGGCGGCACATCAGCTCGAGGGCGCGCTCGGCCATGCCGATCAGGCGCATGCAGTGGTGGATGCGGCCGGGGCCGAGGCGGGCCTGGGCGATCGCGAAGCCCTCGCCCTCGCCGGCGATCAGGTTCGAGGCCGGGACGCGCACGTTCTCGAAGACGATCTCGGCGTGGCCGCCGTGGGCGTAGTCCTGGTAGCCGAAGACGCTCATGGCGCGCTTGACGGTGATGCCGGGGGTGTCGCGCGGGACGAGGATCTGCGACTGCTGGCGGTGCCGGTCGGCGTCGGGGTCGGTCTTGCCCATCACGATGAAGATGGCGCAGTTGGGGTTCATGGCGCCGGACGACCACCACTTGCGGCCGTTGATCACGTAGTCGTCGCCGTCGCGTTCGATGCGGGTCGCGATGTTGGTGGCGTCCGAGGAGGCCACGTCGGGCTCGGTCATGCAAAACGCGGAGCGGATCTCGCCATCGAGCAACGGCTGGAGCCACTGCTTCTTCTGCTCGTCGGTGCCGAACATGGTCAGCACCTCCATGTTGCCGGTGTCCGGGGCGGCGCAGTTGAGCGCCTCGGGGGCGAGGTGCGGGCTGCGGCCGGTGATCTCGGCGAGCGGCGCGTACTGCAGGTTCGTCAGGCCGTCGCTGTGCTCGGGGTGGAAGAGGTTCCACAGGCCCTGCGCGCGGGCCTCGGCCTTGAGGGTCTCCAGGACCGGCTGGCGTTCCCACGGGTCGGCGGCGTCGTGCAGCTGCTGCTCGAGCACGGCCTCGGCCGGGTAGACGTGCTCATCCATGAAGGCGAGCAGTTTCGAGCGCAGTTCCTCGGTCTTGGCGTCGTAGGCGAAGTCCATGTCAGAGCTCCTTGTGGGCGGCGGCGAGTCCCTGTCGCACGAGGGGAACGGTGAACGCGCCGAGCTTCTCGAAGCCGGCGCCGACGGTTTTGCCGCTGGCGAAGCGGAAGTGGATGCCCTCGACGATCACGGCGAGCTTGAAGTAGCCGAAGGCGATGTACCAGCCGAGACCGGAGGTGTCGGTGCCGGTGCGGGCGGTGTAGCGGGCGACGAGCTCGTCGGCGGACAGGAAACCGGGCATCGACGGGACGCTGCCGGTGATCGGGTCGTTGTCGACGCCGAGGCCCTGCCAGTAGACGTACAGCAAACCCAGGTCCGCGAGCGGGTCGCCGAGGGTGGCCATCTCCCAGTCCAGCACGGCGCTGATCCGCAGCGGCGAGTCGGTGACCAGCGCGTTGTCGAGGCGGTAGTCGCCGTGGATGATCGCCACGCGCTTCGAGTCGGGGACGGTGTCGGCGAGCTTGGCGCGCAGTTCGTCGATGCCGGGCAGGTCGCGGCTGCGGGAGGCGTCGAGCTGTTTGCCCCACCGCTTCACCTGCCGGGCCAGGAACCCTTCCGGGCGTCCGAAGTCGCCGAGGCCGACCGCGTCGGGGGCGACGGAGTGCAGGTCGGCGAGCACGTCGACGAGCTTGCGCGAGAGCACGGTGGCCTTCTCGGAGTTGAGCCACGGGCACTGCTTGCGTTCGCGCAGGGCCGCGCCGGGCATCTCCGACATCAGGTAGAACGGCGCGCCGATCACGGAGGTGTCCTCGACGAGCTGGTGCGCGTGCGGCACCGGCACCGACGTGGACTCCAGGGC